>DASSJT010000238.1:0-23533 GCA_035691065.1 Dermatophilaceae bacterium
AGGGCGTGATCACGGATGAGTTGTGGGAGATCTTGGGGCCGCTGCTCCCGCCGAGGACCGGTCGTCGGGGGCGCCCCTGGAACGATCACCGGGTGACCCTGGAGGGCATCGCGTGGCGGTTCCGGGTGGGCGCGCCGTGGCGGGACGTCCCGGCGGGTTTCGGTAAGTACCAGTCGATCTGGGAGCGGCACCAGCTCTGGTCGACGGACGGCACCTACCAGCGGATGCTGGAGGCGGTTCAGGCAGCGACGAGCAGGCAGCCGGCTGCACAGTGGCTGAACGTGCTGTCGGTGGACTCCACGATCGTGCGGGCCCACCAGCACGCGGCCGGCGCCAGGTTCCACGATGAGGGCTTCGGGGATGAGGGGCAGGAGCCCTGCCAGGGGTCCAGCGACGGGGTCGCCGCGCAGGACACAGGGGGCTGGGTCGAATCACAAGAAATGGCCCGGCGAGCCGGCTGACCACGCGCTAGGCCGCTCCCGGGGAGGCCTGAGCAGTAAGGTCCACGCCCTGACCGATGCCTCCTGCGCCCCGGTCACACTGTCACTGACCGCGGGCCAGGCCGGGGACAACCCGGTTCTGGTGCCGCTGCTGACCAAGCACCTGACCAAGGCGCCGAACCGGAGCTTGCGGCTGCTGGCCGACAAGGCCTACTCCCACGACAGCACCCGTGCCCGGCTGCGCCAGATGCGGATCAGGCACACCATCCCCGAACGCTCCGATCAGATCGCCCGCCGCAAGGCCAAGGGCTCAGCCGGGGGCCGGCCACCGGCATTCGACCCCTCGCTATACACCCACCGCAACACCGTCGAGCGCGGCTTCAACAGACTCAAGCAGTGGCGCGGAGTCGCCACCCGCTACGACAAGTACGCGCTGACCTACCTCGGCGGTGTCACCCTTGCCGCGCTCGTAGTCACCCACCGCCTCAGGAGTTAGCAGACACGCCCTAGTCGCTCGGCGGCGGCACCTGCCGCTGCAGGTCGGCAAACGGACCCGCGAGCAGCTGCTGGCCGGCATACGTGATGTGTCCCTGGTCGGCCAGGTCGTTGATGGTCTTGGCGAGGTCGTTGACCAGCTGGCTGGGATCCTTGCCGCGGCCGCCCCGGGCGTCGCGCAGGGCTGCCGAGATCTCGTCGAGGCGTCGGTTGAGGACCAGCGCTGCGCGAGCGTCGATCTCCCGCCCTCTGCGGGTGTCGCTCACCGCACGTCTCATCTGCGCCACGGCCTCCTGCGGGCTGGAGATCCCGTCGGTGGTCGTGGTGGTAGCGCTGGGCGTCGTGGTCGGGGGCGACAGGGCTGTTGTGGTGGCCTGGGTCTGTCCCCCAGCGTCCTGGCTGGCGCCCGCCGAAGCGTCGCGCGTGGCCAGCCACAGGATGACGGCCGCAAGCACCGCAGCCACTGCCAGGATCCAGAGCACGAGGGTATGCCGGAGGGTCGAGCGGGCGGCCGCGCGGCTGGCCCGCGTTTCCCCGGCCGTGGTCATCGACATGACCTGCGTGGACCCCGGCTGGTCGCCGGCAGTGACCCGTGATGGGGGACGCGGGGGGATCCAGGGCTCTCGAAGCGGATGCGCGCTCCGCCCGGACTCTGCAGAGGCCCCGGCATCGGACTCCCCCGAGCCTTCGGTGTCCTCTTCGGCGGCTGTGCCGGCTGGGCCCGGACTGCGGGCGGTGCCCGCTCCGGCATGGGCTGCCGAGGCCGCCACGAGCGCGGGCGCCGCCGCTGCAATCGTCGTGACCCCGGAGGCCGGGTCCTCGGGCTCAGACTCGCCCTCGCCGTCGGCCGGTCGCTCGGACGGTGCGGGAGCCTCGCCGGAGGCGGTCGGGGCGACACCGGGCGCGCCAGCCCCTGCGTTGGCCGAAGCAGCGCCTGACGGAGCGGGCGGCGTCGCCGATTCGGAGGGCGTGGCCGCTGACATGGCCCCGGAGCTCGTTGGCTGGCCGGGCAGATCCGGTGGGAACTCCTCCGACGGAGGCCACAGGCTCAGGCCCGCCAGCCGCGCCTGGACCTCCTTGGCTGTGCGGGGCCGGTCGAACCGGTCCTTGGCCAGGAGGTCCTGGAGCAGGTCGACGAAGCCGCGCGGCATGTCGGGCCGCCGGCCCGCGAAGTCAGGCAGCGGGGCCTGGGTGTGCTGGAGGAGGACGGACACCGAGGAGTCGCCGACGTAGGGCGGCTGACCGGTCAGGAGGGCAGCCAGGACACAGCCGAAGGCGTAGAGGTCGGCGCGCGCGTCGATGGGCATGGCGCTGGCCTGCTCGGGCGAGAGGTACTCGGCGGTGCCCAGGACGGTCTGCGGAGCGGTGAGCGACTGCAGCCCCATGGCCTCGTCGACCAGCTGGGTGATACCGAAGTCGAGCACCTTGACCGTGCCGTCGGCCGCGTAGGCGATGTTGCCGGGCTTGATGTCGCGGTGGATGACCCCGGCCTCGTGGGCCGCCGCGAGGCCGGCACAGACCTGCTGGCCGATCCGGCGCACCTCGTCGAACTCCATGGGTCCGTGCTCGAGCAGCTCGGCTGCGAGGGTCGGACCGCTGAGCAGCTCCATGACGATGTATGCCGTCTGGCCGTCGACGCCGCTGTCGAAGACGGTGACGATGTTGGGGTGGTTGAGGCGGGCGGTCGTGCGCGCCTCCTTGCGGAAGCGTTCGGCAGCCTTCTCGCTGTCCGGCCCGCTGAGGTCGACGGCCTTGACGGCAACCTCGCGGTCGAGCTGCTCGTCGAGGGCGCGCCAGACCACGGCCATGCCACCCCGACCAAGCAGGGTGTCCAACCGGTATCGACCGGCGAGCATGCGGGACTCCACGGGCACATCCTCTCGCGTCCGAACGACCGAACCCTAAAGCACCGTCGGTCCGGATGAGCCAGTGCTGTCGGCGGCCGATACCAGAATGTCTCCTGTGCTGCTCGCCGATGTCGCCTCCGTCTCGCGCTCCCTGACCCAGACGCGCTCCCGATCGGCGAAGGTCCACCTGGTCGCCGAGGCGCTCAAGGCTGCCTCGTCAGACGTGGCGATCGTGGCCTCCTACCTGGCAGGGGTGATCCCGCAGCGGCGGGTGGGCGTGGGCTGGCGTGGCTTGTCGGGCCTGCCCCCTGCGGCTGAGGCGGCCACCCTCACGGTGGCCGAGGTCGACAGCGCCTTCGACCGGCTGGCCGCCGCGTCGGGCACCGGGTCCACCGCGGTGCGCTTGGCGCTGGTCACCTCGCTCTTCCAGGCGGCAACCCCACCCGAGCAGGAGTTTCTCCGGGCCCTGTTGACCGGCGCCCTGCGCCAGGGAGCGCTCGACGGCGTCATGCTGGCGGCCGTCGCGAAGGCCTTCGACGTCCCCGAGGCAGCCGTTCGACGCGCCGCGATGCTCGCGGGGCACACGGCAGCAGTGGCCGAGGCCGCGCGGTCCGGCGGCCAGGTCGCGCTGGACTCCATCGGGCTCGCGGTGGGCCAGCCGCTGCGGCCCATGCTGGCAGCCTCAGCCCCCACCGTCGAGGAGGCCCTTGCCGGCATGGGGGCAGAGGCCGCATACCTCGACTGCAAGCTCGACGGCATACGCCTCCAAGCCCACAAGACGGGTGGTGACGTCCGCCTGTTCACGCGAAGCCTGGAGGACATCACCGACCGGCTTCCAGAGGTCGTCGAGGTTGTGCAGGGCATCGCGGCCGAGCAGGTGGTCCTCGACGGCGAGGCCATCGCCCTGCGCCCTGACGGGCGTCCGCAGCCCTTCCAGGTGACCGGCGCGCGCACGGCGAGCACGAGCGACCCGCGGGCCCTGCGCGCCGCGGTGCCGCTCACGGCATACTTCTTCGACGTGCTCCACAGCGGAGGCGTCGACCTGATCGACCTCCCCGCACGAGAGCGCTTCGACGAGCTCGAGCGGCTGGTGCCGCAGCAGGCGATCGTGCCCCGGGTCCTGGCCACCGGTGCCGACCAGGCGCAGGCATTCTTCGCCGACGTGGTCGGGCGGGGCCATGAGGGGGTCGTCGTCAAAGCCGCGGACAGTCCCTATGCCGCCGGTCGCCGCGGCAGCGGCTGGGTCAAGGTCAAGCCCAGGCACACGCTCGACCTCGTCGTTCTGGGCGTCGAGTGGGGTAGCGGCAGGCGCCGCGGCTTCCTCTCGAACATCCATCTCGGTGCCCGAGACGGCGACACTGGGCGCTTCGTGATGCTGGGCAAGACCTTCAAGGGAATGACCGACGCCATGCTCGAGTGGCAGACCGAGCGCTTCCTCCAGCTGGAGACGGCCCGGGAGGGTCACATCGTGTGGGTACGACCTGAGCAGGTCGTCGAGGTCGCCTTCGACGGGCTGCAGCGCTCGTCGCGCTACCCGGGCGGGGTGGCGCTGCGCTTCGCGCGGGTGCTGCGCTACCGCGACGACAAGCAGGCTGCCGAGGCTGACACGCTCGAGACCGTGCTGGCACTCGGCGCGTGGTAGCCAGCCGAGCTATCCAGTGGCCAGCCGCGACAAGGCCTCGAGCGCGCGGTCCGCATGGATGTCCATGCTGACCTCGCTGGCGACGACCTCCCGCACGACCTGGTCCTGGCCGATCACGAACGTCGCGCGCCGCACCGGCGCGATAACGCGACGGCGCACGCCGTAAGCCTCGGCCACGGCCCCATCGGCGTCGGAGAGCAGCGGGTAGTCGAGCCCGTTCACCTGGGCGAACTCCTCCTGCTTCGACACCGAGTCCATGCTGATGCCGAGACGGCGGGCCCCAAGTCCTGAGAACTCGGAAGCCAGGTCACGGAAGTGACACGCCTCCTTGGTGCACCCGGCGGTCATCGCCGCGGGGTAGAAGAAGAGAACCACCGGTCCGGACTTGAGCTCCTCGGTGAGCCGGTGCAGCGTTCCGCTCTGGTCGGGCAGCTCGAACTCGGGCGCCAGCGCTCCCACGTCGATGGGTTTCACGATTCGTCTCCTGTCACTGGTCGATGACTGCCGTCTCGGCGCGCCGTGTGCCCGTCACTGCGCCCGTCCGGTATGTCCTCATTGTGGATGTCCTCATCGTGCCATTGGCCGGGGTGGACCCTGCATGTGGCTGCGGGACAGCCCACGGATCGGAAGGCGATCGGCACGCCACGGGGGCTGCGCCGCACCGCAGCTCGGTCAACTTGATTTACATAGGTACCCTATATAACCTTGCGCCGCGTGACGCAAAGCCCGCCAGCCCCGGATGACCTCGGCACCGACCTCCTGCGCGCCGCCGCGGCGCTGACGCGCTGGGCAAGCCGTCACGCCTCCCTCGACCTGCCGTTGGCCCAGGCGCGACTCCTCTCCCTCGTCCAGGAGCTCGGCCCGGTCCGCATCGGAGAGCTGGCCGCAGCCGACCACTGCAGCCAGCCGACCATGAGCACCCAGGTCCAGCGGCTGGAGACCGAGGGGTGGCTCCAGAGATCGGTCGACCCGGACGACTCACGGGCGAGCCTCATCTCGCTGACCTCTTCCGGCCAGCGGACCCTCGACCGGGCGCGCGAAGCGCGCAGAGCCGTGGTCGAGCCCATCCTGCAGAACCTCGACGCGACCGACCGCGCCCGCCTCCGCGACGCGGTCGACGTCATCGAACGGATCCTCGCGGCCGCCTCGTCAGCCGCTACCCCACCCCGAAAGGACTGATCGCCCTCATGTGGCGCCAACCAAAGACCGTCTGGGCTGTTGCCTTCGCCTGCGTCATCGCGTTCATGGGCATCGGGCTCGTCGACCCGATCCTGAAGCCGATCGCGGACGAGCTGGGCGCGGGCCCTGCCCAGGTGTCCCTGCTGTTCACGAGCTACATGGCGGTGATGGGGGTGGCGATGCTCGTGACCGGGTGGGTCTCGAGCCGACTGGGCGCCAAGCGGACTCTGCTCAGCGGCCTGGCGATCATCATCGTCGGCTCCGCCCTCGCCGGCATGCAGGACGCCGTCCCGGGCATCGTCGCGTTCCGCGCGGTGTGGGGGCTGGGCAACGCGCTGTTCATCGCCACGGCCCTGGCGACGATCGTTCGCGCCGCCCGCGGATCGGTGAGCCAGGCCATCATCCTCTACGAGGCGGCCCTGGGGCTTGGCATCGCCGCTGGGCCGCTCGTGGGTGGCGGGCTCGGCGGAGTGTCGTGGCGCTGGCCCTTCTTCGGGGTGGCGGTCCTGATGGCCGTGGCCCTCGTCGCGACGGCCATCCTGCTCCCCGCGACGCCACGAACCGAGGCACCCACCTCGTTCGCGGCGCCCCTGCGCGCGCTGTCGCACCGAGGCCTGCTGACCGTTGCCCTTACCGCCCTGCTCTACAACTTCGGCTTCTTCACCCTGCTCGCCTTCACCCCGTTCCCGCTCGACTTCTCGGCGCACGGCGTCGGCCTGGTCTTCTTCGGCTGGGGCCTGCTGCTCGCCCTGACCTCGGTGATCGTCGCGCCGTGGATCCAACGCCGGGTGGGCACCACCGTGGGGATCGTGGGCGCACTTCTCGGCTTCGCGGTGATCCTGGCCAGCATGGCGATCTGGACCGAGCACAAGCCGGTCCTCGTGACCGGCGTGGTGGCCGCCGGTGCCTTCCTGGGGATCAACAACACCCTCATCACAGAAACCGTCATGAAGGTGGCGCCCGTCGAGCGGGGGGTGGCGTCGGCGGCATACAGCTTCGTGCGCTTCTCCGGTGGCGCGGTGGCCCCGTGGCTTGCTGGCAAGCTTGGTGAGCAGTCGGTTCACCTGCCCTTCTGGGTGGGCGCCGTCGCTGTCGTGGCCGCCGTGGGGGTGTTCCTCACGGGCCGCGACATCGTGCGGACCGCGGTGGACGCCAAGCCGGGCCACGGCGCCGAGCCGATCGGATCGGAGGTGGAGGCGGAGGCGGTCACCGTCGGCGACGCCTGACCGGCAGCTTGAGCGGCAGCTTGACCGGCAGCTTGACCGGCACGGCCTGACCGGCCCGGCACGAAGCCACCCGTAGGCTGGCGCCGTGCTCGACCAGGTCACGGCCACGCGATACGTCACGCCGCTGCGCGAGGGCGGGTCGCTGCCAGGGCTGGTCGAGGCCGACGACGACGGCATCTACGTGGTGAAGTTCCGCGGTGCCGGGCAGGGCCTCAAGGTCCTCGTCGCCGAGGTCATCGTGGGAGAGCTGGCCCGGCGGCTGTCAATCCCGGTCCCGCGGCTGGTCGACATCGACATCCAGGCGCCGATGGCCAGGTACGAGGCCGACGAGGAAGTCCAGGACCTCCTGAACGCCAGCCTGGGCTCCAACCTCGGCGTGGACTTCCTTCCCGGATCCTTCGGCTACGACGGCTCGCGGCCTCCGGAGCCGGACGCCGCCGCCGACATCCTCTGGCTCGATGCCTTCACCGCGAACGTCGACCGCACCTGGACCAACCCGAACCTCCTGGTCTGGCACCGCCGCACCTGGGCCATCGACCACGGTGCCGCCATGTACTTCCACCACTCCTGGCCACGGCGGCCGCCGGATCCCGAGCGGTTCGCGCGCCAGCCGTTCGACGCCTCCCAGCACGTCCTGGCCGAGGTGGCGGAGAACCCGGCCAAGGCCCACGCCCGGATGGCGCCGCAGCTCAGTGAGCAGCTCGTCGATGAGGTCGTCGAAGCGGTGCCAGAGGCCTGGCTCGAGACGACTGACGACCTGCCCGATGCAGCGGCGGTGCGGCGGGCCTACCGTGTCCACCTCGCAGCCCGCGCCGGTGCCCCCGAGGCCTGGCTGCCCGGAGGGGGCACATGAACCTGCATCCCTACCAGTACGTCACGCTGCGCTGCGTTCCCCGCGTCGACCGCGAGGAGTTTCTCAACGTGGGCATCGTCCTCTACAGCCAGAGCGTCGACTTCCTGGACGCCGCCTTCGGGCTCGACGAGGCCCGGCTGCGTGCGGTGGCCCCGGACCTCGACCTGGGCTCGGTCCACGACGTGCTCGACACCGTGTGCCGCATCTGCCGGGGCGAGCACGGGCGTGGCCTGCCCGACCTGGGCTCGCTCGGGCGCCGGTTCGGGTGGCTGAGCGCCCCGCGCAGCACCGTCGTCCAGCCGGGACCGGTGCACGGCGGTCTCACCGCCGACCCGGCCGCCGAGCTGCAGCGGCTGCTGCACCGACTCGTGTCCTGAGATCGCCCTCCCTCGCCCCTGGACTGTCTAAGGTCGAGGCCATGAGCCTCGAACGCGCCATGGCACCCGTCCCCTACGACCACCTCCCGCCGGTGCCCTCCTTCCGGGTCTGGAGCGACTCCTTCTCCGACGGCGACACCCTCCCCACCCAGCACTGCTACAACAGCTGGGGGATCTCCGGCGGCAACGTCTCACCCCACCTGGCCTGGGAGGGTGCCCCAGAAGGGACCAAGTCGTATGCCGTCACCTGCTTCGACCCCGACGCGCCGACTCCCAGCGGCTTCTGGCACTGGCTCGTGCTGGGCATCCCGGCGTCGGTGCACGAGCTGGCCGAGGGCGCGGGGGCCGCTGGCGGGACCCGGCTGCCAGAGGGTGCCTTCCAGGTCGTGAACGACTTCGGCACGAAGGACTTCGGCGGTGCGGCGCCCCCCGAGGGCGACCGGCCACACCGCTATCTCTTCTCCGTCAGCGCCCTGGACACGGATGACCTGGGGATCGACGACTCGGTGAGCGCAGCCGTGGCCGCGTTCAACGCCGGGTTCCACACCCTGGCCCGTGGCGTCATCACCGCGACCTGGAAGAACACCGGCGCCTGATCGGCCACGCGGCCACGCCACCCGGCAAAAGCGTCCCGGCACGATCGGCCGCGGCGCTCCCCGCAGTGTCCCGGCACCCAAGCCGGCTCCTATCGACCGCCGATCAGTGCTCGCGCAGGCGCCGCCTGAGCGCCCACGCGGCCACGGCGCCGGCCGCCGCCACGTTCAGCGAGTCCACTCCCCCGGCCATCGGGATCGTCACCGTGAGGTCCGCACCCGCGATCGTGCGGTGCGAAAGACCGTCGCCCTCGGTACCCAGCACCAGCGCGAGGCGGTCGGGTGGGTTGGCCGCGAGCTCGTCCAGACCGATGGCTGACTCCGACAGGGCCAGGGTCGCGACGACGAAGCCGGCAGCGCGCAGCGTCTCGATCCGGCCGGGCCACGGGTCGATGCGGGTCCACGGCACCTGGAAGACGGTGCCCATCGACACGCGAATTGCCCTGCGATACAGCGGGTCCGCACACCGAGGCGTCACCAGGACCGCGTCGACGCCGAGCGCGGCTGCGCTGCGAAACACGGCGCCGACGTTGGTGTGGTCGACGATGTCCTCGAGGACGAACACGCGCTGTGCACCGCCGAGAATGTCGTCAAGCGCCGGCAGGGCCGGGCGCTGCATCGACGCCAGGGCCCCCCGGTGCAGGTGGAACCCGGTGAGTGCCTCGATCACGTCGTGGTCTCCCACGAACACGGGTGTGCCGTGCGCCTCGGCATCCGCGACGACGTCGCCCAGGTCGGTGAGCCAACGCTGCGCCATCAGGAAGGACCGCGGCCGATGGCCGGCTTCGAGGGCTCGCCGGATCACCTTCTCCGACTCGGCGATGTAGAGGCCCTGCTCCGGCTCGCTGCGACGCCGCAGGGCGACGTCCGTGAGCCCCACGTAGTCGAGCAGCCGCTCGTCGGAGAGGGTCTCGATCCGGATCGGCACCCGCACAGGCTAAGGCGTTCCCTGCCCCACCTATCGAACCGGTCAGTCCAGCAGCAGGATCTTGAGGATCGCCACGACGCCGATCAGCACGATGACGCCGCGCAGGGCCAGGGGCGGGAGTCGCCGCCCCACAGTGGAACCGACGATCCCGCCGGCGAACGCGCCCACCCCGACCAGCGCCGCGACCCACCACCGGATGGTGCCCCAGGCGACGAGCATGAATGTCACCGCGGCCACCGCGTTGACCACCGTGCCGAGCACGTTCTTGTAGCCGTTCAGCCGCTGCAGCGGTTCGGCGCTCAGCGCGGTCATGATGCCCATCAGCAGCACCCCCTGCGCGGCGCCGAAGTAGCCGCCGTAGATGCCCGCGAAGAACACCCCGGCCATCATCGCCCACTGGTGCCAGGGCACGGCCCGGTCGGTATGCCGGGTGGCCGCCAGTGCCTGGAGCCGTGGCCCCGCGATCACCAGGACGACGCCGAGCAGGATCAGGGCCGGGACGATGGCGCTGAAGGCAGACTCCGGCAGGATGAGCAGCAGGAGCGCGCCCACCACGGCGCCGAGGAACGACATGGGCATGAGCCGCCGCAGGGCTTCCTGCGACCCGGCGAGCTCGCGTCGGTAGCCGTGGACCCCGGTGATACCGCCGAAGACCAGACCGACGGTGTTGGAGACGTTGGCGCTGACCGGTGGGATGCCGAAGAACAGCAGGGTCGGGAAGGTGATCAGGGTCCCCGACCCCACGATCGTGTTGATGGTGCCTGCGGCGAGGCCGGCGAGCAGGATGCTGACGACCTCCAGAGCAGACACCGGGCCACCCTAGCGGGGTGGCCCGGTGCCGGAGTGGGGCGTCCGTCAGCGCGGCTGGTCGCCCTCCGGCGGCTCCGGAACGGCGTCTGCCGGCGGCAGGATCGGCGGCTGCACCTGCGGACCCGGCTGCGCGTGCTCGGTCGCCTCCTGGCTCGCCTTTCCGGCCATGCCGCGCGCCTCGGCGAGGGCCTGGGCGGGATCCTCCAGAGCCGTCTCCTGGAACGCGTCGGGAAGGGCGCCGCCCGTCTCGGCCCACTCCTCCTCACCCTCGAGCTCCGGGCCGCTGGTGGTCTTGCTCAGCGCGCCGCCGATGCCGCGAAGCGCATCGGTGAGCTCGCTGGGGATGATCCACATCTTGTTGGAGTCGCCGCGCGCGATCTGCGGGAGCACCTGGAGGTACTGGTAGGCCAGCAGCTTCTGCGTGGGCCTGCCGCGGTGGATCGCGTCGAAGACCTGCTGGATGGCGCGGGCCTGGCCCTGGGCCTCGAGGATGCGGGCCTGCGCCGAGCCCTCTGCGCGCAGGATCTGGCTCTGCTTCTCGCCCTCGGCGGTGAGGATGTTGGACTGCTTGGTGCCCTCGGCGTTGAGGATCGCAGCGCGGCGGTCCCGCTCGGCCTTCATCTGCTTCTCCATCGACTCCTGGATGGACATGGGCGGGTCGATGGCTTTGAGCTCGACGCGGTTGACGCGGATGCCCCACTTGCCCGTGGCCTCGTCGAGGACCCCGCGCAGCTGGGCGTTGATCTGGTCGCGGCTGGTCAGGGTCTGCTCGAGGTCGAGCGAGCCGATGACGTTACGGAGCGTGGTGACCGTGAGCTGCTCGATGCCCTGGATGAAGTTGGCGATCTCGTAGACCGCGGACTTGGCGTCGATCACGGAGTAGTAGATGACCGTGTCGATGTTGACGACCAGGTTGTCCGAGGTGATCACGGGCTGCGGTGGGAACGACACGACCTGCTCGCGGAGGTCGATGTTGGCCCGGACCTTGTCGACGAAGGGCACCAGGAAGTGGATGCCGCCCTCCAGCGTGCGCGAGTAGCGGCCCAGCCGCTCGATGATGAGCGCCGTCTGCTGGGGCACGATCCTGACCGTGCGGAACAGGACGACCAGGGCAAAGATGACCAGCAGGAACAGGACGATGAACCCTGCGTTGAACGTCACGACTTACTCCGTTTCCTGACCCACCGCGTCGCCGACGACGATCGCGGTGGCCCCCTCGATGGCGATGACCCGGACTTCCTGCCCGGGCTGACAGACCGCTGCCCCGCCGGGGACCCGCGCCGACCAGGTCTCCCCGGCCAGCTTGACCCGCCCGTCGGTCTCCGTGACCGTCTGGATCACCCGAGCGACCCGTCCGACCAGTCCGCTCGCGCCGATCCGGTGGCTGACCTCGGAGTCCATGAACCGGCGCTGGAGCACGGGACGCACCAGGAACAGCAGCAGCGCGGCGACGATGACACCCACGATGACCTGCGCCGCAAAACTGCCGCCGAGCGCCGACACCAGCGCCGCCGCGAGGGCACCGCCCGCGATCATCACGAACACGAAGTCGACGGTTGCCGCCTCGATGGCGGCGAGGATGAGCGCGAGGCCCACCCAGGCCAGCCAGGTGTTGTCCCCGAACCAGTTCATTGGCTCTCCCTCCAGGTTGCTTCAGGCCGGCGGTTGCGATGACGTCACGCTGACTTCAGGGGCTGAGGGCCCGTGTCGTGCCCGGCCCGGTGCCAGCCCAGCTGCCCGCGAGCCGCGTGCTGTGCTGAATCTACGACGCGGGGCGCCTCACCGGGGTGCCTGGCGCGCGCGTGCCGTCCACCGGTCGCCGACCCGCTCCAGAATCAGCGGCATGCCAAAGGTTTTCGACAGGTTCTCCTCAGTGAGGGCGAGCTCGATGGGACCCTGGGCGACGACCCTGCCGTCGCGGAGCAGCAGCACGTCGGTGAACCCCGGGGGGATCTCCTCGACGTGGTGGGTGACCAGCACGAGCGCCGGCGCAGCGAGGTCGGCGGCGAGGTCGGCGAGGCGTCGCACGAGGTCCTCGCGACCGCCCAGGTCGAGTCCGGCTGCAGGCTCGTCGAGGAGCATGAGCTCGGGGTCGGTCATCAGCGCCCGGGCGATCTGGACCCGCTTGCGCTCCCCCTCGGAGAGGGTGCCGTAGCGACGGTCGGCGAGGGTGTCGGCGCCCATGGCGCGCAGCAGGTCGAGGGCCCGTCCGTGGTCGAGCGCTTGGTACTCCTCGCGCCACCTCCCCACCACGCCGTACGACGCGGTCACGACGACGTCCCGGACCAGCTCCCCGCCGGGGATGCGATCGGCCAGTGCTGCCGACGACAGCCCGATCCGGGGCCGCAGCTCGAACACGTCGACGGCTCCGAGCACCTCACCCAGGACCCCGGCCACACCGCGGGTCGGGTGCATGCGGCCGGCTGCGACCTGCAGCAGCGTGGTCTTGCCGGCGCCGTTGGGCCCGAGGATGACCCAGCGCTGGCCTTCCTCGACCTCCCAGTCGATGTCGTCGAGGAGTGAGTTCCTGCCCCGGACCACGCTGACGCCGGCGAAGGCAAGCACATCGCTCATGGGCGAAACCCTAGTTGACCGCAACGGCGGGGCCGGGACCGCCGCCGCACGGCTCTGCCTCGACTGACGCCTAGCATGGTCGGGTGCCCGAGCTGCCTGCCTCAGTGCGCCTCGCCCTGTGGGTGACCCACGCATGGACCGACGGCGCCGGCCGCGGGTCCCTGCTCGAGCAGACCCTGGCCCGGGCGCTGCCCGACGCCGAGTACGTCGCCGGCGACGTCCAGCGTCTCCACCTCTGGCATGAGCTGGGCGAGTCCGCGCTCCTCGTGGCCCTGCCCGCCCCGGGAGACCTCAGTGGTATGCCGTCCGCCGGCCCGGACGCGGTGGGCGCGGCTGCCGCCGCGGGCGAGTGCGTCTACGTGCCGGGGCTGGGCGGCATGCTGGTGCCGACTGTGACGACCTTCGGTGCGGAGTCGGCCGGTGCGGAGTCGGCCGGTGCGGAGGCGGCTGGTGCGGAGTCGGCCGAAGCGCCCAGCGGGCCGGTCCCACGCGGACGCTCCCTGGACGTCGGCACCCGAGTGGACTGGACGGCATACGACAGCGACCCGGTGCCGAGGCACCGTGTCGAAGCCCTCGACGCAGGCCAGCTCGAGCGCTCCCTGCGCGAGCTGGTGGCCGAGGTGACAGCCGGGCTGGAACGCATGGATGGCCGCCCGTTCGCCCACCGCATGGGGCGCGAGCTCGCCGACGCCGCGGCCGGTGGCCGGTGGGCACTTCCGCCCGGCCTGCCCCCGCGAGCCGACCGGGTCATCCGGCTGGCGGGCACCGTGTCGGCCGTCGCCGGCGTGGCGCTCGAGACGCCCGACGACAGCCTCAGCGTCACCACGTCGACGCAGCGGCGGCAGGTCCTGCAGCGGCTGCGGCGCGGGTCGGAGCGGGCCCTGGCCGATGCGGCGAGTGCCGCCTGCGCCGCGATCGCCGGCTGGGTGCCGGCCCGTTAGGGGTTCGGGAAAGGCCAGCGGCGGCCAGGCCGGCAGGGCCAGCTGCGCGCCGGCCGAGCGCCAGCTGAGCGGCGGCTAGGCCATCGAGCGCCGCCGGAGCACGTCGAGGTAGACCTGCAGGGTCTGCTCGCCGATGGTCGCCCACGAGAAGGCGTCGATGGCCCGTTTGCGACCGGCCAGGCCCATGCGATCGGCCCGCCCCGGGTCGCTGACGGCGTCGTTCAGCGCGTCCGCCAGGTCCCCGACGAACCGGTCGGCGTCCACCGGAATGCCCGTGCCGTCCTGGAGCTGCTCGATCGGCACCAGCCAGCCGGTCTCCCCGGGGACGACGACCTCGGGGATTCCCCCAGTAGCCGTTGCCACCACCGGGACCTCGCAGGCCATCGCCTCGAGGTTGACGATGCCGAGCGGCTCGTAGATCGAGGGACACGCGAAAACCGTTGCGGCAGAAAGCAGTGCGACCACCTCGGCGCGCGGCAGCATCTCTGGGATCCACACGACGCCAGTGCGGGTCGCGCGCAGCCCGGCAATGAGGTCCTCGACCTCGGCCTTGATCTCCGGCGTGTCGGGCGCACCTGCGCAGAACACGAGCTGCACCTCGGGTGGAAGGCTCGCGGCGGCGCGCAAGAGGTACGGGAGACCTTTCTGCCGGGTGATCCGGCCCACGAAGATGACCGACGGCCGGTCGGGGTCGACGCCGTGCCCGCGGACGACGTCGTCGTCCCTGTGTCGCTGCCACAGCTGGGAGTCGATCCCGTTGTGCACGACCTTGACCGACTCGGGGTCGACCGAGGGGTAGCTGCGGAGCACGTCTGCGCGCATGCCTTCGCTCACCGCGATGATCGCGTCGGCTGCCTCGTATGCCGTGCGCTCGGCGAACGAGGAGAGGCGGTAGCCCCCGCCCAGCTGCTCGGCCTTCCAGGGGCGCATGGGCTCGAGGGAGTGGGCCGTCACGACGTGGGGGATGCCGTGGAGCAGCGCGGCTGCGTGCCCTGCGAAGTTGGCGTACCACGTGTGGGAATGGGCGAGGTCGGCGCCACCGCAGTCTGCGGCCATCGTGAGGTCCACGCCGAGGGTCGCCAGGGCCGCGTTGGCCGAGCTCAGCTCGGGCAGGTCGGGATAGCCCTCGGTGCCCGCCTCATCCCGCGGCGCGCCGAAGCACCGCACACGAGTGTCGATGTCCCCCCGGTCGCGCAGGGCCCGAACGAGCTCGGCCACGTGTACCCCCGCGCCCCCGTAGACGGCGGGTGGGTACTCCTTGCTGAGGATGTCGACGCGCACGCGACCGACACTAGCCCTGAGACTGGGTCGCCGGGAGGGCTCGTCTTACGTAGTGTCGCCTCATGGCATACCGCACTCGGGACCCGCGCGTCCTGGCTATCGTCCTCGCCGGCGGTGAGGGAAAGCGCCTGATGCCGCTCACAGCCGACCGCGCGAAGCCGGCGGTGCCCTTCGGCGGCATCTACCGGCTCATCGACTTCGCCCTCAGCAACGTCGTGAACTCGGGCTACCTCAAGGTGGTCGTGCTCACCCAGTACAAGTCGCACAGCCTCGACCGCCACGTCACCAAGACTTGGCGCATGTCCACGATGCTGGGCAACTACATCGCCCCCATCCCGGCGCAGCAGCGGGTCGGCAAGACCTGGTACCTCGGCAGTGCCGACGCGATCTTCCAGAGCCTCAACACCATCAAGGACGAGCGGCCCGAAATCGTGGTCGTGGTCGGGGCCGACCACGTCTACCGCATGGACTTCTCGCAGATGGTCGAACAGCACCGTGAGACCGGCGCCGGGGTGACGGTCGCCGCCATCCGGCAGCCGCGCTCCCTCGGTGACCAGTTCGGGGTCATCGAGGTCGACGCGGACCCCCGCAAGATCGCCGCCTTCCGGGAGAAGCCCACGGACGCCAAGGGTCTTCCCGACTCACCCGAAGAGATCCTCGCGTCCATGGGCAACTACGTCTTCGACGCCGACGTCCTGGTCGAGGCGGTCACCCGCGACCACGACCTCGAGGGCAGCAAGCACGACATGGGCGGCGACATCGTGCCCGCCTTCGTGAAGCAGGGCGCCGCGTTCGCCTACGACTTCAAGGACAACGTGATGCCCGGCGGCACCGAGCGCGACATGGGCTACTGGCGCGATGTGGGGACGCTCGACTCCTACTACGACGCCCACATGGAGCTGATCTCCGTCCACCCGGTGTTCAACCTCTACAACTACGAGTGGCCGATCTACACCGACTACGGCCCCTACCCGCCCGCGAAGTTCGTGCACGGGGTCCAGGGCCGGTTCGGCGAGGCGCTCAACAGCGCGGTCTCGCCCGGGGTGGTCATCTCCGGGGCCCGGGTCGACAACAGCGTCCTGTCCCCCGCCGTCCACGTCCACAGCTACACGACCATCGACGACAGCGTCCTGCTCGACGGCGTCCAGGTGGGCCGCAACGTGCAGATCAAGCGGGCGATCATCGACAAGAACGTGATCGTCCCGGAGGGGGCCAAGATCGGCCTCGACCGCGAGCACGACCTGGCTCGCGGGTTCGTGGTCACCGAGTCGGGACTGACCGTGGTCGGCAAGGAGCAAGAGGTCCCCCTGTGACGGGTGAGCGACCGATCCGCATCGGGGTGCAGCTGCAGCCCCAGCACGCGGACTACCAGGAGATTCGGCGCGCCGTCGCAGGAGCGGAGGAGGCAGGCGCCGACCTGGTGTTCACGTGGGACCACTTCTACCCGCTCTACGGCGAGGCCGACGGGAAGCACTTCGAGTGCTGGACCGTGCTCGGCGCCTGGGCGGAGGCCACCGAGCGGGTCGAGATCGGCGCGCTGGTGACCTGCAACTCCTACCGCAACCCCGACCTCCTCGCCGACATGGCTCGCACCGTCGACCACATCAGCGGCGGCCGGCTCGTGCTGGGCATCGGCGCCGGCTGGTTCGAGCGCGACTACGACGAGTACGGCTACGAGTTCGGCACGCCTGGCGGCCGAATCGACGCGCTCGGACGTGACCTGCCCCGGATCCGCGCGCGCTGGGCGCGACTCAACCCCGCTCCCACCCGTGACATCCCGGTGCTGATCGGCGGGGGCGGCGAGCGCAAGACCCTGCGGATCGTCGCCGAGCACGCCTCCATCTGGCACGGGTTCGGTGGCGCATCGACCATCGCCCACAAGCACGCCGTGCTCGACGAGTGGTGCCGGCGGGTCGGGCGAGATCCTGCCGACATCGAGCGTTCCGCGGGCGTCTCGCGCAAGCCGGGCCGCTTCCCCGAGGACGTGGGCGACTACGCGGCAGGGGCCGAGGAGCTGTATGCCGTCGGCACCCGGCTGTTCACCGTGGGCCTCAGCGGACCGGCATACGACCTGGGGCCGCTTCGCGACCTGGTCGCGTGGCGCCGCGAGCGCACCGGAGTCGCATCCTGAGACTGCGTGTCTGCCAGTCGAGACGACGGATACCCTGACGGCGTGGCCGAACCCGACCGGAACGACCAGCGGACCCTGCTGGTCACCGTGACCGGCGACGACCGTCCCGGTGTCACGAGCGGGCTGTTCGACGCCATCACGACGGTGGGCGCGGACGTCCTGGACCTCGAGCAGGTCGTCGTGCGGGGGCACCTCACGCTGGGCATCCTGCTCACCGACACCGACGACGACTCCCTGGAGCGCGCGGTGAGCCAGGCGGGCGGGGCGCTGGGTGTCGAGGTCTCGGTGACCCGCGGGACCGGCGACAACCGCCCGCGGCGCACCGGCCGGGCAGCTGTGGTGGTGCTCGGCGCTCCACTCGAGGCCCGTGCCGTGTCCGCCGTCACGTCTCGAATCGCCGCTCATGGCGCCAACATCGACCGCATCCGCCGGCTTTCCCGCTATCCGGTGACCACGGTGGAGTTCGACGTCTCTGGCGCCGACGTGGCGCGACTTCGGTCGGAACTGGCGCTTGAAGCCCACCGGCTGGGGGTCGACATCGCGGTCGCGCCCAACGGGCTGGTCCGCCGCGGCCGCCGGCTCGTGGTCATGGACGTCGACTCGACCCTGATCCAGGACGAGGTCATCGAGCTCCTCGCCGCCAAGGCCGGCCGCCAGGCAGAGGTCGCCGCCGTCACCGAGGCCGCCATGCGCGGCAGCCTGGACTTCGCCGAGAGCCTGCGCCAGCGCGTCACGATGCTGGCGGGCCTACCGGAGGGCGTTCTCGCCGACGTGCGAGCAGAGGTGCGGCTCACCCCGGGCGCGCGAACCCTGGTGCGCACCCTCAAGCGGCTGGGCTTCACGGTGGCGGTCGTTTCGGGCGGGTTCATCGAGATCGTCGGCGAGCTGGCCGAGGAGCTGGGGATCGACCGTGTCCACGCCAACCGGCTCGAGGTGGTTGACGGACGCCTGACCGGGCGGGTCCTGGGCGAGGTCGTCGACCGGGCGGGCAAGGCGGCGGCGCTCCGTCGCTTCGCCGCCGAGGCCGGGCTGCCCCTGTCGAGAACGGTCGCGATCGGCGACGGCGCCAACGACCTCGACATGCTGGCTGCCGCCGGGCTGGGGGTCGCCTTCAACGCCAAGCCGATCGTCCGCGAGCAGGCCGACACGGCGGTCACAGTGCCCTACCTCGACGCCGTCCTGTACCTGCTGGGCATCACCCGCGAGGAGATCGAGGAGGCCGACGAGGCCGACGGCACTCCGACGCCGGCTCCTACGCTTCAGCCGTCCGGCTCCTAGGCTGGCGCAATGGCAGGCCCGGCCCCGCGCAGCTCCCCTCGAAAGCCGCTCCCCACCCTGTTCATCATCGGGGGCGCCGAAGACCGCGTCGGACCCTCGCTGGTGTTGCGGCGCTTCGTCCGGCTCGCGGGGGGCCGCAGGGCCCGCCTCGCCGTCGTCCCCACGGCGTCCTCGTTCCAGGACCAGGTGGTCACGGCATACACCGACGTCTTCGAGCGTCTCGGGGCCGCTGAGATCAGCGTGGTCAACCCCGCCTCTCGCGCCGAGGCAGGCCGCGCCGAGGACGTCGCGGCCCTCGACGCCGCCACAGGGATCTTCCTGTCCGGCGGAAGCCAGCTCAAGCTCAGCCAGCTCTTCCTGGGCACGCCGCTCGAGGCCGCGCTGCACCGCGCGCACGAGCGCGGCTGCGTCGTCGGCGGCACGTCCGCGGGCGCCTCGGTCATGAGCCGGTTCATGATCTCCATGGGCGAGGAGGGTGTCTCCCCTCGGCAGCGTGCCAGCCAGCTCACGGCAGGCCTGGGGCTGCTCGACGGGGTGATCATCGACCAGCACTTCGGCCAACGGTCGCGCTACGGCCGGCTGATGGCCATGTGTGCCGCGTCGCCCAGCCTCATCGGCATCGGCCTCGACGAGAACACCGCGATCGAGGTCCGCAACCGCTCCGCGTTCACCGTGCATGGAGCCGGGACCGCGTTCGTCATCGACTGCAGGGCCGCGGTGAGCGATGCGCCCGACGCCCGGCGTGGGGCGCCGCTGCTCGTTTCCGGCGCAGTGGTGCACGCCCTGCCCGCTGGCGCTACGTTCGACCTCACGAGCATGACCCTGGTCGACTTCGTCGAGAAGCACCCCGATGCCGCGGTGACGCTGGCCACCGCGAAGGCGTAGACCCCAGGTACCGGCCCAGGCATAGGTCCCGGGCGCAGGCCCTGAGGGCCGCCGCCCCTCCCCCCGATAGGATCCTTCATGGCAGCAGACCGGCCCGTCCCCACCGGTCCACCCGCGCCCGAGCTGCGGATCGTGGAGTCGAGGGTCTACCGCGGCGGCAACATCTGGTCCTACGCCCCCGCCATCCACCTGGTCGTCGACCTCGGGGTGCTCGAGGGCTATCCGACGGACACGCTCGAGGGATTCACCGACCGGCTCCTGGAGCTGCTGCCGGACCTGGAGGAGCACACCTGCTCGCTGGGAGTCCGGGGTGGCTTCGTCCAGCGGATGCGGGAGGGGACCTGGCTGGGCCATGTCACCGAGCACATCTGCCTCCAGCTCCAGCAGGAGGCAGGGCACGACCTGAGACGGGGCAAGACCCGGATGGTGAAGGGCCGGCCGGGCGTCTACAACATCATCTACGCCTTCACCGACGAGGGGGTGGGCCTGGACGCCTCGCACCTGGCCGCGCGCCTGGTCAACCACCTCGTCGAGCCCGAGGACGGCTTCGACTTCACCGAGGAGGTCAACGGCTTCCTGCGCCGGGCCCAGCGCACGGCGTTCGGCCCGTCCACCCAGGCCATTCTCGAGGAGGCGATCAGCAGGGACATTCCGTACATCCGGCTCAACAGCGCCTCCCTGGTCCAGCTGGGGCAGGGCGTCCATGCCCAGCGCATCCGGGCCACGATGACGTCCAGGACCGGGGCCCTCGCGGTCGACCTCGCCGGTGACAAGGACATGACGACCAAGCTCCTTGCCTCGGCCGGCCTCCCGGTGCCCCGACAGGAGACGGTGCGCACGCCCGACAGCGCGGTCACGGCGGCGCGCCGGATCGGCTACCCGGTCGTGGTGAAGCCGCTTGACGGCAACCACGGGCGGGGGGTGTGCCTCGACCTCCAGGACGACCAGGCCGTGCGCGACGGCTTCGCCGTTGCCCTCGGCGAGTCGCGGCGTGGGTGGGTGATCGTCGAGTCCTTCATCACCGGGCGCGACTACCGGTGCCTCATCGTGGACGGCAAGATGCGGGCGATCGCCGAGCGGGTGCCCGCCCACGTGGTCGGCGACGGCAGCCGAACGGTGGCCGAGCTCGTCGACCTCACGAATGCCGATCCCCGGCGCGGCGTGGGACACGAGAAGGTGCTCACCCGGATCCGCGTGGACGAGAGTGCGGTACGGCTGGTGCGCGACCAGGGCTACGAGATGGATGCCGTGCCGCCGGCCGGCGAGATGGTCAAGCTGGCGCTGACGGGCAACATGTCCACCGGGGGCATCTCGGTCGACCGCACCTTCGACGCCCACCCGGACAACGTCGAGATCGCCGAGGAGGCGGCCCGGATGATCGGCCTGGACGTCGCGGGCATCGACTTCATCTGCCCCGACATCGCCTCGCCGGTGCGCGAGACCGGAGGCGCCATCTGCGAGGTCAACGCGGCGCCGGGCTTCCGGATGCACACCCACCCCACGGTGGGCGAGCCGCAGTTCATCGCCAAGCCGGTCGTCGACCTGCTCTTTCCCCCGGGCGCCCCCAGCCGGGTGCCGATCGTCGCGGTCACCGGGACCAACGGCAAGACCACCACCGCGCGGATGATCGCGCACATCTTCAAGGGGCTTGGCAAGAAGGTCGGCATGACCTCGACCGACGGAATCGTCATCGATGAGCGGCTGGTCATCAAGGCCGACGCCTCAGGTCCGCGCTCGGCGCGCATGGTGCTGCAGAACCCGCGGGTGGAGTTCGCGGTCATGGAGGTGGCGCGCGGCGGCATCCTGCGCGAGGGTCTCGGGTACGACCGCAACGACGTCGCGGTCGTGACCAATGTCGCCCCAGATCATCTGGGGATGAAGGGAATTGACACGCTGGAGCAGCTGGCCGACGTCAAGGCTGTGGTCGTGGAGGCGGTTCCCCGGGATGGCTTCGCGGTGCTCAACGCCGATGACCCGCTGGTCCGCAGGATGCGCCGGCGCTGCTCGGGCGGGATCGTCTGGTTCAGCCTGGAGCCGCCGGGCAGCAAGGTGCGCGACTTCATCGACGAGCAGTGCCGCCGTGGCGGGCGGGCGTTCGTGCTCGAGCCCACCGAGCGTGGCGAGATGATCGTGATCAAGCACGGGCGACGCTCGATGCAGCTGGCCTGGACCCACCTGCTGCCGGCGACGTTCGGCGGCACCGCGAGGTTCAACGTCGCCAACGCCATGGCCGCCGCCGGGGCTGCGTTCGCCGCGGGTGCCGGCCTGCACGAGATCCGCCAGGGCTTGCGGACCTTCACGACGTCCTACTACCTCTCCCCCGGCCGCATGAACCTCCTCAACGTCCACAACGTCGATGTCTTCGTCGACTACTGCCACAACGCGCCCGGCATGCGGGTCCTCGGGGAGTTCGTGGAGAGCTACGCGAAGACCAAGGAGGGCCAGGCCGACCTCGGACGCGTCTCGCGCATCGGCATGATCGCCACCGCAGGCGACCGGCGCGACGACGACATGCGCGAGCTGGGCGCGGTGGCCGCCAGGCACTTCGACGTCCTCGTCGTGCGGGAGGACGAGCGGCTGCGCGGCCGGCCCACCGGCGAGAGCGCAGCCCTGGTGGCGGATGGCGTGCGCTCGCAGATCGGGCAGGACGGGGTGCGCTGCCGGCAGGTCGAGGTCGTACTCGCTGAGGTGGAGGCGGTCCGGCACTGCATGGCTCGCGCCAACCCCGGGGACCTCGTGGTCCTCTGCGTCGACAAGCACGCTGACGTGGTGGCGGAGCTCGAGCAGCTGACCCATACCGCGCAGGCTGGTGCCCACAGCGGCGCGGCCCCGGGGGACCCCGACCTCAACCCGGCCGAGCTCCACGAGGAGGCCCAGGCCTCGGGCGAGGAGGCGATGGCCGAGGAGACCGGCCAGTCGGTGTCGGTGCCCAGCTGAGCGCTCGGCTCACCCGGCGGGATCGTTCGGCTGCACGTCCGCAGCCGTCGCTGCCGCTTCCTCTGCGTGACAGAGAGAGTCAGCCGGCGGTGCTCGCCTCGCGCTCGGACAGCTCATGGGCGTATGCCGTGAGCGCGCGGCGGTAGGACTGCGCGTCCTCCTCGGGGGCGTGCGCGAGCAGGCTCTGGATCAGCTCGCGGACCGCCTCGCGTGGGCGTCCGACGTCAGCCAGCGCCAGCGCGCGGAACGCGGAGACGGCGGCCGACGTGGGCCGCTCGTGAGCCAGGTCGTCAAGGAGCTCCAGGGCCTCCACCGGATGCCCCTCCGCCCGCAGGCTCGATGCCAGCTGGATCCGCGCGCGATGCCGGTGCGGCTCGCGGAGCCCGGCCTGCAGAGCCTCGCGGTAGCGGGGGATGGCCGCCGGGGTGGCACCTGTGGCGTCCAGGGCGCTGGCGTGCTCGTACAGCAGGCGGGGGTCGTTGGGATGGTCGGCTGCCAGCCGGGCCAACTGCTCGAGTCGCGCGTCGGGGTCGCCCGAAGCCCACAGGCCGGTGATCTGCTGCTCCAGCTCGTGCTCCCCGCGCGCGGCGACGACCTTGCGCCGGATGTCGTCGGGGGTGTCCGGAGCCGCCCCGTGATCGGCCAGCCAGGCCGTGACCTCACGCCGCTCCGCGTGGCACATGAGGGCCACCACGTCACCCTCGGAGGCGGCGTCCACCAGGGCCATCAGGCCCCCGAGCTCGGTGTCGTAGGAGTCGATGTCCGCGATGCCGGCTCGGGCAAGACCGGTCCGCAGGTGCCGGTCGAGCTCCTCCATGGTGCGGCCTCGGAGATACCGCTCCTTGTGGGCTGCGACGACGCGGTCGGCCCGCAGGCCGGCCAGCTCGCCGATCTGCTCCAACAGCTCGTCCGTGCGGTCGCCGGCGAGGCCGAGACCCAGGAGCACCTGTGCGCCCGGCGCCTTGAGCCCGTGCGCGACGTCAAGCAGGGCGTCGAGGCCCGCCTCGTTGTGCGCGAGGTCCAGGATGACCGTCACCGAGCCGCGCTCGGTAGTGAGGGAGTAGTTGTTCATGCGCCCCGGGTTGAGCCGGGCATCGGGCAGAAAGGTCTTCAGGC
>DASSJT010000239.1:0-38766 GCA_035691065.1 Dermatophilaceae bacterium
GCCATGACGCCGCACGCGGGATCGCCGCTTCTCGACAGCAAGGTCGTCCTCGTCAGTGGCGGCACCCAAGGTGTGGGCGCCGGTATCGCCCGTGCCGCTGCACGAGCCGGCGGCACCGTCGTCGTCACCGGCCGGCGTCCCGAGCTGGGCACCGCCATGGAGCAGGAGCTGCGCGGGCTCGGCTGCGAGCGGGCCGCCTTCTTCAAGGCCGATGTCGCTGATGTGGCCAGTGCCCAACAGTCCGTCGCCGACACCCTCGAGCGGTTCGGGCGCATCGACTGCCTGGTGAATGCCGCCGGGCTGACCAGCCGCGGCTCGCTGCTCGACACGACGCCTGACCTGTTCGACCAGCACATCGCCGTCAACCTGAGGGGCCCGTTCTTCCTGATGCAGGCAGCGGTCCGCGACATGGTCGGACGCAGTGCGCCGGGGACCATCGTGAACGTCATCAGCATGTCGGCCCATGGCGGCCAGCCCTACCTCGCTCCCTACGTGGCGTCCAAGGCGGGCCTGATCGGCCTCACCCGCAACGCCGCCCACGCGCACCGTTGGGACCGGATCCGGATCAACGGCATCAACCTCGGGTGGACCGAGACCGAGGGAGAGGACGCCACCCAGCGCAGGTTCCACGGAGCCGACGACACCTGGCTGGAGCAGGCGGCCCGGACCCTGCCTATGGGCAAGCTCGGCCAGGTGGACGAGGTCGCAGACCTCGCCGTGCTGCTCCTGTCCGACCGCAGTGGGGTTGTGACCGGTTCGGTCATCGACTGGGACCAGCAGGTGCCGGGCGCCTATGACTGACCCGCTGACCCGCTGACCCGACTGACCCGCTGAGCGCAACTGACCCCGCTTGCCCACACGCAGCAGGCCTGCCCGACGTCCACCTGTCCACGACCCCACCCGCACGGGAGCAGCCATGCGCCTCGGACTCATCGGCCTCGGACGGATCGGCGCCTTCCACGCCGAAACCCTGACCGCTCTCGAAACGGTCGAGGAGCTGCTCGTCACCGATGCCGTTCCGGGCGTTGCCGAGACCATCGGCGGCCAGCTCGGGGCCACCGTCGTCCCCACGGCCACCGACCTCCTGGCGTTGCCCATCGACGGCGTCCTGATCGCCTCCTCGACCCCCACCCACCTGGACCTGATCCGCGCCGCGGTCGGTGCCGGGCTGCCGACGTTCTGTGAGAAGCCGGTCGCCGAGGATCCGTACGCCGCCAAGGACCTGCCGGCGCTCGTCGAAGGAGCCGAGGTCCAGGTCCAGATCGGCTTCCCGCGCCGCTTCGACCCGGCGTTCCTGCGGGCCAAGGCCGCCCTCGACGCCGGCGAGCTGGGATGGCTGACCACCGTCAGGTCCACCACCATGGACCCCGCACCACCGCCGGCCGCCTACGTCGCAGCCTCCGGCGGGATCTTCCGGGACTGCTCGATCCATGACCTAGACACCGTCCGGTGGGTCACGGGACGGGAGGTCCTGGAGGTGTATGCCGTGGGCGGCACCAAGGGGGACGCGTTCATCCGCGACGCGGACGACGTGGACTCCGCCTCGATCCTGCTCACGTTCGACGACGGCACGATCGGCGTGGTGTCGAACACCCGCTACAACGGCCGCGGCTACGACGTCCGCCTCGAGCTCCACGGGTCCAGGGACTCGATCGCTGCCGGGCTGGACCACGGCTTGCCCCTTCGTTCGGCCGACCCGGCGGTGTCCTTCCCGGCGGGCCCCGCGCACCGGTTCTTCATGGACCGGTTCGCCGAGGCGTTCCGCGCCGAGCTGAAGGCCTTCACCGAGGTCGTGGCGAGCGGGCAGCCGTCGCCGTGCACGGTGGTCGACGGTCTCGAGGCGAGCTGGATCGCCGAGGCCTGCACCAGGTCTCGCCTGGAGCACCGCCCAGTTCGGCTCAACGAGGTCCGCTGAGCCACACGGCATACCCCTAGGTCGCCAGCGGCCAGTGGGGGTGGACCGGCGACCGCCCCTGGAAGGTGAGGATCGCCGGGTTCTGGACCACCCCGTCGCGGATCTCGATGGCTCGCCGCACCGTCGCCTGCTCCTCCCACGCCGCCGGACCCTCGAGCACCGGGCGCAGGAAGGGCAAGATCGCCTCGCTGATCTCCCAGGTGGCGGAGTTCCAGAGGTGTGAGGGGCTGTGGTCGACGGCGTAGTAGAGGACGTCGTCGCCAACCGTGAAGACCGGATCCGCGAACGTCGTGGGCCGCGCCCAGCTGAATCCCATTCCCTCGTCGCACGAGACGTCGATGACGACGGTCCCGCGACGGACGCTTGCGAGGTCGGCCTCAGTCATGAAGACGGCTGGTGTGTCGGTGTCCTGTAGCACGCAGTTCACGATGACGTCGTGCTCGGCCAGGAACGACGCGAGTGGCACCGGGCCCTGCTCGGTCACCGCGTGGCTCATCCGCTCGGCGGTCCGGTCGTCGAAGTGGATGATCCGGGCGGAGTGGATCGGTGCGGCCACGGCTGCGGTCTGGCGGTGTGTGAGGACGTCGACGTCGTAAACCCCAAGGGCGTTGAGTGCTGTCACCGCTCCGCGAGCGGTGGCGCCGAAGCCGATGACGGCCGCGTTGAGCCGGCGACCGTAGTCGCCGGTGGCCCCGGCGATCTGGAGCGCGTGCAGCACCGAGCAGTAGCCCGCCAACTCGTTGTTCTTGTGGAAGACGTGCAGGTTGAACGAGCCATCGCGGTTCCAGTGGTTCATGGCCTCGAAGGCGATGAGGGTCAGGCGTTTGTCGATGGCGAGCTGGGTGAGCTTCTCGTCCTGCACGCAGTGGGGCCAGCCCCAGAAGACCTGCCCAGCCCGCATCTCGGAGAGGTCGCTGAGCACCGGCTTGGGCTGCAGGATGACGTCACACTGCTCGACGAGCTCCTCCCGCGTCCGGAAGCCGGCCACCCACGCCCGCAGCTCGTCCTCGGACACCCCGAACCGCTCCCCGTAACCGTGCTCGAGGTAGACCCGGTCCCGCACGTCGGGGGCGATCCGGCCCAGGTGTTCTGGGTGGATGGGGAGCCGGTGCTCGTTCTCCTTCTGGGACCGCGCCATCACACCGAGGGTGAGACGACCGGGCTGGGTTCCCCCTGCTGCTGTCATGCCGAACACCTTCCTGTCACCCGTAGGCCTGCAGTGAGCCTCTTGGAGCCCCGTGCCACAGCTCGCTGCACCGCCGCTGCCTTTGCCCCACCACCGTAGACCGAACCCCTTCGCCTTACCCGGGGTCCGCTGGGTTCGGGCGGGTTACCTGTTGCCGCTGCGGGTAGAACCGAGGCCAGGGAACCGGGCTGGTCGAGGACGGTGCGATGGCGCTGCTGATCGAGGACTACGCGATCGTCGGGGACCTCCAGACCGCTGCGCTCATCGGCCGGGACGGCTCGTGCGACTGGCTGTGCTTCCCCCGGTTCGACTCCGGGGCGATCTTCGCCTCACTCCTCGGGACCGAGGAACACGGACGGTGGCTGCTCACCCCCTCCAGCCCGGTGCGGGCCACGCGGCGGCGGTACCGGCCGGACTCGCTGATCCTGGAGACCGAGTTCGACACCGACGAGGGCACGGTCCGGCTGGTCGACTTCATGCCGGTGCGCGGTGAGGCACCAGACCTCGTGCGCATCGTCGAGGGCGTCCGCGGACGCGTACCGATGCGCATGGAGCTGTGCCTGCGCTTCGACTACGGCCGCGTGGTCCCCTGGGTGCGGCACGAGGGTGACGACGTCGTGGCGGTGGCGGGTCCGGATGCCGTCTGGCTGCGCACGCCCGTGAGTGTCCGGGGCGAGGACCTCACCACCGTTGCGGACTTCAGCATCGGCGAGGGCTTCCAGGCTCCGTTCGTCCTCACCTGGCAGGCCTCCCATCGGCCGACTCCGATGCCGGTGGACCCCTTGGTGGCGCTGCAGGGGACCGAGGCCTACTGGCGTGACTGGGTGGGCCAGTGCACCTACGACGGCAGGTGGCGCGACGCTGTCGTGCGGTCCCTCATCACCCTGAAGGCCCTCACCTACGCACCCACCGGTGGCATGGTGGCCGCCGCGACGACATCACTCCCCGAGAAGCTCGGCGGCGTCCGCAACTGGGACTACCGGTTCTGCTGGCTGCGCGACGCCACGATGACGCTGCAGTCCATGCTCTACTGCGGCTACTCCTCGGAGGCGGAGGAGTGGCGAAGGTGGCTGCTGCGCGCCGTGGCCGGGGACCCGGCGGAGATGCAGATCATGTACGGCGTCGCCGGGGAACGGCGCCTGGACGAGTACGTCGCCGACTGGCTCCCCGGCTACGACGGCAACCCGGTCCGGATCGGCAACGCTGCTGCACGGCAGTTCCAGCTCGACGTCTATGGCGAGGTCATGGACGCCCTACACCTGGCCCGCAAGGCAGGCCTGAGGCGGGACGACCCGTCATGGGGGCTGCAGCGCTACCTCGTGGACTTCGTGGAGCAGCACTGGTCGGACCCTGACGAGGGGATCTGGGAGATCCGCGGCGAGTCCAAGCACTTCACGCACTCCAAGCTGATGGCATGGGTCGCCCTCGACCGCGCGGTCAAGGGCGTGGAGGACTTCGGCCTGCCAGGGCCGGTCCAGCGCTGGCGGGCCCTGCGCGACACGATCCGCCGCGACATCGAGACCCGGGGCTTCGACGGACAGCGCGGAACCTTCACCCAGTACTACGGCTCCGAGGAGCTCGATGCGGCAACGCTGATGATGCCCCTGGTCGGCTTCCTGCCCGTCACCGACGAGCGGATCCGGGGGACCATGCGTGCGGTCGAGGAGCACCTGCTCCGCGACGGCTTCGTCCAGCGCTACACGCAGATCCCGGGCGACAGCGTCGACGGCCTCCCGCCGGGAGAGGGGGCGTTCCTTGCGTGCACGTTCTGGCTGGCCGACAACTATGCGCTGGTCGGCCGGCACGACGAGGCACGTCGCACGTTCGAGCGGCTGCTCGGCCTGCGCAACGACCTCGGGCTCCTCTCGGAGGAGTACGACACCAAGGAGCACCGGCTGGTCGGCAACTTCCCACAGGCCTTCAGCCATGTGCCGCTCATCGACACCGCTCGCCACCTGTCAGCGCCTGGCACGCCGAAGGCGGAGCGGGTCAGCTGACCGGTGGCACCTGACGACGGACCGTTCGCTCACCACCCCGGGGCCGGCACTCGTTCGCCCGCGTCATGGGGCAGGCAGCCGAGGTGGTCGAGGGCCTGCCGGACCCCCTGCGTGAAGACGTGGATGTCGGGGACCAGCGCCGCATCGGCAGCGACGTCGAGGTTGAGGCGTCCTGCGTACGAGAGGGCGCCGACGGTGATGGCCAGGTTGCCCTGGACGCCGGCCGCGCCGACCTGGAAGAGCTCGCGGACTCGCGCGCCCGCGAACCACAGCGGCTCGGTAGGACCGGCCACGTTGCTGAGGATGAGGTTGACCAGCCGCTGTCGCTTCATGATCCGCACCACCCACCGCTGGCCGAGCGCTCCACTCGGCTGAAGGGGAGGCAGCCGCCGGACCGCCTTGGTCGCGGGCGCGAGCGCTGCCAGGCGCCGTGCTGGGTCGCCCTCGTCGAGGGGCACCCACATGGGGCGAACCGCTACCCGGTTCCCGGATGCACCGGCTTCCCCCGCGGGTCGCAAAGAGGCTGGGACGGAGACATGGAGAACCAGCCCGGGCACCAGCTCCCCCCGCCCTGCGAGGAGCGCACGGACGCCGTGGGCGATCACCGCGAGCAGCAGGTCGTTGACCGTTGCGCCGCAGGCATGGGCGGCCGCCTTTGCGGCCGCCAGGTCGGCGCGAACGAGGCCCAGCTCGCGTGGCCCGGCCGTGACCGGCCGGTTGAACGACAGCGCGGGGGCGCGACCATGCGCGACGAGCATCTTCATCACCAGGAGAGCCCCGCCCAGCCTGCGCACCAGCAGGGCAGGCCGCCGCAGCCGCCCGCCGAACCGCCGAGCGCCATGCCAGAACGTCTCCAGGACCCGGCGCTGGTTGTCGGCGAAGAGCCGACCTGCGGTCGGGCCAGGACCAGCCGGCGGTATGCCGGTGGGTCGGCCACCCGGCATACCGCCCGCTTGTCGGGGTCGCTCGGGAGCCGGGTCGAACAGGGCGGAGAACAGCTCCAGGGCGGCGGCGCCGTCGGCCACGACGTGATGCAGGCGCAGGAGCATGGCCAGGCTCCCGTCGTCGCAGCCACTGATGACCCACAGCTCCCAGGGGCTGCGGGTCGGGTCCAGGCCCGGTCGGCTGAGCTCGCTGCAGAGCTTCAGGAGGGCCGCCTCGTCATGGGGAGCAGGAACCGCCCTCCGCCTGACGCGCGACTCGATGTCGAAGCGCGCATCGGGAACCCACACCGGCGGCCCCTGCCACCAGCGAGTGGGAAAAAGCACCTGTCGAAGCCGCGGCTCGCCGCCCACTCGGCTGGCGACGTGGCGACGGATGGCCTCCATGTCCAGGTCTCCGGACGCATCCACGAGGCCAGCCGCTGGTTCGAGCATCGCGAGCGCGGCCACCGTCATCGGCATGCCCCGGCTCTCCACCCGGAGGTTGCTCGCGTCGAGGGAGCTGATCCGCCGCAGCGGGGGTGCGCGACGAGAGGCGACTCTGGGCATGCCGCCACCCTCCAGCGCCGCGCTCGGCCTGGGCAGGGACCAAAGCCCCGCTTCCACTGGCGTGCTCCAGCCAGCCCCCGCGGCCCGGGGCCCGGGGGAGCTCATGCCGTTGTCGGGCAGCCGGCGAAGCCGGGTGCGGTCTGCTCGCTTCGGCAGTCTCACTCGATCCTGGCCAGCGCCGCGCCCTGCTTCGTCGCCTCCTCCTCCGGGACCAACACGTGGATCGTGCCGGCGACGGGCGCCGGCAGATCCGCCGAGACCTTGTCGACCTGCACTTCGGCGATCAGCTGCCCCGCCGTCACCTGGTCGCCGTCCGCGACGAACCAGGTGGAGACGACGCCCTCGGCGTCCGGGTTCTCCTTGGACATCTGGGGAAAGAGCACGTCAGTCATGGGCGCTTCCCCACGTCGGCCTCCGCACGACCATCCGTCACCCCTCAGGCCCGGGTCACGTGGTGCAGAGCGGCCTCGATCCGGTCGTGCCGGGGCAGGATCGCGTACTCGAGCGGGTGGGAATAGGGGACGGGAACGTCGGGGTTGGCCACCCGTGCCACCGGAGCTCTCAGCATCGTCGGGTCGACCTCGGCCACCGTGGCGGCAATCTCGCCAGTCAGCCCGAAGGACTGGTAGTCCTCGTCGACGACCACGAGCCGCCCGGTCTTGGAGACCGACTCAAGGACCGCCTCACGGTCGAGCGGAACGAGCGACCGCAGGTCGATGACTTCCACGTCGATCGTGCCGGCCAGCTTCTCGGCCACGTCGAGGGCGTGGTGCACCGACAGGGAGAGGGTCACGAGCGTGACGTCCGAGCCCTCGCGAGCCACCCGCGCCTTCCCGATCGGAACCGTGTACTCCCCGTCCGGGACGTCCCCGGTCGCCCGCGCGTTCTTGGCCATCCAGCCCAGCCCCATGACGCCCTTGTGGAACATGTAGACCACCGGGTTGTCGTCGCGGATCGCCGAGGTCATCAGGCCCTTGGCGTCCGCCGGGCTGCTGGGCACCACGACCTTCATACCCGGAAGGTGGGCGAAGGTGCCCCAGAGGCACTGGGAGTGCTGCGCGCCGTCGGAGTACCCGCCGCCGACAGCGGTGGTCAGGACCATGGGTACTCGGACGTTGCCACCTGACTCGAAGTGGATCTTGGCCATGTGGTTGTAGATCTGGTCGAGGCAGACGCCCATGAAGTCCGCGAACATCAGCTCGGCGATCGGCCGCATGCCCTCGACAGCCGCCCCGATGGCCAAGCCGATGAAGCCGGTCTCGGAGATGGGGGTGTCGATGATGCGCTTCGGGCCGAACTCGTCGAGCAGCCCGGTCGTGGAGCTGAAGATGCCGCCGTAGGCGCCAACGTCCTCGCCGAGGTACACGACGGACGGGTCGCGGCGCATCTCGGTCGCGATGGCCTCGACCATCGCCTTCGCTGTCGTCAGCCGGTGCGTCCCGCCGATTTCGGGAGCAGCCGGAGCCTGGGTTGTCGTCATGGTGTTCTCTTTCCTGGCTCAGGCGAAGACGTAGTCGCGGGCGTTCGAGGGGTCGGGCAGGGGGCTGTCCTTGGCGAAGGTCACCGCGTCCTCGACCCGCTGGGTGGCCTCGTCGCGGATCTCGGCGCACGCGGCGTCGTCGAGCAGGCCGTCGACGCGCAGGCGCGTCTCGTAGGCAGGAATGGGGTCCCGACTCGGCACGTCCTTGAGCTCGGGCCGGTAGCCCTGGGCGTCGCCCTCGAAGTGGCCCCAGAGCCGAAGCGTGTGGACCTCGATGAGAGACGGGCCCTCCCCCGCTCTGGCACGCGCCACCGCACGGCGGGCCGCGGCATACACTCCCTCCACGTCGTTGTCCTCGATCCGCTCAGCGGGTATGCCGTAGGCCGCGCCGCGCAGGGCGTTGGAGGGCACGCACGTCGAGGCCGAGCGCGGCACCGAGATGCCCCAGTCGTTGTCCTCGACAACGAAGACCACCGGCAGGCTCCACAGGGCCGCCAGGTTGAGCGACTCGTGGAACGCGCCCTGGTTGGCCGCGCCCTCCCCGGTCACGGCGACGGCGACTCGGTCGGTGCCCCGGCGCTGGAAGGCGAAGGCCTGCCCCAGGGCCGGCGGGTAGCCCTCGGCGATGATGCCGGAGCAGGAGAAGTGCGTTTCCGGGTCGAACAGGTGCATGTGACCGCCTCGCCCGCGGCCCAGCCCGGTCTCGCGGCCGAAGATCTCGGCAGCCATCTTTCTCAGGTCCATGCCGTGCGCGATGGCGAAGTGGTGTGGCCGGTGGGTGGACGTGACCGCGTCGTCCGCGGTCAGGTGGGCGCAGACGCCGGCTGCGACCGGCTCCTGGCCGGCGGCAAGGTGCATCTCGCCGGGCACCAGGCCCTTGCCGATGTCGAATCCCGGGCCTTTGTCGGCGTGGTACTCGCGCAGCATGGCCTCTTCGAAGGTGCGCGCGAGGACCATGGTGCGGTACAGGCCGCGTCTGGTCTCGGCGTCCAGCTCCGCGCTGGGCGTCTGCTGGGGCCGATCGGGTGCGGTGGTGCTCATAGCTGACCTCCTGCGGTTGTCATTTCACTCTGCGCCGCGGTCAGGCACCCGACAAGGACGGATTCTTCAGATGGTGATAGGCCGCAGCCGAGAGACGCCGGGGAGGAGATACGCCGCGGAGGAGATACGCCGCAACGGAGATCGGCCCAGCGGAGATCGGACGGGTCGTCAGCCGACCTGGGCGAGGGCGATCAGGTTGGCCGTGCGCCGCAGGGCATCCGACCGCTCCATCACCCGGGTGAGCTGGCGTGCCGGCACGGAGACCGCCACGGCGGCGGTCAGGCTCGACGAGGGCACCGACGCGGCGATGCAGGCCGTCCCGATGGCGTACTCCTCGTGGTCCAGCGCGTAGGCGCGCGGCACTTGGAGCTGGCGCAGCAGCAGCCGGGGGTCGGTGATGGTGTGGGGTGTGAGGTCGGGCAGGGGCCGGTCGGACAGGTACTCACGTCTGGAGCCGGCGTCGATGGAGGCGAGCACCGCCTTGCCGAGTGCCGTGGCGTGGGCGGCGTCATCGAACCCCACCCACAGGTCCACGCGGGGTGTCTCCGGGCTGTCGACCACTTCGGCGAGGACGATGCGGCCGTTCTCGTCGAGGACCGAGAGGTATGCCGCTGCGTGCAGCTCATCGTGCAGCTGCGCCAGTAGCGGGCGGCACCGGGCGGCCCGGGCGAGGACCCCGCTCTTCGGCGCGGCCAGGGACACCAAGCGCTCGCCGAGGACGTAGCCGCCGTCGCTGCGGGCGAGGTACCGCTCGTGGACCAGGGTGCGCAAGAGGTGGTAGGTGGTCGGAAGCGGCAGGTCCGTGCGGCGCGCGAGCGCCTTTGCCGGAAGCGGCCGGTCGGAGGCCCCGACTGCGTCGAGCAGGCTGAGGGCACGCTGCACCGAGGCGATCAACGTCGGCTCAGCCACCATGGCGACCTCCTTGGCAAAGGCTAGGTCCGCGGGGGGCGACAGACAACGGGCCGTTGGTCCTGCCGGGCGGTGCGGCGAGCCAGACCGGGCCGGGCCGGCTCGTCTGGGCTGCTCGCTCCCCCATCACCTGCGCATCGAGCTCTTGACAGGGCTCATTGGTAACCCTAGAGTTACGTATCTGATGAGTTACCAAGTGACGCTCGAGATCCTCGGAGACCCCACCCGTCGCACGCTCGTCGAGCGCCTGCGCTCGGGACCGCGGTCGGTGGGTGAGCTCGCGGCTGGCCTTGCGGTGAGTCGGCCAGCCGTCTCGAAGCACCTTCGACTGATGAGGGAAGCAGGGGTCGTCCACATGACCGAGGACGGCACTAGAAACATCTACGAGCTCGACCTCCAGACATTGGACGAGGTGCGCCGCTATCTCGACAGCTTCTGGGAGGCGTCACTGGCGAGTTTCAAGAAGGCAGCCGAGACGAGCAAGGAAGGGACGGTGCAGCGATGAGGGACCGTGAACGAGCAGTCCTGACCACACCACAGACGGAGACATCGGTTCGCAAGTCGGTGAGCGTGGAAGCCGACCGAGAGCACGCCTTCGACGTGTTCACCCAGGGCTTCGACAGCTGGTGGCTGCGGTCGCACCACATCGGGGACGCCGAGATGGACGTCGCCGTCATGGAGCCCTGGGAGGGTGGCCGATGGTACGAGAAGGGGGTCGACGGCAGCGAGTGTGACTGGGGCTACGTCATCGTCTGGGATCCGCCCCGTCGCCTGGTACTCGCGTGGCAGATCAACGGTGAGTGGAAGTTCGACGCCTCCCTCGTGACGGAGGTCGAGGTCGTCTTCACTGAGGAGACACCGACCCGAACCCGGGTGGAACTGGAGCACCGCGACCTGCATCGCATGGGGCAGGCGGCCGAAGAGATCCGCGGTGTCTTCGAGTCGGAGAACGGCTGGGCCGGAATCCTGCGACACTTCGCTGCGCAGGCCGAGGTTTGACTCACCTCTCCGGCCACTCGTGAACCCAGCACCGCCCGCCCCGGAAGGACCGGGGCGGGCGGTGCCGCAGGGGATGGGAAGCCGCTTACGCTACTCCGACCGCTTCCCCTTGTCACCCTTTGTTCCGGCTTTGTTCGGGGACCTTTGGGATCAGGGCGAGTCCGTCATCTCCAAACCCTTCGGCCGCCCGTCTGGCCGTGTGACGTGACGCGACCTCGTGTCTGAGGGAAAGCGCTCGGCCAGGAACTCCTCCCACGTCCTGACGCCGACCGCCTGGTCAGGCGCAAGGTTCGCTCCCTCCCGGAAGGCCCGTGCAGCCCTGCCCGGCTGCCGCATCGGCAGGATCACGCGGTGTCGGCCGGTGGCCCTCAGGTAGTCACGGAGCAGCTCGGACATCGCGTAGGCGCGTGGGCCCCCCATGTCCGCCACCAAGCCCGCTGGCTGGCCTTGAGCCAGCTCGGCCAGCCGGGCCGCCACCTCGCGGGCGTCGATCGGCTGGAACCGGACGCCGGATGCCGCCGGCAGCACGGGCAGCTTGGCCATCTGCGCGGCCATATTGAGGACGAAGTCGTGGAACTGCGTCGCCCGCAGGGTGGTGTAGGGCAGTCCGGAGTCGGCCACGACCTCCTCCGCCATCCGCTTGGACACGAAGTAGCCGAACATGGCGCGGTCGATGCCGCTCACCACCGGGACCCGGTCGGCACCGACCACCGAGATGTAGACCACGTGTCCCACACCGGCTTTGGCGGCAGCCTGCACCAGATGGCGCGTCTTGTCCTCGTCCCCCTTTGCCGTGCCCGCACAATGCACGATGGTCTCCACCCCCCGGACGGCCGCTTCGACGCCCCGGCCCGTGGCGAGGTCCCCTGTCACGAACTCGAGACCGGCCTCGGCCTCCCGGCTGCCCCGAGTGAGCACCCGGACCTTCTTGCCTGCGTCCACGAGTAGCGGTGCGACCAGGCGCCCGAGGGTGCCGGTGCCGCCGGTGAGCAGGATGGGTGATGTCATGTCGTCTCCACTCTCGTCTCGACCGGGAACCGTCCCGGTCACATCAGGGCTGTTTCGCGGGTCTACTGCCATGACACCCCGCGAGAAAGGAATGTGACCGGATGGATGAGCGCGACTGGTTGGCAGCGCGCTTCGAGGAGCAGAGGCCCCGGCTTCGCGCCGTGGCCTACCGGATGCTCGGCTCGGAGGGTGAAGCCGACGACGCGCTCCAAGAGGCGTGGCTGCGGCTCAACCGGACGGGCCAGGGCGAGGTGGAGAACCTCGGCGGGTGGCTCACGACGGTCGTGTCACGGGTCTGCCTCAACGCCCTGCGGGCAAGAGCCAACCGACGCGAGCAGCCGCTCGAGGTCTACGTGCCGGATCCGATCATCAGCCCCGAGGAGGGGGTCGACCCCGAGCACCAGGCGCTGCTGGCCGACTCGGTCGGGCTCGCCCTCATGGTGGTGCTCGACACGCTCTCGCCTGCCGAACGGCTCTCGTTCGTGCTGCATGACATGTTCGCCGTGCCGTTCGAGGACATCGCTCCGATGATCGAGCGCACTCCCGTCGCGGCCAGGCAGCTGGCCAGCCGCGCGCGCCGAAGGGTTCAAGGGCAGGCCCCTTCCCCCGACCCGGATCTTGGCCGCCAGCGCGAAGCCGTCAACGCCTTCTTCGCGGCCGCCCGCGACGGCGACTTCGATGCGCTCGTCTCCGTGCTCGACCCCGAGGTGGTGCTTCGTGCCGACGGTGGCACAGCGCGCGGCCGCCGCACCGTCGTCATCCACAGCGCGCGGGACGTGGCCTCGCAGGCGGTCCTCGCCACGAAGTTCGCCTCGTTCGTGCGGCCGGCCTTGGTCAACGGCACCGCGGGAGCCGTCGTCGTGGTGGCCGGCCGGGTGTTCTCCATCATGGCCTTCACCGTCAGGAACGGCAGGATTGCCACGATCGAGGTGCTCTACGACCCCGAACGGGTGGCAGCGCTCGACGTCACGTTCCTCGACGACTGAGCCGGTATGCCGGGCAGCGCACCTCCGCTGATGGTTCACCCTGCGGGATGGCCGTGATCGCGGTGAGGTTCAGGCCCGTGGCGTCTCGGCCGACGCCGCCTGCGATGGTTCGGCACTAGCCTGCCCTCGTGGGTCGCGTCGACACCTACCGCGCAGAGCTCCGCGGGCTGGAGAGGTCCCAGTGGGCTGATTACCTGACGGAGCATTCAGGTCTGCCCGGACCTCGCGGCAACATCGAGCTCGCTCAGGCCCTGGCCGAGGAGGCTGACTCCGCGGCGCTGGAGGCCCTGGTTGCGACTGATGACGAGTACCTCGTGTTCTGTGGCGTCGTCGGCCTTGGCCGGCTGTTGGCCGAGGGGGCTGGAGCCGAGGTCGAGCAGCGCCTGCATGGTTTCGCCGCTGACGAGCGCTGGCGGGTGCGAGAAGCCGTTGCCATGGCTCTGCAGCGTCTCGGTGACTCCGACGGGTCGCGCATGCTCCGCATCGTCAGCAAGTGGGCCGATGACGCCAGCCCACTCGTCCAGCGAGCGGCGATCGCTGGCGTCTGCGAGCCGCGCCTACTCAAGACCCCCGAGGCCACGGCAACAGCGATCGACGTGTGCGAGCGTGTCACAGCTGCTCTGGTTGCCCGGCCGGCGACCGAGCGCCGAAGTCCTGAGGTCCGGGCTCTTCGCAAGGGCTTGGGCTACTGCTGGAGTGTGGCCGTGGCAGCCGATCCGGCCCGCGGACTGCCGCGGTTCCGGGTGTTGTCGGAGTCCCCGGACCACGACGTGGCCTGGATCGTCCGTGAGAACAGCAAGAAGTCTCGACTCTCACGACTCCTCTGACAGCTGGTGGTGCCCCTCGCCCACTGTCTCCTGGCCGCCCCCCGGTAGCCGGACCACCGCTTCCACGCCGCGGGGCACGTCGACGCTCAGGTCCAGGCGGCCGGTCTCGTGCAGGGTCCAGTCAGTTGAGATGGTGCCGTGCCGCGTCTCCAGCGAGGCCTTGGCCCAGGAGAGGCCGCCACCGGGCTGCGGAGCGACCAGGACCCGGTTGTAGCCGGGTGCGAGCGGAGCGATGCCCCCGATGGTGCGGTGCATCCAGTCGGCGACGGCGCCGAGCGCGTAGTGGTTGAAGCTGGTCATCTCGCCCGGGTTGATCGTGCCGTCCGGAAGCATGGAGTCCCAGCGCTCCCACACAGTCGTGGCCCCCATGGTGACGGGGTAGAGCCACGACGGGCACTCGCGCTCGAGGAGAAGCCGGTAGGCCTCGCTGAGGTGGCCTGTCGACGACAAGGCGTCGGTCACGAACGGCGTGCCGGCGAAGCCCGTCGACACCCGGAAGCCGTTCTCCCGCACCAGTTCTGCAAGGCGGTCACCCGCGCCCTGGCGGTCGCCCCCGTCCAGCAGCCCGAACTCGATGGCAAGGGCGTAGACAGTTGCGCAGTCGCTGTGGACCCGGCCGCCATCGGTGACGTAGTGCTTCTGGAAGGCCCCGCGCACCCGCTCGGCGAGGGCCGAGAAGTAGCCGGACTCATCCGGTTTCCCAAGGACCTCCGCGGCCTCCGTCATTTGGCGCAGGGTGCGGTAGTAGCAGGCCGTCGCCACCACGCCGTTGTCGGCCTTGGCCGTGATCGGGTCCTCCGGCGGCGCCTGAGGGTCGAGCCAGTCGCCGAACTGGAAGCCCGTGTCCCACAGGCCGGTGTCCGAGAGGAGGCCCTCCACCCGACGGGTGTGCGCACTCATGGCCGGATAGTGCTGGGCCAGAGCCCCGCGGTCGCCGTACGCCTGCCAGAGCGCCCAGGGCACCCACGCTGCCGCATCGCTCCAGATCGCCGTGCTCTCCGGCTCGGGGAGCTGCGAGGGGAAGTCGACATACTTCAAGACGTCGGGGACGACGAACGGGACCATCCCGTCGGCATGCTGCCGCTCCAGATCGAGGTCGAGGAGCCAGTCGGAGAGGAAGCCCGACACGTCATAGAGGTATGCCGCGGTGGGCGCGAAGGCTGCAATGTCACCCGTCCAGCCCAGCCGCTCGTCCCGCTGGGGGCAGTCGGTGGTACATCCAGGAAGTTGCCCCGCATGCTCCACACGACGTTGTGGTGGAGCTGGTTGAGCAGGTCATCGGAGCACTCGAAGGTACCCGTGCGGCGCAGGTCGGAGTGGACCACGGCGGCCTCGATCGAGTCGCGGGTGAGATCACCCGGCCAACCGGAGACCTCGGCATACCGGAAGCCGTGAAAAGTCTTGGTTGGCTCGAAGGTGTCCACTCCCCCATCCCCCAGGTGGCCGACCGGCATACTGGAGCGCTCAAGGCGATGGACGCCGCAGGGCTGCCCGCGAACTCCCTCACCTGGATCGTCACGTCGGGGCTGAACATCGCGGAGGGACGCCGCGCTGGAGAGCGTCTGTTGGGCATCCCCCGTCGCCGCCGTCCGACCGGTGTGTTCTGCGCCAACGACCTGCTGGCGCTCGGGCTCCTCCAGCACCTGGTCCAGCGCGGGCTCGATGTCCCTGGCGACATCGCCATCGTCGGATACGACGACATCGAGTTCGCGGCCGGGGCCGCAGTCCCGCTCACCTCGGTCGCCCAGCCCCGGCACCTCCTGGGCCGGACCGCCGCGGCCCTCCTCGTCGACGAGGCGAACCACCCTGCAGGCCACCAGCACCAGCACGTGGTCTTCCCGCCAGAGCTGATCGCCCGCGCGTCGACAGCGAAAACACCACGCTGACGTCACTCCTCTGACCAAGCAGGTACGGCGCTGGCCCTGCGCCGACGACGGGCCGAACGGCATACGCCTTGCTCGTGAGCCTGCCGCGCCGGCCGAGGCGAGGTCAGGTCAGGGTCGCCGCGGCGATCGTCATGAACGGCCACGGAGGAAGCAGCGGCGCGAGGTAGGCACCCGTCGCGTGGTAGACGTCAGGACGCCCCGGCCAGACGGCACTGCCCTCGCGCAGGTCGTCGTCGAGCTCGTTGACCCAGCTGCCGGTGGTGTCGATGAAGTAGGTGGCCGCGTGGTCCCAGAGCTTGCGGTACCACGTCTCCCATTCCTCGTCGCCGGTGAGGCCCCGCAGGAGCGCGGTCGCCTGGATGCCCTCGCACACGGGCCAGTGCAGCCGCACCGTCGACACCGGACGCCCGTCCCAGTCGACCGTGTAGACCAGCCCGTCCCGCCCGTCGGCTCCCCACGCCGACAGCGCCCTGCGAGACAGCGCAGCCGCGCTCTCGAGCAGCCAGTCCGGTGAGGGCACTCGCGGCGAGGCGTGCAGGGCGCACAACAGCCGGGCCCACTCCAGCGAGTGGCCGTACGTCGCGCCGTAGGGCCGGAACGGGTGGTTCGGGTTGTCGGCGTTGTAGTCGGGCTGCTCGTTCCACTCGGCGTCGAAGTGCTCCGGGACGAGCCAGCCCCGGTCGCGGGCGTGGTGGTTGACGATGCGGTCACAGATCCGCAGCGCCCGCGCGTGCCACACGTCGTCGTCGACGGCATCCCCCAGGGCCAGCAAAGCCTCGACGCCGTGCATGTTGGCGTTGGCACCGCGATAGGGCTCGGGGTCGTCCCACGTCGTCGACCAGGACTCGGCCAGCGCCGCCTCGTCCTCGCGCCAGAACCGGCGCTCGACCACGTCGGCGACGTCGGCCACCAAAGCCCTGGCGGACTCGGCAACGGCCGCGCCCTGAGCCGCTGCGGCGAGGGCCGAGGCCCCCGCGAGCACCACGTGGACATGGTCGTATGCCGGCTTGCGCCCCGTACGCTCCAGCGTCCCGAACCAGCCGCCGTTGACCTCGTCGCGGAACGGGCCCCTGAGCGACCAGATCCCGTGCTCGAGCAGCCGCTCCGCGCCGGGTATTCCGAGGACCGAGCCGACGCCTGCCACGTGCGTCATGCGAGCCGTCAGCAGCAGCGAGGGCTCGCGACCCGGCATCGGGCTGCCGTCCGCGCCCAGGTAGGCAAAGCCCCCTTGGGGCAGCACGCTCGGCAGCACGAACGCGATGAGCCGCGCAAAGTGGTCCTCGGCCCAGCGTCGGTGGGTCGGTCGCTGCGTCCACGGGCTGCCGGTGCCGGACGACGGCGAGGCGTGATCGGTCATGGTGCGCTCCTAGGTGACGGGGAACGGCCCACGGACACCTTCCCGTGGGAGAGGGTCAAGCGCCATCCCGGTAACCGACTTCTAGCTCAAGCCATTGCGCAAGGTCGCGGATCTCGCGGGCGATGGCAGCCCTCATGGCCTTGGTGAACGGCATGTCCTCGTGGATCGCGTTGATCCGCAACACCCCAGCTCGGTCGTCGGCCGCCGCGTCGAGCTTGCCGACCAGCCGATCGCCGTAGAGGATCGGCAGCGCGTAGTAGCCCCAACGGCGTTGGGCGGCCGGCTTGTACATCTCCAGGTAGTAGTCGAACTCGAAGATCTCGGCGACTCGCTTGCGGTCGACGACGAGTCGGTCCAGAGGCGATAGAACCGCCGCCCGGCCCCTGAACGGTTGCCCGAGCCGCTCGGGGTCGACCCGCCACGTGCCGCGCACACCGTCGATCACGGCCGGCTCCCCCGCTTCACCGACGTCGAGGGGCTCGACCGGGCACATGGGACCCTTGGCCCGCGCGATGCCCAAGGACGCCAGCCGGCGTCTGTCCCGAACAGCGCGTGCTTCGTCGGCCGGCACGACGTGGTCGTCGGGGTAGACCCGGCCGGCAAGGTCCCACAGACGCTCCCGCCCGTCACGTGTGGACACGGCGACCTCGCCCCGGCGCTCCATCATGGTCAGCATCCGTTGCACGTTCTTGTCGTTGGTCCACCCGGTCGAGCGCCAAGGCACGGCACAGGTGTCAGGAAGCTCACGGGCCGGCAGCGGGCCCTCCGACTGCAGGAGCTGGAGGATGTCGCGCCGACAGGCGTCGTTTGCCTCAAGCCATTGACGCAGGCCAACCTGCCAGTCCTGCAAGGGTTCTCGCCCTGGCCAGCCATGCATGTCGGCGCGGTGGAGGGAGATGTCCTCGCCGGGGCGAAGCACCCCTTGGTACTCGACGAGCGACCGGTCGTCCAGTAGCGCGTCGAGCTCGGCCGGCGTGTAGGGGGAGCCGAAACGGCTCCACAGCACCAGGTCGGCGCTGGGCGCGACCGCAGCGGTGAGGTCGATCTGGACCAGGGTGAGGTGACGCACAAGGTCCAGCAGGTCGGTGGGTCGCGACGCGTCGAGCACCTGTGCGCGCACCGCGATGCGCCGCGCCTCCTGCCTAGACAGCTGGTGCACCATGCCTCCGACCGTAGACGAGCTGACTGACTGCCGAACCACAGAGACGAGCGCCCGACCACTGGACCGTCAAGACGAGGGCCTCGAGGCCCGCACTCGGTCACGGACTCCGGTTGCCGGCATACGGACGCTGAAATCCGGCATCGTGGACCCTGTCCATGGATCCTTCCGAGACGAAGGGAAGCACCGTGACCACACTTGGAGTCTGCTTCGCCCGTGAGTTCCCTGCCGGTCTCGTGACGCAGGCGGCGCGCACACTCGAGGAGGGCGGCGTGGACGACCTGTGGGTGATCGAGGACTGTTTCTACACCAGCGGGGTGTCGCTCGCCGCTGCGGCCCTTTCAGTGACCGACCGTCTTGCGGTGGGCTTGGGAATCCTGCCGGCGGTGTCACGCAACGCGGCGGTCACGGCCATGGAGTTCGCCACACTCGCCGAGCTGGCGCCGGGCCGCGTGGTCGCAGGGATCGGGCATGGGGTCCAGGAGTGGATGGAGCAGATGGGCGCGCGGACGCCGTCCCCGCTCACGACGCTCCGAGAGGTTCTCGAGGCGGTCCGGGCGCTCCTTCGCGGAGAGACCGTGAGCATGTCGGGTCGGGAGGTGACCCTGCGAGAGGTGCGGCTCGCGCACCCGCCCAGCCCGGTCCCACCCGTGCTGGCGGGTGTCCGCGGACCCAGGTCGGTCGCCATGGCGGGCAGCAGCGCCGACGGCCTGGTGCTCGCGGAGGGCTCGGGCCCTGACTACGTCCGATGGGCGCGCGAGACGGCTGCGCCTTCGGGGGCATTCGAGGTCGCCGTGTTCACGCTCGTGCACATCGACCCCGATCGGGCGGTCGCCCGGCGCCGGATGACACGGGCGATCACCCGGGTCCTTGCCGAGGCGCCTCAGGGGCTGCGGATGGCGCCGTTCTTCGACGACCTCGCGGCGCTCGTCCAGACGCGCGGCGTCGACGGCGTCCGCGCCATGCCCGACGACTGGTGGCCCCACCTCGGCGCGATCGGCACCCCCGACGACGCGGCGGCACACATCGAACTGCTGAGGAACGCGGGAGCGGACCGGGTGAGCCTCAGTCCCGGCGCCAGATGGGACGTCTGGCAGCAGCAGGTCGAGCGGATCTGCTCCGACCTCGTCCCGGCGTTCGGCGGGTAACGCCTGAGCCGACCCGTTCGGCTGAGGCGGTCTTCATGCGCGGTGGCCCTCCTGGTAATGCCGTTGCAGGAGGTCCCCGCCGAAGTCGCGCCGCAGGTCCCGCCACACTGAGTGCGCGTGGTTGCCGTTGTCCTGGGTGTTGTCGTACTCCACGAGGAAGGTCGGCCCTCGCAGGCAGTAGTAATGGCGCGCCCCACGCTCTGCTGGCCCTGCCCAGCCGAAGGTGACGTCGTCGATGCCCTCGGCGATCTCGCCCCAGCACACGTCGGCGTGGTCGACGGGAGCACGATCGAGGTATCGGCGGACCAGCAGGTCGCACAGCAGCCGCTGATCGCGTGTCATACGGGCATACGGCAATCCCGCCGGCACCCGGGTCGGGTCAGCCGCCGGGTCGTCGCGCGTCAGGATGTCCCGGGGCGGTTCATCGCTCAACACCGCGACCTGGTGCTGGCCCGAGTCCAAGCTCCACAGCAGTGCGCGGGCCAGGTCTTCCTCGACGCCGAGGACCCTCCGACCGGCCAGCGGGCCGTGGCGGATCTCGGCTGGTTCTGCGCCGATGAACTGAGGAGTGACGGAGAGGTCGGCTCCCCTGACGACCACGTGGATGGCAATGTGATGTCCGTTCATCCGCCAGCCCCAGACCTCCTGGTCGGGCGTGCCGTAGACGCGCACCCAGTACTTGTCGTCCAAGACGGGTTGCCCGCCGGCCCCCTCGCGGCGATGCCGCTCCACCTCCATCGCCCCGGCAACCAGGCTGGCGCCCACACTGCCCTGGCTGGCAGAGACGAGGTCCCAGAGCGCCTCGACCTGCGGAGCGGTCATGTCCTGCATGCTCAGTCCTGCGCGGTCGCCGGGCAGGTAGGTCCACTCACGGAAGTCTCTGTCGCCGAAGCTGGCTCGCGCTCGCGCCCACGCCTCGGGGTCGAGGGAAGCGACGAACTCCGTCGCCGCCACCTGCATCCGGCGCGCGCGGCTCGACCTCAAGGCGAGTCCGGGCGTGACCGGGCCCACCGTCCGTTGTGCACTTGTGTAGCCGGTCATCTCCACATGATCACCAGGTCGGGCCCGTTTCGCACTGGACAGCGGTGCCTGCCGCTTCACCGCGCTCGTTTGGCGGCGTCGTGGGAGCGCACCGTGGTGTCAGTTCGACGCCAGATGTCTCACCTCGCCTCCGTCTCGTTTCCGTCATGCACAGGGGTCACACTCGAAAGACGACAGCCTCTTCACGACAAGGAGTAGCTCGATGCGGAAGATCACGGCCGGACTGTTCATCTCGCTCGACGGCGTCGTCGAGGAACCCGGTGACTGGCACTTCCCCTACTTCAACGAGGAGATGGGCGCGGCGGTCGACCAGCAGCTGGGCACGGCCGACACGCTGCTGCTGGGGCGCAAGACCTACGACAGCTTCGCCGGGGCCTGGCCCGAACGGGAGACGGCGGGCGAAGAGGACGCCGAGTTCGCCAAGGCGCTGGGCGATGCGCGCAAGATCGTCGTGTCGACCCAGGTCCTTGAGTTCACCTGGCGCAACTCCGAGCAGCTGCACGGCGAGCTCGTCGAGGCCGTGAGGGTACTGAAAGGCGAGCCGGGTGCGACGGATATCGCGATGAGCGGCTCCGTCTCGGTCGTCCGCCAGCTGCTCGCCGCTGGTCTTCTCGACCAGCTGCACCTGTTCGTCCACCCGATCGCAGTCCGCAGGGGGATGCGACTGTTCGACGAGGGGCCCTCCCCCATCCCCCTGCGGCTGCTCTCTTCCAAACCCTTCACCACCGGGGTGATGTACCTCGTCTACACCCCGGCCGAGTCGGCGCCCGCGGGCATATAGGACGACGCGGAAACCCACTTGGGCCGGTCGGAGGAAGGCCGGTAGGGCGTGGCGCACGGTCGCGTCTGCAGCAGCGCGTTGCTACGGTTCGCTCCTTGGTGCCCGAGGCGCTGACGGAGGCGACGGCGATGCGGCAGGAGCACGAGCTGGACGGGGTCGGTGACGCCGAGCGCTCCGTGGTGCCACACCGTCGGTGGACCGCGCCGGGTGGCCGGACCCGGCTGGTGCTTGCCAGCGCCTTGATGCTGTTCGTCGAGCTGGCCCTGATCCGCTGGACGTCCTCGAACAACCTCTACCTCGTCCACCTCACCAACTTCGTGCTGCTCGCCAGCTTCCTCGGGATTGGCCTGGGCTTCCTCCGCAGCGGCGGGCGCCGGGAGCTTTTCCCACTCGCGCCGGTCCTGCTCGGCGTGCTGGTCGCCTTCGTGCTGGCCTTTCCGGTACGCACGGGAACCGGCCGTGGCGGCCGTTGGGAGCTCGTCGGGCTGCTCGGCATGCCGCCGCTGCCCCGACCGCTCAGCCTGGCCGTGATCTTCGTGCTCACGGTGGGGACGCTGATGGCACTGGCGCAGGAAGTCGCCCGGACGTTCGCACGCTTCGAGCCGCTGGAGGCCTACCGGCTCGACATCGTCGGCAGCCTCATGGGGATTGCCGGGTTCGCGGCGCTGTCGTTCCTGCGGCTGCCCCCGCTGGGCTGGGCGGTGGCCGCCGCACTGGTCTTCGCGCTGCTGCTCGGCCGCCGGGCGAGGCTATGGCCGGCCCTGGCCCTCGCTGCGCTGGTGCTGCTCCTGGGCGCCGAGTCCGTGGTCGGCAGCTTTCAGTGGTCGCCGTACTACAAGATCCACTCCCAGGCCGCGGCCGACGGCCAGGTCCGCATCGAGGTCAACAACACGCCGCTCCAGACCGCCTTGCCGGTCCGGGAGATCCGGCGCAGCTCACCGTTCTACTTCTACCCGTACACGTACGCCGGGTCCCGCGACGACGTTCTCGTGATCGGTGCGGGGACGGGCAACGACGTCGCGGTGGCTCTCGCACAGGGCGCGCGGCGGGTGGACGCCGTCGAGATCGACCCCGTTCTCATGCAGATCGGCAGGGACCGGCACCCCGACCGGCCGTACTCCGACCCGCGGGTCACCACGCACGTCAACGACGGACGGGCGTTCATGGAGCGGACCGACCGTCGCTACGACCTGATCCTCCTGGCGCTGCCGGACTCGGCGACCATCGTCACCGGCCAGTCGGCGCTGCGGCTGGAGAACTACCTCTTCACCACGCAGGCGCTGGACCGGGCGCGCTCGCTGCTCAAGCCCGGCGGCACGTTCGCGATGTACAACTACTACGAGCCGTGGCTGCTCGACCGCTACGCCAACACCGTGCGCGCGGTCTACGGCACACCGCCCTGCGTCCAGCTCGGCCCGAGCCTGGGACCGCGGCAGCAGGCCGTGCTCACACTGCGCAAGGACGCAAGTACTGGCGGGTGCCCGAGGACCTGGTCTCCCACGGGCGCCGCTCTGGAGCCCTCCGTGGACGACCGGCCCTTCCCCTACCTCGCGACGCGCTCGATCCCGTCGTTCTACCTCTGGATGCTCGGTCTGATCCTGGTCGCCTCGATGGTTCTCGTCCGCCTGGTCGCCGGCCCGCTGACTGCGATGCGGCCCTACGCTGACCTGTTCTTCATGGGCGGTGCTTTCCTGCTGCTGGAGACCAAGAATGTGGTGCAGTTCGCGCTGCTGTTCGGCACCACCTGGGCGGTCAACGCGGCGGTCTTCGCCGGTGTGCTGCTGAGCGTGCTCGCGGCCATCGAGGTCGCCCGCCGGGTGACGATCCGTCGGCCGATCCTGCTGTATGCCGGCCTGCTCGCCGCGCTTGCCGCAGCCTGGCTGCTCCCGCAGGAAGCGCTGCTCGACCTGTCCCTGGTTCCCCGGTTCCTGGCCGCCGTGACGATCGCGTTCCTGCCGATCTTCATGGCCAACCTGCTCTTTGCTGTGCGGTTCAAGGGGGTTGGCTCCTCGACGGTGGCCTTCGGCGCGAACCTGCTCGGTGCCATGGTGGGCGGCGCCCTGGAGTACCTCGCCCTCATCCTCGGCTTCAACGCGCTGCTGGTCGTGGTGGCAGTGCTCTACGGGCTGGCGCTGCTGACCGGGCGAAGGCACCTCGCCGCGCTGCGGGCCTGAGCGCCCAGGAAGTATGCCGGCCGGGCCCCTTCGAGGGCGGCGGCACTCTCGGTACGGTCGAGTCATGACCGGGTGGGCAGAGGTGGCGGACGGGGTGTTCCAGCGCCGGTACAACCCCCTGGATATCAGCGTCTGCGTGGTGCGCGGACGGGACGGCCTGCTCCTCGTGGACACCCGCTCGTCACCGCAGCAGGCCGACGAGGTCCGATCGCACCTGCACGAGCTCGGGAGTCAGCCGGTCGTCGCGGTGGTCAACACGCACGCCCACTTCGACCACACCTTCGGCAACCAGATCTTCACCGGGATTCCGATCTACGGCCATGTGCGGGTGCCCGCGCACCTGGAGGTGTACGAGGCGCCGATGCTGGCCGACTGGCTGGTCCGGGGCGAGGAGCCCGTCGAGGAGTGGACGGCAGTGAGGATCACGGAGCCGACGGTGCTGGTCGGTCAGGAGCTCCGCCTGGTGGTCGGCGACCGAGTCGTCGACCTGCTCCACCTCGGGCGTGGCCACACCGACAACGACCTGGTGCTGCATGTGCCTGACGCAGCGGCGTGGCTTGTCGGCGACCTGGTCGAGGAGTCCGGACCCCCGATGTACGGCTCCGGCTGCTTCCCCCTCGAATGGCCGGGCACCTGCGCCGACTTGGTCGACCTGCTGGCGGCCGCCGACGTGGTCGTGCCCGGCCACGGCAGCCCGGTGTCGCGGGCGTTCGTCCAGGCCCAGCAAGCGCAGCTTGCCGCTGTCGCGGACCTCGTTGCAGAGCTCCACGCCGCCGGCGTTCCCGAGGACCAGGCGCGAGAGGCCGGGGCCGGCCGCTGGGCGCTGCCGCCTGAGGGTCTGGGCCCCGCGATCAGGGAGGCGTACGCGACGCTGGGGCCTCCTTCACTCGCGGGCCGCTCTCGCCAGCCGGCGGTCGAACCATGACCGAGGCCACAAGAGTCCAGCGCACCTACCTGACCCTGGTGCTGCTCACCACCCTGTCCGCGTCCCTGATCTGGGGCATCAACACCCTGTTCCTCCTCGACGCAGGCCTGAGCAGCTTCGAGGCGTTCACGGCCAATGCCTTCTTCACGGTCGGGATGATGCTCTTCGAGGTCCCGACGGGTGTAGTGGCCGATCTGCGGGGTCGACGGGTGTCTTTCCTGCTCGGCGCGCTGACCCTCGCGGGCTCAACGCTGCTCTACGTCCTTCTGTGGTGGGTCAAGGCGCCGTTCTGGGCCTGGGCGCTCGTGTCGATGCTGCTCGGACTGGGCTTCACGTTCTTCTCCGGAGCGGTGGAGGCCTGGCTTGTGGACGCGCTCAGGCACACGGGGTATGCCGGTGAGCTGGACTCCGTCTTCGGCCGCGCCGAGGCTGTCCAAGGCTTCGCCATGCTGTCGGGATCCGTGGCGGGGGGTGTCATCGCGCAGGCGACGAACCTGGGCGTGCCCTTTGTGCTTCGTGCGCTGCTGCTCGGCGTCACGTTCGTGCTGGCCTTCACCCAGATGCGGGACCTCGGCTTCACCCCCGCGCGGGGCAGGCGCCCCGGCCCCGAGGTCCGGAGGATCTTCAGAGCGTCGCTGCAGTTCGGCCTCGGCCGTCCGGCAGTTCGGTGGATCATGCTGACCGCGCCATTTGTCGGTGGCGTGAACATCTTCGCCTTCTACGCCATGCAGCCGTATCTGCTGGAGCTCTACGGCGATCCGCACGCGTACGGCATAGCCGGCCTGGCCGCGGCCATCGTGGCGGGCGCACAGATCGTGGGCGGGCTGGTCGCGACTCGGGTCCGGTCACTGTTCCGTCGGCGGACGTCGGTCCTGTTGGTCGCCACGTCCGTCAGCACGATCGCGCTGGCGCTCGTCAGCGTGGTCCCGAACCTGGTGGCGGTGATCGGCTTCCTCGTCCTGTGGAGTCTCGCCTACGCAGCCACCACACCGGTCCGACAGGCCTATCTGAACGGGCTGATCCCCTCACAGGAGCGGGCTACCGTGCTCTCGTTCGACTCGCTTCTCGCATCGGCTGGCGGTGTCGTCGTGCAGCCGGGTCTGGGCCGAGTCGCGGACGTCTGGAGCTACCAGCCGACCTTTGCCCTCAGCGCCGCCGTGCAGGCCGTCGCACTGCCACTCATCCGGCTCGCGCAGCGGGAGCGAGTCGATGCCGACGTCGCGTCCGCGGCGCAGGGGTAGGCGCGCGACGGCGGTCGACAGCTTGCCGGACAGGGACTGTGCGTCGGGACGCCCCTCGCCGCTGATGACCAGATCGCGGTCTGCGGCCCGGTGGTCCAGCCAAGGCGACATCTCCCACCTGGTGCGCTCCTCGCTGCTTGGTGCCACTCTCGAAGTGGAACCCCGAAGACGTAGGGGAGGACAATCTCGTGACCTCGGATGAGATCCGCGCCGCCATGGAGGATCCCGTCGCGCAGCGGCTGCTCGGCTCCGCCAACCCCGCGCGACTGGCCTATGTCGCTCAGGACGGGACGCCGCGGGCGATCCCGGTCGGCTTCCATTGGAACGGCAGGACGATCGTGATCGGCACCGTACCGACGTCCGCCAAGGTGGCTGCGTTGAGAGCCAATCCGGCGGTGGCGCTCACCATCGACACCAGCCCGCCAACCTGGCCACCGAACGTACTGCTGATTCGTGGGACGGCTGCGGTGACCCTCGTCGATGGTGTCTTTCCCGACTACATCGCAGGCGCGAAGAAGCTGACGCCGGCCGAGGAGTTCCCGAAATGGGAGGCTGGCGTGCGAGCGCTGTACGACCAGATGGCACGCATCGACATCACCCCGACCTGGGTGAAGATCCACGACTTCGAGACCCGGATACCGCAGGCCGTCGAGGACCTCGCCAAGGCGAAGTCCGGGCAGTGACGACGCATCGCCGCAGGGCCAGGGAATGGAGAAGCATCTCGCGCCCAGTCCCAGCGCAACAGCAACCCCCTCAAAAGCGTTGGGGCACGTCACGCCCCTGACTCCTGACACAAACGAACGACCTCGTCCGAGTGATGGGCCGACAGGCAGTCGAGGACCTCGCACAGGTGCGTTCGGCGACGCTCAGAGCGTCGGTCCGTACGCACCAGTGGCAACCTCTTGGAACAGCGGAATATGTGGCGGCGTGAAGGTGAGGACGCCGAACGCGACCACCAACAGCACCAGCGCCATGACCGACACCGCTGGCGGCGGGGGCCGCCTCATCGCGGAACTGAGGATCCGGTAGCTCAGCCACTGCCCTCCCGCTACCGCCACGAGAAACGACAGGATGTCAACGGCGAGGATGCTGTGAACTCCCAACGCGCCCGTGTAGGTGTAGAAGAAGACGACGACGAATCCTGATGCGGTGAGCACCTCGACGAGTTTCGCCCACCACAGCCGTCGACGGTCACGCACCCAGGCCGCCTCCACAACACCCAGAGCGACGACCGGGATCAACACCAGCTTCAGGTGCTCCCACACGCTCTCGTTCACGGGCGCGATCGCTGCTACCACCCGGCTGCCGCCAGACCAGCCGTACACGAAGTGCAGCAGTACTCCCGCGACGATCACGGCAAAGGCGCCAATCGTCTCGAGACGTCTGAGGGATAAAGCGCGACGGTGCCCAGCATCCACAACCTCATGACACCCCCCTTGGGCCTTCAGGGCCAGCCAAGGTCCTCGGTTACGGTAACGGAGACTGTCCGATTAGCGGTGTAACTGGCCCGACACGCTGACTGGTTCAGCGGGGAAGGGTCTGGCGATGACCGAGACTCTGGTGGGCGTGAGCCCATTGCGTAAGGCGGCGAAGAAGACGCGCACGCCGGAAGAGGTGGAGCGCGCGGCGGTGCGCGAGCTGGTCAAGGCCGCTCGCGCCAGGGGTGATGAGCTGACCGGCCCGGACGGCCTGCTCAAGGCGATCACCAAGCAGGTCATCGAGGCCGCACTCGAGGAGGAGATGAGCGAGCACGTCGGCTACGACAAGCACGCGGTCGAGGGACGCAACGGGGCCAACTCTAGGAACGGGACGCGGTCCAAGACGGTGCTGACCGACAACGCCGGCAAGGTCGACATCGAGGTCCCCCGGGACCGGGACGGCAGCTTCGAACCGGTGATCGTCAAGAAGCGGCAGCGGCGCCTGACCGACGTCGACGCGGTCGTGTTGTCGCTGTACGCGCGCGGGCTGACGACCGGGGAGATCAGTGCGCACTTCGCCGAGATCTACGGCGCGTCGGTGTCCAAGGACACCGTCAGCCGGATCACCGACCGGGTTGTCGAGGACATGCAGGCCTGGGCGAGCCGGCCGCTGCAGCGGATGTACGCGGCGGTGTTCATCGACGCGATCATGGTCAAGGTCCGCGACGGGCAGGTCGGCAACCAGCCGTTCTACGTCGCGATCGGGGTCGACCTGGCCGGCCACCGGGACGTGCTCGGGCTATGGCCGGGCAACAGCGGTGGGGAATCGGCGAAGTTCTGGATGAACGTGCTGACCGAGCTGCGCAACCGAGGCGTGGCGGACGTGTTCTTCATCGTCTGCGACGGCCTAAAGGGGCTGCCCGACGGCGTGAACGCGGTGTTCCCCGCAGCGATCGTGCAGACCTGCATCATCCACCTGGTCCGCGGCACGTTCCGGTACGCGTCGAAGAGGTACTGGGAGTCGATCGCCAAGGACCTGCGCCCGATCTACACCGCCGCCAACGCGGCCGCGGCGTGGGCCGCGTTCGAGGAGCTGGAGGAGAAGTGGGGCAAGGCCTACCCGGCCATCCCTAAACTCTGGCGCGCCGCGTGGGAGCAGTTCATCCCCTTCCTGGACTACGACGTCGAGATCCGCCGCGTGCTCTGCTCGACGAACGCGATCGAGTCGCTCAATGCCCGCTACCGGCGCGCGGTCACTGTCAAGGGACACTTCCCGACCGAGCAGGCCGCCCTCAAGACCCTCTACCTGGTCACGCGGTCTCTGGACCCCAAGGGCCTCGGACAGGCACGATGGGTCACCCGATGGAAGCCGGCGCTGAACGCGTTCGCGATCACCTTCGCCGACCGGATGCCGGCCGCGGAGAACCTCTAACAAGAAATGCCGGTTACACCGTTGATCTGACAGACCCCGGTAACGACCGTGGAGAAAGGGGGCTGCGAAGTCCCTCGTCTGCTCGCATGGGTCCGACCCTGGATCTCCCGTGTTTGCGGCACATCGGAGTGGTCGTCCGCGCGAAGATGACCGTCATGCACCGTATTCGGCGAGCGGTCGAGGCGGATCAACGTGCCATCACCGACATGGTGCGCGATGCCAGGCTGAATCCCCGCAGTCTGGACTGGGATCGCTTCGTGGTGGCCGAGGCGGACGGTGAGCTGGTCGGCGTCGCGCAGATGCGGCAGCACCCGGATGGCAGTCAGGAGCTTGCTTCGCTCGTCGTCCAGCCGAGCGCCCGCGGCGGCGGTGTCGCCTCAGATCTGATCGACGCACTCCTCGCCGACCGGGCCGGCCAGGTTTTCATGCTGGTCGACCGCAAGTTCGCCAACCATTACCAACGCTGGGGCTTCCGCCCGGTCGCCGCCGCCGGCCTCCCCCGCAGCGTCAGGCGGCAGTACCGGATCGGGCAGATCGTCACCGGAATCGGCTCGCTGCTGTTGCGACGCCGGATTCGCCTCGTCCCCCTCCGCCGGGCCTGAGCCGGCGCGTGCGCGGGAGCGGCCCCTTGCAGCGCGCCTCCCATCAACGTCGGCCCCACACTCGGGGCCTGTCGCTCCCGACACCCGGAACTACGTGGCCTCGTCGAAAGGGAAGACACGCAGCTGGAGGGCGAGCGCCGACCACGTCGGCTCGTCGATATCGCCATCGAGCATGGACCGCACCAACCGCTCACACGCCTCCTCGTGCGAGCTCTGGTATGCCGGGTGCCCACCGGCCCTGATCGCGTCCAGGTCCGCATCGCTGCGGCCTGCGGCGCGAGCGGCGCCGACTGGAGGCGACAGGAGGAAGGCGTCGAACGGGTCGGTGAGGCTGCCATCGGGCCGCTGGAGGTCGAAGTGCGACGTTCCCTGGCCACGTGACCGATTGGGTGGCAGCCGTTGGGCTGGCGCACGAGCCAGTGAGTACATTCAGGTATCGGCCAGAAGTGGACAGGACGGTCCCGCCATGCCAGTTACCCAGCCGCTGGGGAGCAGCGACCTGCTCGTGCCGCGGCTCGGCCTGGGCGCGATGACCTGGGGAGAGGCACACGGGCTGGCTCGGCTGCACCCGGCCAAGAGCGCCTACGGTGGGGCCGAGGGCGGCGAGCAGGAGCGTGGCGCGTGGGAGGCCAGCATCGCGGCGGGGGTGACCTTCTTCGACACGGCGGCGATGTATGCCGGTGGCGCCTCCGAGCGGCGGCTCGGCGAGCTCTCCAGTGACCTTTCCAGTGACGAAGCCTTGATCGCCACCAAGTTCCCGGCCACGTTGCGGGCCACCGCCGAGGACATGCCGGGCCAGCTCGCCGACAGTCTGGCCCGGCTCCGACGCGACCATGTCGATGTGTACCAGCACCACTTCCCCTCCCGGCGGGTGGACATCCCGCGCCTGATGAACCTCATGGCCGACGCCGTCGCGGCCGGGCAGGTCCGCGCCGTCGGGGTGAGCAACTACTCGGCCGACCAGATGCGCCAGGCGCATGCCGCCCTGGCGCTGCGCGGCATACCGCTGGCGTCCAACCAGGTGGAGTACTCGCTGCTGCACCGCCGGCCCGAGACCAACGGAGTGCTGGATGCCTGCCGGGAGCTGGGCGTCACCCTCATCGCCTACCAGCCGCTGGCCAGCGGCGCGCTGACCGGCAAGTACACCCCGAGCAACCGGCCCAGAGGCCTGCGCCGCTTCGCCAGGCCGTTCCGCGGCCGGGGCCTGGTGGCGCTGGAGCCGGTCACCGCCCTGCTTCGGGAGATCGGCGAGCGCCACGGCAAGACTCCTGCCCAGGTGACCCTGCGCTGGCTGATCGAGAACGACACGGTGCTGCCCATCCCCGGGGCGAAGAACCGCGCGCAGGCCACGGCCAACGCCGCGGCGCTGACGTTCCACCTGGCGCAGGACGAGATCGACGCCCTCGACACCGCGACCCTCGCCTGGCGCTAGTTCGACCGGCCTGCTCCACCCGCAGGCGCCGATAGCCCCCTTTGTGCAGCGGCTACTTCAGGGGGAGCCCGAAGGCAGTCGCGATCGAGGGGGCCGATGCAGCCTCGTACAGGTACGGCATACCGGCAACTTCCGAGTAGAGGCGGGTCAACGAGAAGTGAGTCAGTCGCGAGGTGACCACGTGCGCCCTCTGGCTTGGATGGATCACGACGGTCAGCACGCCATTCGTCCCGGAGCCGTCGTCCTCGTCCGCGGTGAGCACCACGGCCAAGTGTCCGGACTTCCAGTCGGGCCCGTCGAAGATCTTGCTCATCCAGCCTTCGAACCAGGCATCCGCCGTGCCAAGGGGGCAGTCGTGGGCGTCGTGGCACAGGTTCGGGACGACCATCCCAACGGTGGGCAGTGAGCCTTCGGTGATCGCCGCTCCGAGTCGGTCCACAGGGACGTCGTACCTTTGGCAGAGGTCCCGCTCGTGGGTGAAGTACGCCCACGGGTTGTGCTTGACCGCGTAGCCCGACCCGCCGTTGCTGGTTGCGCAGTTTCGCGACATGCCGTCGACGAAGGCCGCCGCAGTCCTCCCTGAGGCGACGGCCTGGCCGAAGACCGACCGCCCGTGGACGGGATTGAAGGACGGACTCGCGTCGTTGGTGATCCCGTACGTCTGGCCGCCGGCGATCGCGATGTAGTTCGGCAGTGAGGGATGCCGGATCGCCCTGTAGTCGGTGGCGTAGCCGAACCGTCGGGCAAGGCCGAACGTATAGGGCATTCCCGACCGCATCTGGTTCAGCGAGTGGTTCTCCTCAATGAACACCAGCAGCTTGGTGACCGTCTCCGGCCGAACCGGGGGTCCGTCTCGGGGCACCGTGGGCGTTGCCGTCCGCACAGGAGTCGGTCGAGGACTCGATGGCGATACGAGCGGTGGTCCACTGATCCCACTGCACCCTGACAGAACGAGGGCGAGGATGCAGACCAGTGCTGCACCGCGACGGGACATGTCCCAACACGCTACGGCGTCCCGGCCCAGGGGATCCTCCAGCCGGGCGGTGGTCCCTTCGAGAGCGCCTCGGGGGTGCGTCCTCTTCGGTTGGTGGAGGTCCGCCTCGGTATGGGACCGCCGCGATGCCGTATCAGGCTGGCTGGACGGTGTAGATGACGGTCTGCACTCGGATCATGCCGTCCTCGAAGATGAAAGTGTCGATGCCGTCATCGATCTTTCGACCACCGCCGGCGGCCTTCCATTCCAGGTAGAGGACGTCGTCGGCGAAGGTCTGGTCGAGCTCCCAGTGCGCTTGGGGCACGTCGCTCAGAAGCTGGGTGAAGACCTGTCGAGCTCCGTCCTTGCCCCGGTAGACCTGCTTCTGGACGATGAGGATGGCGTCGTCGGCGTAGTCGGCGACGATCTCCTCCAGATCCTCTGCGCCGAGCGACTGGCCGTGATGCGCGAACACTTCCTGAGGAGTCCTCGTTGTCATGGGCCTTTCCTTTCCTCGCGGGTCCGCCGGGCATCACGCCCGGACAACGGTCTGCCGGCCGCCCTTTCAAGTCTGCGCCCGGCGGTGAGGCCTTGTCCGACAATCGCCTGTAAGGCGCCTTGGCGGTCCAGACTGGAAGCGACGGTTCGCTCAAGGTTCGGAGGCGTGATGAAGGCGGTTCGACTGCACGAATACAAGGCTCGCCCGGTCGTCGAGGACGTTCCGGACCCCGAGGTGGTGAAGCCCTTCGACATCGTGGTGCGCATCGGCGGCGCGGGCCTGTGCCGCACCGACCTGCACATCGTGGACGGTCAATGGGCGCCCAAGAGCCAGGTTCAGCTGCCCTACACCTTGGGACACGAGAACGCTGGCTGGATCCATGCCGTGGGCTCCGCGGTGGAGCACCTGCAGCCAGGAGACGCGGTGATCCTGCACCCGATCATCACGTGCGGGTTCTGCCGAGCCTGTCGCGCGGGCAACGACGTGCACTGCGAGTCACAGTCCTTCCCGGGCATTGACACCGACGGCGGAATGGCAGAGCTCATCAAGACCTCAGCGCGCTCGGCGGTCAAGCTTGCCGAGGGTGTCGAACCAGCTGCTGTCGCAGCGCTTGCAGATGCTGGCCTGACGGCCTACCACGCCGTGAAGAAGGCGCTGCCGCTGCTCTACCCCGGAAGCACCTGCGTCGTCATCGGTGCCGGCGGCTTGGGGCACATCGGCATCCAGTGCCTGCGCGCCATGAGTCCTGCACGGATCGTCGTGCTGGACCGCAATGAGGAGGCTCTCGCGCTCACACGTGACTGGGGGGCCGACGAGACCGTGGTTGCTGACGGCTCACATGTGGATCGGGTGCTCGACCTGACCGGCGGCAAGGGGGCCGAGGTTGTGCTCGACTTCGTCGCCGAAGGTGGTGCCGAGCATGAGGCCTGGTCCATGACCAGACGCGCCGGCAGCGACTTCGTCATCGGCTACGGAGGCACCGTTGAGATACCAGCCATCGACGTGATCTCCACCGAACGCAACGTCATCGGCAACCTCGTGGGCAGCTACAACGACCTCGTGGAGCTCATGGCGCTGGCCGCCGCCGGCCGGGTCGAGATGCTGACGCACACCTACCCCCTCGATGCGGCCAACGACGCCATGGACGATCTCGACGCCGGTCGACTGCGCGGACGAGGGATTCTCGTGCCGTCAACCTCGGACTGAACGGGTCGGCATTGTTGGGGGGCACGGAGCAGCCGGCTCAAGGCTGACCGGAGGCAGGTCGAACCATCGCAGCTGCTCGATGTCCGAGGACACCAGCCCGGTGATGCTCTCGAGATCCGGTGGCGTGGCTGCCCGAAGGAGCGCCGCGCCCTCCCGGAGGTAGTTCCGCAGTGCAGACTCCGGTGCACGGTCTTCGTGATGCGGGTAGCGCATCCTGCCCTCCGAGTCGTAGCTGATCTGGTTCAGGCGAAGCGGGGGCTCCACAGGTCCGTTGCGATGCGTCCATGTGCCGCGCGCCATATCGAAGCGGTACTGGCCGAGCATCCGCCAACCATCGCGAGCTGCCAGCCGGACCGCCTCGACGACGTAGGTGAAGACGGCCTCGGAGATGAAGTAGTTGAAGTTGATGCGCACCCAACCGGGCTTGATGCCTTCGCAGCCGTGCTCGATCTCTCGTTCGAACTCGTGCGAGCGCTCTATGTCGATGCCCAGCAGCTGGTGCCCGTAAGGACCCGCGCAGGAACAGCCACCACGCGCCTGGATGCCGAACAGGTCGTTGAGGAGCGCAACGATGAAGTTGTGGTGCAGGTACCTGCCGCTGGGCGCGCGGACCACGAAGGACACGATCGAGAGCCGCTCGGCATCCAGGTTTCCGAGGATCTCGATGCTCGGCTCAGCACGCCAAGCGTCCACAGCGCGCCGGAGGTAGCTCTCCTCGTGCTCGCGGATCACCGCGATTCCGACCGCCTTCTTCAGCTGGAACACCAGCCCGGCGCGGATGGACTCCACGATCGCGGGCGTGCCGCCCTCCTCGCGCTGGGCCGGGTCGGAGAGGTAGTGGTGCTCGTAGGGGTTCACGAAGGCGACGGTGCCGCCGCCGGGAACGTCCGGAACGCGGTTGGCGATCAGCTCCCGCCGCACCACGAGGACACCGGGAGTACTCGGGCCGCCGATGAACTTGTGCGGGCTCAGGAAGATGGCGTCCTTGTAGCACAGCGGGTCGTCCTTCGCGGGCCCGTACATCTCGATGTCCACATACGGGGCGGCGGCGGCGAAGTCCCAGAACGAAAGGGCGCCGTGGCGGTGCAGGAGGGAGGAGATGCCAGAGGTGTCGGTGAGTATGCCGGTCACGTTGCTCGCGGCCGAGAAGCTCCCGATCTTCAGCGGTCGCTCGGAGAACCGCACGAGCTCGGCCTCGAGTCGCTGCAGGTCGATGTGACCGTCGGCATCCGCCGGTACTGCCACCACGTCGGCAACCGACTCCCGCCAGGGCAGCTCGTTGGAGTGGTGCTCATACGGACCGATGAACACCACCGGCCGGCGTTCGGGCGCGATCGCGTCGCTGAGGTGGTACTCGTCCTCCAAGGCAGACGGGACGCGTAGGCCAAGGATTCCGATCAGCTTGTCGATGGCCCCCGTCGAACCCGACCCGGCGAAGATCACGATCGTGTCATCGTCGCCGCCCACGGCATCGCGAATGATCGTCCGAGCATCCTCTCGCAGGCGCGTCGTCTGGAGGCCGGTGCCACTGGACTCGGTGTGGGTGTTGGCGTAGCGCGGCAGGACTTCGTCACGGATGAAGTCCTCGATGAAAGACAGCGCACGCCCTGATGCGGTGTAGTCGGCGTACGTCACGCGGCGAGGCCCAAAGGGACCGACCATCACCTGGTCGTCGCCGATGACCGCTTCACGAATCCGCTGCAACAGGGCCGTCTCATTCGGCGAGCGAACCGACCGGGGCTTCATGAGATGACCCTATTGACGACGTGTCGCCGGATTGAGGGTCGAAAGGCCCGCCACGATCTCCGCGACGTTCGAGCCGGTCGTGCTGAAGTGGGTGGAGGACGTCTCGTTCCGCGCCGGCAGCCGCAACCCCAGGGGCGGTCCTCGCGGGTGTCGGCACCGCGGTACGCGGCGCGCCGCCGCCCTTGCGAGAAGGTTGTTCGTCCACGGCGGGCAAACAAAAGAAGAAGGAGAGTGCCTACTCCTTCCACTTCCAACCTATAGCGCACCGGGGGGCTTGCGGCAAGACCGGGGTCGTGCCGCAGAATCGCCGACCGAGGCCAGAACCGACGGAGAATGGGGGTCGCAGAATGCATGTGTTCCTGTCGACATGCGGGCTGCGCGGGCGCCGTCGGACTGGTGGTGAGACCGGCTGGGCGGTTGCGGGTGCTCAGCGCGGAGGCGCAGGTGTCCTCGCCGCCCGACCCCGCGACGTGGCTGTCGAGCCGGAGCCGATGACGTGAACCCGCTGACTACCAGCGCATTTGATCTTCCGGACAACCTCAAGGCCAAGGCCCACCCAACGCTGATCGCCGGCGACGAGCAGCACTTCGCGGCCATCGCAGAGAGTCTTGAGGAGTCCATCGCCGACCTGTCCGACCGCCTCTATGCCCAGCGCAAGGCACCCGGCGGCAGGGGCCAGGCGGCGATGGACCGGGATCTGGAGATCCACCGGCTGACCGCTCGCCTGCGCGCCCTGCATCGCTTCGGTCTGGACCTGTGCATCGGGCACATGGTCAATGCAGACGAGCCGGAGCCCGTGTACGTCGGGCGACTCGGCCTCACGGACAGCTCAGGCCGTCGGCTCCTGCTCGACTGGCGCTCTCCGGCGGCCGAACCGTTCTTCGGGGCGACCCACGCCAACCCGATGGGTCTGGCCAGCCGCCGCAGGTATCGCTGGACCCGTGGCCGGGTCAGCGACTACTGGGACGAGGTGTTCACCGCGGATGGATTCCAAGGGCATGCCGCCGCCCTCGACGACCAGTCCGCCTTCATCGCCAGCCTGGGCAGCAGCCGGTCGTCCCGGATGCGGGACGTGCTCGGCACCATCCAGACCGACCAGGACGCCATCATCCGCGCGGGATCGCGCGGCGCCCTCGTCGTCGAGGGCGGCCCGGGGACGGGCAAGACCGTCGTCGCCCTGCACCGGACGGCATACCTCCTCTATTCCGACCACCGCCTCGGGCACCGCCGGGGCGGTGTGCTGTTCGTCGGTCCGCACCAGCCCTACCTGGCCTACGTCTCCGACGTCCTGCCCAGCCTCGGGGAGGAGGGCGTACAGACCTGCACGCTGCGGGACCTCGTTGCCGAGGGAGCCGGGGCTGCGACCGAGGCCGAACCGCACGTGGCCCACCTCAAGGCGTCGGCGAACATGGTGAAGGCGATCGAGACTGCCGTCAGGTTCTACGAGGACCCGCCGACCACGGGCATGACGGTCACGACGCCGTGGGCCGACGTCTGGATGGGCGCCGACGACTGGGCCGCAGCGCTCGACGCGCCGGATCCGGGGACCCCACACAACGAGGCCCGCGAGCAGGTCTGGGACGAGCTGCTGACGATCCTCCTCGACAAGCACGGCGACGAGGACGTCGACGCCGACCTGCTCCGGGCGTCGCTCGTGCGCAACGAGGAGCTGCGGACGACGTTCAACCGCGCCTGGCCGCTCATCGACGCGACCGACCTCGTCGGGGACCTCTGGTCGGTCCCTGCCTACCTGCGGATGTGCGCCCCCTGGCTGAAGGCCGACGAGGTCCGGGTGCTCCAGCGCGCCGACCCGCAGGCCTGGACGGTGTCTGACCTGCCGTTGCTGGATGCCGCGCGGCAGCGCCTCGGCGACCCCGGCGCGCCCGGCAAGGCAAGTCGGCAGCGGGACGCAGCCGCTGCCGAGCGCGAGCAGATGGCCGCCGTCATCGACGACCTCATCGCCGCGGACGACGACTTCGAGGGTGTGGTGACGATGCTGCGTCACCCGGACATCCGGGAGAACCTCGTCGACGAGGACGTCGTGCCCCGTACCGACCCCGACCTCCTCGCCGGCCCGTTCGCGCACGTCGTCGTGGACGAGGCCCAGGAGCTGACCGACGCCGAGTGGCAGATGCTGCTGCTGCGCTGCCCGTCCCGGAGCTTCACCATCGTCGGGGACCGTACCCAGGCCAGGCACGGGTTCACTGAGTCGTGGCAGGAACGACTCCAGCGGATCGGTCTCGACCGGATCTCGCAGGCCTCCCTGGGCATCAGCTACCGGACGCCCGTGGAGGTCATGGCCGAGGCCGAGCCGGTCATCCGGGCGGCCATCTCGGACGCCAACGTGCCAACCTCCGTCCGCAGCACCGGCGTCCCGGTGGTCCACGGCCGCGCGTCAGAGCTGGGCTCGATCCTCGAGAACTGGCTCGCGGAGCACGCCGACGGGATCGCCTGCATCATCGGCGATCCCGCGTTCCCCGCGACGTCCCGCATCTGGTCGCTGACCGCGGAGCTGACGAAGGGGCTCGAGTTCGACCTGGTCGTCCTCATCGACCCAGAGGCGTTCGGCGAGGGCATCGAAGGAGCGGTCGACCGCTACGTCGCGATGACCCGAGCGACCCAACAGCTTGTCATCCTCACGAGCACGTGACGTCGGCCAAGAGGATCACAGGGCTCATGGCCAATGAGTCTGTGCCCACTCGCTGGCCAGCATGGCGCACCCATAGGTGTCCAGCCACGCACCCGAACGGTGCAGGGCGTCTCCCACCGCGTGCAGCTCCCGCCGCATCCCCACGCGCTCCATCAGACGCCAGGACGACTCGTTGTCCACGAAGCAGGCGGCAACCACTCTCCTGAGACCGAGCTCCTCGAAGGAGACCCGAAGCAGGGCACGCACGGCTTCGGTGGCGTACCCCTTTCCAGCGAACTCCGGGTCGATGACCCAGCCCAGTTCGGCCTGCGTCCCGCGCGCCCGGTCGGCGATCTCCCGCTGCGCCCACGGGTCCTCGACCCGCAGCATGAGGTCGCCGATCACGCGCCCGTCGAGCTCGACCACAAGCGTGGTCGCCAGTCTCGCCGGGTCCGTGAAGGTGATCCGGTAGGACTCCAAGCTCGTCGGCAACACGGTGAGCCACCGGCATACCGACTCCAACCGGCGGAAGCGCCACGTAGCCTCCGCGTCTGTCGAAAGCGCGGGGCGTAGCACGAGGCGCTCCGTGCGCTTCGGCCAGGCGAGAGCCGAGAGCGAATGGACGACTTTCCCCTCCCGTTCGGACAGCGCCCGCACCGACACCAACGGCGCGCCGATGTCGCGCAGCCCGGCCAGGACGCCGTGCAACTGGGCCTGGTCTGCGACGTGGCCGGTCAGCGTCGATGTGCCGTCGCCGTCGTGGCTCAAGGAGAGACCTCCGAGGAACACAGACCAGTGGCGGTCGAGATGACCCTCGACTCGGAACTCGTACGTCACGCTCATCGCCCGTCACCGACCGCCACGGCCTCGAGCCGGTGTCGGCTCCGTGCACCGGCGCCCAACCGGCGCCGGATCGCCCACTCGGCGATGGCCAGGTTGATGATCCACCCGGCTCCCCGGGACGCGTCCAAAGCCAGCACGCCATGACCGAAGAGCGCCCCGCCCACGCCCTCAGTGAACGCCTGGGTGCCGGCCGCGAGCGCAATCGCATAGGCGCGGGTCATCCACGCACGGTGAGTGATGATGTCCCCGCGGCGGATCGACGCGAACCCCAGCCCAAGACCGGCCACCATCCCCGATCCGAAGACGAGCCGGAGCATGTAGAGCAGGGGGCCGGAGTCCTCCTGTGGCGGGAAGAAGAGGGTCAGCCACAGCGCCGACAACGCCACTCCGAGCCCGGCCACGACGAGCACCCGGCCGGCGGCCCGGTGCCATCGAG
>DASSJT010000240.1:0-5672 GCA_035691065.1 Dermatophilaceae bacterium
TCGTGGGCTTCGACGCGCATGAAGTGGGCCTTCTCGCGCTGCTCGAGCAGCGGTACGCCGTACCCGATGCGGGTGTCGCAGACGACGACCGATGGGGATCCGGTGTGGGCGGTAGCCGCGTCGAACGCAGCCACCAGCGCACCGAGGTCGTTGCCGTCGACCCGTGTCGCGTTCCACCCGAACGCGGCCCACTTGTCAAGGACGGGCTCGGTGCGCAGCACCCCGGCGGTGGGGCCGTCGGCCTGCAGGGCGTTGACGTCGACGATGGCGATGACGTTGTCCAGGCCGTGGTGGGCACACGCCATCGCGGCCTCCCAGGTCGATCCTTCGTCGAGCTCCCCGTCGGAGAGCAGGTTGAACACCCGGGCGGGGTTGCCCTGATGGCGAAGGCCAAGTGCCATGCCGGTGGTCACGGTCAGCCCGTGGCCCAACGAACCCCCGGAGATCTCCACGCCGGGCGTGTAGGAGGCCATGGACGACATCGGCAGACGGGACTCATCGGACCCGTAGGTCTCGAGCTCCTGCAGGGAAAGGATGCCGGCCTCGGCCAGCGCGGCGTACAGGGCGATGGCGTAGTGGCCGATGGAGAGCAGGAACCGGTCGCGCCCCTCCCAGTGCGGGTCCTCCGGGTGGAAGCGGAGCTGGTCGGTGTAGGCCACGGCGAGGATGTCTGCGACGCCGAGGGCCTGGCCGATGTAGCCCTGGCCCTGGACCTCGCCCATCTGCAGGGCGTTGCGCCGGATCCGGTGGGCGGCGGCTCGAAGCCGCTCAATCCGCTCGGCGTCGGTCTCTGCTCGGTTGGCGGGGGCTGCTGCGGTGGTGGTGCTGGGGGATGTCACGTGGATGGTCCTTTTGCGTTCAGGTGGGTGGCTGCGCTGGAGGCGTCGGCGGGTTCAGTGCGACGAGTTGGCGTGGGACGGGGACTCGAGTGACGACGCGTCGCCAGGTGCCGGAGTCCTCGGCTCGCGGACGTCGGTCGCTTGCTCCGGGACGGGGTTTCGCGTGGGCCCGGCGTTGACCTGGCGCTGGAGGGCGTCCACTGCGGCGCGCTCGGCTGGTCCCCAGGTCTCGCGGGTCAGGAGTGCCGCGGTGAGACCCAGCACGCCGTACCCGGAGAGCATGAGGGCCGGGCCGATCCAACCGACCCCGGCGTACAGGGCCGTCGCGACCAGCGGGGAGAACCCGGCGACCACTGCGGAGAGCTGGTAGGCCAGCGAGGCCCCGGACGTGCGGGTGCGGGCGGCGAAGAGCTCGGAGAACCAGGCGCCCTGGACCCCAGCGAGGGAGTTCTGGCAGACCGCGTAGCTGACCACGAACGTCATGACGATGAGAAGAGCGGTGCCGGTGTTGACGAGCAGGAACAGCGGAATGCCCCAGGCAGCGGTGACCAGGGTGCCCAGGATGTAGACGGGCCGTCGACCGATCCGGTCGGTCAGCGCACCCCAGCTGATGGTGGCGCCGATCCCGAGGCCAGCGGCGAGCATGAGGCCGGTGAGGCTCACGGTGCGGTCTGCGAGGCCCTCGGTGGCGAGGTAGGACAGCATGAAGGTGACCGAGACGGCGTACCCACCGGTCTCCGCGGCTCGCAGGCAGAAGGCCCGGACGATGGTGCGCCAGTCGGTGCGGATGACCTCGGCCAGCGGGTTCTTGGCGATGTCGCCCTCTTCCTTGAGCTCCTCGAACTCGGGCGACTCCTCGACCTTGAGCCGGATGATGATGCCCACGACCACGAGCACGGCGCTGAGCAGGAAGGGCACCCGCCACGCCCACTGCGGGCCGAGTGGGACGCTGCCGAGGAAGGCGAGGTTGGCCAGCAACAACCCGACCGGGAACCCAGCCTGAGTGATGCCGGTGAAGAGTCCCCGCTTGCGCCAAGGGGCGTGCTCGAAGCACATCAGGATCGCTCCGCCCCACTCGGCACCGAACGCCAGGCCCTGGATCACTCTGACCGCGACGAGCAGGATGCCTGCCCACGCGCCGACCTGCTGGTAGGTCGGGAGCAGACCGATCAGGACCGTGGCGACGCCCATCAGCAGCAGCGACCCGACGAGTACCGGCTTGCGGCCGATCTTGTCGCCGAGGTAGCCCCCGATGATCCCGCCCAGCGGCCGGACGGCGAACCCGATGCCCAACGTGGCGAACGAGAGCAGGGTGCCCGACAACGGGTCGGATGACGGGAAGAACACCGAGTTGAAGTACAACGCGGCGGCGGTGCCGAAACCGATGAAGTCGTAGGTCTCGATGGTGGCGCCGACGGACGTGCCTACTGCGACCCGCTTCCTCGCCGGTGTGCCTTGGATCGGATGGCGGGACTGGTGGGCCGGATCAATCGAACTGGCTGGGGAGGTACTGCTCATCAGGGTCTCCAGAGGGAGGACGGGTGCTGGTCGTGTTGACTGTTAACATTCAACACTGAGAAGATGACCCACGTCACAAGGGGATGTCAAGACCTTACCGACAAGTAATGTCAACTGGTGACTGTTGACAGGCGACATGGGTGGATACCATGGTCACCCCGACCCCCGGATGGAGCTGACCTTGCCCACCGTCGAACCCCTGATGAGCCTGGACCGAAGCACGCTGCGTGAACGCGCCCTGGAATCCCTGCGGGGTGCGATCACCAGCGGCCACTACCGACCCGGCGACCACCTCGGCGAGGTCGAGCTGGCCACGGGTCTCGGGATCAGCCGCGGCACCGTCCGCGAGGCGCTGCGCCACCTGGAACAAGAAGGTCTGGTCGCGGCAGGACCGCGTGGCCGGCTGCGCGTCAACAGCCTCACCGCCGAGGAGATCCGGGGCCTCTACCAGGTTCGCGCCGCGCTCGAAGGCCTCGCCGCGTCCACCATTATCGACTCCCCCAACCGCGCAGAGACCGTGACTGCGCTACGCCAGTCCCTGGCTCAGTTCTCCCGCGAGGGCTCCGACTTCAACGAGCGCGTCGAGGCGGACCTCGCGTTCCACCTTCTTCTGTGCCAGCTCGCGGGCAACCCCATGCTGGTCGAGAGCTGGCGCCACCTCGAGGGCCGGATCCGGGTGGCGATCATGAGCCACGACGCCTCCCAGCTACCCGGAATCATGGCCGAGGACCGACACGCCACCATCGTCGACGCCATCGAGCAAGGCGACGCCTCCGCTGCCCGCAGCGTGGTCGAGGACCACATGGCCGCCGCGGCCGAGCTGTACGCCGCTCGGTGACCTGTCCAGGAGAGGCGCTCTCCCGACGCACTGCTCCTGACCGGGGCTAGGTCCTCGCCCCCATCTCGACGGTCAGTGCAGCAAACTCGGATGGCCGCACATCTGCCCGTGTTGGCCGCGCATGGATGTGCGTCGTTCACCGCGAGTGGGCACACGTCCTCAGACGAATCATGGACGTAACGCGCCTTACCCCATGGCCACCACGACATCGCCGGATCTGCTGGCCCGCCGGCATTCGTGTCACGGGTTCGCGGGTTGCAAGGTTTGTTCGCGAGCTCTGGCCGCCAGGGTCGCGAGGGCCAGCGCGATCAGCGGTTGCTGCGCACTTCCCCGGCGGATCCCTGTGAGGATGTGGCGCGAAGGTGCCGGGTTGCCCCTGAGCGGGATCCGGACGATGGGATAGCCGGTCGGCAGGCGTGCGAGTCGGGGAATCAGGGCGATTCCCAGGCCGGCGGCGACCAGGGCGGCCCCCGTGTCCCATTCGGTGGCGATGTGCTCTACGGCTGGGGTGAAGCCAGCTGCGACGCAGGCGACTTGCAGCAGCTGGTGGTACGGCCTCCCGGGGCGGTCCATGATCCACGTCTCCTCCGCGAGGTCGCCCAGGCGTACCGAGTCCTCCTGTGCCAGCCGGTGGGTGCTGGCTACCAGCAGGTCGAGTGGGTCTTCGAGGAGGTCGTGCTGCTCGAACCGTGGGTCGGTGGTGGCCGGGATGGTCGAGGTGGCGACGACGACCGCTACGTCTGCTTCGTCCGCGAGGAGCAGGTCGTAGCACTCCTCGGGCTCAGCCTCGATGATGCGCACCCGACAGCGTGGGTGGGCATCATGGATGCTGGTTGCAACGCTGGGTAGCAGGGACGCGGCGGCGGTGGAGAAGCCACACAGGCGCAGCGTTCCGCTGCCTTCGACGGCGGCGGAGGCGACTTCGCCGCGGATCACCTCCCAGGTGCTGAAGAGGTCGTCGGCACGCTCGACCAGCACCCGTGCTGCCGGTGTGAGCCGGATGCGACGGCCGTCCTGGACGACCAGGTCCACCCCGAGTTCCTTGCTCAACGAGCGCAGCTGTTGTGAGACGGCTGAGGGTGTGTAGTGCAGAGCTTCCGCGGCGCCGGTGACCGTGCCGCACGCGGCTACCATGCGCAGCACGCGCAACCGGCGATCGATCATGCAGCGATTGTGCATGAACGGGTGCAGATATCCGGCCTGGTTGTCTGTCGTGGCCCGCTCCCACACTGAGGTGTGCGTTCCCTGGACCCGCTGCTCGAACCGTTCACGTTGAAGCAGCTGACGTTGCGCAATCGCGTAGTGAGTACCTCGCACGAGCCGGCGTACGCCGAGGACGGGATGCCGAAGGAGCGCTACCGCCTCTACCACCGTGAGAAGGCGATCGGCGGCGTCGGGCTGACCATGATCGGCGGATCCGCCGTCGTGGCACCAGACAGCCCACCGTCGTTCGGCAACCTGCTGCTGTACAAGGACGAGATCGTGCCGTGGCTGCGCCGGCTGACCGACGATGTGCACGAGGCCGGTGCGGCGGTGATGTGCCAGGTCACCCACCTGGGCCGACGCACCAGCAACTTCACCGGTGACTGGCTGCCCCTGGTCTATGCGTCGCCGCTGCGCGAGCCCGCTCACCGCAGCTTTCCCAAAGTTGCCGAGCCGTGGGACCTCGACCGCATCGTCGCCGACTACGCCGCCGCGGCCCAGCGCTGCGTGGCTGCCGGGCTCGACGGCATCGAGCTGCAGTCCTACGGCCACTTGTTCGACGCCTTCCACTCACCGGCGACGAACCACCGGGACGACGACCTCGGCGGCAGGCTCGAGGCGCGGCTGTCGTTCCCGCGTCGCATCGTGAAGGCGGTGCGCGCCGCGGTCGGGCCCGACTTCGTTGTCGGCATCCGGATGTCGATGGACGAGGACAGCGCCGGAGCTCTGGGCCGCGACGAGGCTCTGCAGGCGCTTGAGTGCTACGTCGGCGACGGGATCGACTTCTTGAGCGTCATCAAGGGCACGATCGACCGCGACGCGACCCTGGCGCGCGTGATCCCTTCGATGGGCACACCCTCTGCGCCCTTCCTCGACTTCGCCGGCGAGATCAGGCGCACGGTCGGCATTCCGGTGATGCACGCCTCCCGGATCTCCGACGTCGCCACAGCCCGGCACGCCATCCGCGACGGCCTGCTCGACCTGGTCGGGATGACGCGACCGCAGATGGCCGACCCGCACCTCGTCGCCAAGGTGGCGGCCGGCGAGGAGGACCGGATCCGTCCTTGCGTCGGTGCCAACTACTGTCTCGACGCGATCTACCAGTCCGGGGACGCCAAGTGCATACACAACGCGGCCACCGGTCGCGAGGAGACGCTGCACCACGTACTGCCACTCGCTCCAGCGCGCCGCAAGGTCGTCGTCGTCGGCGCCGGCCCCGCCGGGCTGGAGGCTGCCCGGGTGCTCGGCGAACGTGGTCATCAGGTGGTGGTGCT
>DASSJT010000241.1:0-34150 GCA_035691065.1 Dermatophilaceae bacterium
GTCGAGGCGCGTGAGCAGCCAGTCGGTCAGCGCCGCCGCGGTCTCGGGCTGGCTGAAGTAGTTGTTGTGGTAGACGCGAGGGTTCGTGCCGTACGCCAGCGTGTCGAGCACGAAGCCACCGCCGCCCGGCAGGTCGATCGCCGACATCGAGGAGGTGTCCACCACGAGGTCGTTGTCGGCCTTGAAGATCTGGTCGACCGCCCCCTCCTTCAGCCGCTCGACGAGGGCTCGCGGGAACTCGGCCGGCTCGTGCCGGTCCCCGAAGAGCTCCACGTGGAAGTTGGACGAGATGACGAACCAGGGCGTGGGCGCGACGGGCTGCCCCGGCTGGGCCGAGTTGATCTCGCGCACGAACTTCCCGTCCGGGGTCATCGCCGCCAGCCCCGGCACGCCGTCCTCCTTGACGGCATACGACGCGAGGTACTTGACCAGCGCGCCGAGGCCGGCCACGACCTCCCCGACCACGACGGCCACCGGTACCGCCCCGAGCGCCGAGGCCGCGCGCGCCCCGGCGGCAATGAGGTTGGTGTAGAGGTTCACGAGCTCGGCCCAGCGCTTGGCGTCAGCCAGGTGCGTGCCGGCATTGGTCGCCGCGACGAACACGACGCGGTCCACCGTTCCGTTCCAGCCCGAGCCGGGGAGCACCTCCTCCAGGAGGCTGCGCGTGGTCAGGCCGCCGCGACTGTGGCAGATGATGTCCACCGATGCCGGCGAGGCGCCCAACCCCTTCAGCACCGTGGCGATCTCGGCGGCGTTCACCTTCGGGTCGACACTGAGCGTCCGGTGGTCGTAGCCCAGCACGGCGTCGTAGCTGTCCAGGGCCGCCTGGAGGAACGCTGCCCCCGCGGGCTGCCCCGCGAGCGCCGCGAACCCGCCCAGGGTGGAAGAGAAGGTGCCGTGGATGAACAGCAGGATGCGGGGCGTCGTGTCCGTGGGCAGGGCGACGGCGGACCCCTCGACCCGCGTCCACGTCGTCGGGTCCGGGCCGACCAGCCGGACGAGTCCGGGGTGGACGTGCTCCTCGAGCTTCTTGATGACGGCGCGGGTCACGGCGGGGGCGGCAAAGCGCAGGACGAACGCCCGGACCGCGCCGATGGCCAGGCCAGGCCCGAGCCCCCGGTCGGCGCGGGCGACCGCAGCGGGTCGTGCCGGCGCCACGGTGAACTCGAAGTGCGCGGTGCGGGGGCCAACGCCGAGGTCGCGCGAGCGCTCGCCCGGCCCCGAGGAGTCGCGGACCGGCAGCTGCCAGGTGTAGAAGCCGTCCTGCTCGACCAGGACCACCGCGTCCTCGTTGCCCTTGAGGTCGACGTCGATGGCGACCTTCCCCCGTCGCGGTGCGCGGCGAGCGCCTTTCGGGCCCAGCTCGCGGGTCGCCGCGGGCTCGAGCTCAACCCAGTCGACCTTCGTGAATCCCTTGTCCTGCAACGCATCCAGCAGCTGCTGTGCCGCCGGGTCACCCTCTCCGGCAGTGCTTGGGTCCCCGGGCAGCGAGCGACCGCGGCGTCCGGGCTGCGCTTGGTGGGCGGCGTAGGAGGCAGGATGCGTGACGCGCAGCCCCCCTTGCGCGAAGGTGCTTGACGGCATCGGCTGTCTCCTTCGTCAGCGGCTCCTCCATCGTGGCCCGGCGGCCCTCGCTCGGCGCGCGAAACGGCCGAAAACCCTTCGGAATCCGCCGTTCACCCGATGTCGGCCGATCCCGCTGTCCCTGCGGCGCCGGTAATTCGGTTGCCCGGGCAGTGCGACGTGAGCCACGCTGGGCCCGACCACACGGCATACCGCCGTGTCGGACTCCAAGGAGGCGCGAGATGTCCACAGCTGTCCTGGGCCGTACCCGCGCCCACACCCTTCTTCCCTTGGAGTCTTCACATGCAGTTCCAGGAGCACACAAGCTTCTCCTTTGACAGCCTTCCCGACGCCCCTCCCGAGGGCGAGCGCTGGTCCACGTGGGACGGCTCGATGCATGGACCGAAACCACGGCCCGACTGGGTCATCACCGAGCTCGGTGCCGTCGAGAGCGACCTCGGCGTCCTCAAGACCGGCAAGGAGGCCGACGTCCACCTCGTGCGGCGCTGGCTGCCCGCCGAGGACGGTGGCGCGCCGGTGGCCGACACCCTGTTCGCGGCCAAGCGCTACCGCAGCCACGAGCACAAGATGTTCCACCGTGACTCCGCCTACGTCGACGGCCGGCGGGTCCGCCGGTCACGCGAGATGCGCGCCATGAAGAACAAGACCCACTTCGGGCGCGAGGTCCTCGGCGCGCAGTGGGCCGGCGCCGAGTTCGACGCGCTCGGAAAGCTTTGGGCGATGGGCCTGCCCGTGCCGTATCCCGTGCAGTTCGACGGCATCGAGATGCTGATGGAGTTCATCGGCACGCCGGACGGACAGGCCGCGCCGCGCCTTGCCCAGACTCGTCCCGGCCCCGGACTGCTCGCCGACCTGTTCGAGCAGCTCCGCGAGACGATGCTGGAGCTGGCGCTGCACGGATGGGCCCACGGCGACCTGTCGCCCTACAACGTCCTTCTCCACGAGGAGCGGCTGGTGCTGATCGACTGGCCGCAGATCGTCGACATCATCGGCAACCCGCACGGCCCGGAGTTCCTCGAGCGGGACGCGCGCAACATGAGCGACTGGTTCACCCGGCGCGGCCTCGAGGTCGACTCCGGGGAGCTGTTCGGCGACCTCATGGCGGCCGCGACCTCGCGCTGGTGATGGACACGCTGAGAGGCTCGGTGACAGACGCAGAGGTATGCCGGGGGGTTGCCTTGGTGTCCGAGTACACCAAGGCAACCCCCGGCAGACCCCGGCATACCCCGGCATACCCCGGTATGGCTCGGCATTGCTCGGGGGCTCGTGCCCGGCCGGGCCGCGGTGGCCTCCTCGGGCAGGCCGAGGTCAGTAGACCAGGACGTGACGTCCGATCGGGACTCGCCCGGTGCTCCACAGCATGTTCATCGCGGGGATGCTGACGCGCACGCAGCCGTGGGAGGCCGGGTAGGGTGGCACGAACGAGTAGCCGTGGATCGCGATGCCGCCGTTGAAGTAGGCAGGCCGCCACAGGCTCCCCAGCGGGCCGGTGTCCCAGCCGTTGACCTTGCGGTAGATGTGGAAGGTCCCAGACGGTGTGACCGCGATGTGCCACCTGCCGCCGGAATAGTAGCTGGCGCCCGATCCGGTGCTGGTGTTCAGCGTCATGGCCAGTCGACCGTAGGACGCGATCTTGAGCAGCTGCCGCCCCTTGTGGATCTCGATCACCGTGCCCGTCGTCGAGCGCACCGTGGGGCGGACGCCGGCGAGCAGCTTGCTCCAGGTGACTGGGCCGACGATGCCGTCTCGCGTGACGCCCGCAGCCTTCTGGAGGGCGTAGACGGCCTGCTCGGTCACGTTGCCGAAGACGCCGTCGATCGTGCCGCACCAGTATTTGTAGTAGGTGAGCTTCGACTGCAGCGTGCGCACTGCCGACCCGGTGCTGCCGCGCCGAAGAGTCGGGTATGCCGCGCTGGCCGGACCTCCGGTGGCCAAGGTAAGGGCCCCTGCCGCGGCCGTGCCCGCTGCACCCTCGAGTAGTCGTCTCCTGCTGATCTCCATGCCGGCCCCCTTGCCTCGTCTGGTGGTGCGGAGGCCCGCCCCCTGGGGGCCTCCGCACTCCCACAGACGATTGAAGGCACCGGAAGGTTGTGCCGGACAGTGACTTTGGGCCCGAACTTTCGGCCTGGGGCCTGAAGTGCGCCTTGGACGTCCGGGGTGCGCCTTGGACGTCCGGGGTCAGTAGACCAGGACGGTGCGGCCGACCGGCATGATCCCGGTCGCCCAGATCATGTTCATCGCCTCGTTGCTGACCCGGACGCACCCGTGCGAGGCGGGGTAGGGCGGCACGCTGGAGAAGCCATGGACCGCGATGCCCCCGTTGAAGTAGCGCGGGCGCCACAGCAGCCCGAGGGGGGAACGGTCCTCGCCGTCGACCGCCCGGTAGAAGCTGTAGCGACCGGTCGGCGTGACGGCGACGTGCTGGGCGCCGCGCGACGTGTAGGTCTGTCCGCTGCCGGTGCTCGTGTTGAGGATGTGGGTGATGCGGCCCCCCTGGACCACCAGCAGCAGCTGTCGGCCGAGGTTGACCTCCACAGCGTTTCCCGAGGTGGTGTGGGGCGTGGGCCGGGTTCCCGCGTCGAGTGCCCGGCGGGTGGCCGGCCCGAAGATGCCGTCGCGGCCGATGCCCGCGGCCTTCTGCAGCGCTGTCACCGCCTGCTGCGTCAGGTCGCCGTATTGGCCGTCGGCCGTGCCGAGCCAGTAGCCGAGCGCGCTCAGCCGCTGCTGCACCTCCTCCACCGCGGCGCCTTGGTCCCCGAGGCGCATGGTGGAGATCTCGGTGAGCGGCGGCAGCGTGGGCTTCGTCGTCTGGGTGGGGGTCGGCCTCGGTGAGGATGCTGACGGTTTCGGAGTGCTCGGGCTGGTGGTGGCGCTGGCTCGTGACGGGGTGGTCCGTTTGGTGGTCGACGACGATGGCTGGCTCGACGTGGTCGATGAGCCGGCTGAGGACGTCGTTGCGGCAGCGCCGCCGCTGCCCGTGGGCTGGCTGTCCGGTGGGGTGCAGGCCACCATCGCGACCGAGCACATGGCTGCCGTCGCGGCAACCCTGCCCAGCCATCCCCTGACCCTCATCTGACCTCCCCGCCACGTGTGAGAGGGAGCCCGGCCGGCTCCCTCTCACTGAGACAGACGCGTGACTGCACCGAAAGGTTGTGCCGTCGAGGTCATTGTGGGCGCTGCCGCGGGGATTTCCCCGGCACGACACTCGGCGACCCTGGACCTGATGGCCTTGATCGCGCTGATGGCCTTGATCGCCTTGATCGCCTTGATGGCCTTGGCCGGCGCTACCCCGCCGCTGACCTCGCCTGTATGGCCTCGTGCGTGCGCAGCACCCGCTCGGCCGTCTCGACGTGCAGGTTCTCGATCATCCGGCCGTTGTGGGTCACGACGCCACGGCCCTCGGCGAGCCCGGCGCGCCAGGCTTGGAGGATGCCGCGTGCCTCGGCCACCTCCTGCTCGCTCGGTGCGAACGCGGCGTTGCACGCCTCCACCTGGCCGGGGTGGATCAGGGTCTTGCCGTCGAACCCCAGCTCGCGGCCCTGGCGGCACTCGGCCTCGAAGCCCTCTGCGTCCTTGACGTCGTTGTAGACGCCGTCGAGGATCACCTTGCCCGCCGCACGCGCCGCCAGCAGGCACAGCGACAGCCCGGTCAGCAAGGGCTGCCGGCCGGGGACGTGCTCGGCGTGCAGCTCCTTGGCGAGGTCGTTCGTGCCCATCACGAGCACGGCCAGCCGATCGGACGCGGAGGCGATCTGCTCGGAGTGCAGCATCGCTACGGGCGTCTCCACCATCGCCCACAGCACGGTGTGGTCGGGCGCCCCCGCCGCCTCCATGGCGGCCACGAGGCGCCGCACCTCGTCCGCCGAGTTGACCTTGGGCACCACGATGCCGTCCGGGCCGGCCTGCGCAGCCGCCACGAGGTCGGCGTCGTGCCACTGGGTGCCGATGCCGTTGATCCGGATGGTCAGCTCGCGGTCGCCGTACTCACCGGAACGCGCTGCGGCACAGGCAGACTCGCGTGCTGCCTCCTTGGCGTCCGGGGCGACGGCGTCCTCGAGGTCGAGGATCAGGGCATCCACGGGCAGTGACTTGGCCTTCTCCAGCGCTCGCTCGTTAGAGCTCGGCATGTAGAGAACCGACCGGCGCGGCCGGTAGGCGCTGGTGCCGGGCGACATCACAGCGCGCCCTCCTGCTGGGTGTCGTCGAAGCCATAGAGCGCCCTCAGCTCCGGGTCGGTCCGGGCCAGCCGCTCGGCGAGCTCGAGCATCACGCGGCACTGCTTCAGGGAGGCGTCGTCCTCCATCTTCCCGTCCAGCATGACGGCGCCGGTGCCGTCACCCATGGCCTCCACGACGCGACGGGCATGGGCGACATCCTCGGCGGAAGGACTGAACACCCGCTTGGCGATGTCGATCTGGACGGGGTGCAGCGACCAGGTCCCGACGCAGCCGAGCAGGAAGGCGTTGCGGAACTGGTCCTCGCAGGCCACCACGTCCCTGATGTCGCCGAACGGCCCGTAGTAGGGGAAGATCCCGTGCATCGCGCAGGCGTCGACCATCCGGGCGATCGTGTAGTGCCAGAGGTCCTGCTGGTAGGTGGCCCGCGCGGCGGTGACGTCGCCGTCGACGGGGTCCTCGCGCACGAGGTAGCCCGGATGGCCACCGCCCACACGGGTGGTCTTCATCCGACGGTCAGCGGCAAGGTCGGCCGGCCCGAGCGAGAGTCCCTGCATGCGCGGGCTCGCGCCGCAGATCTCCTCGACGTTGGCGACCCCACGGGCGGTCTCGAGGATCGCGTGGACCAGGATCGGGCGGCCCAGTCCCGCGCGCGCCTCGAGCTGGGCGAGCAGCCGGTCGACGTAGTGGATGTCCTCGGGACCCTGCACCTTCGGCACCATGACGACGTCGAGCTTGTCGCCGATCTCGGCAACCAGGGTCGTGAGGTCGTCGAGGCACCACGGGCTGTCGAGTGCGTTGACCCGGGTCCACAGCTGTGTGTGCTCGCCGAAGTCGTTGGCCTTGGCGATCGCCACCAGGCCCTCCCGCGCAGCGACCTTGCGGTCGGCCTTCACGGCGTCCTCCAGGTTGCCGAGGAGGACGTCGACCCGGCCGATGAGGTCCGGGATCTTCGCCGCCATCTTCTCGTTGCTGGGGTCGAAGAAGTGGATCGCCCGAGAGGGGCGCGCCGGCACCTCCCGGAGCGGGGCGGGGGCGCCCACGGCGAGGGGGGCGAAGAAGTCCTTGACGCTGCGCATGCGGGTCTGCCTCTCGTGCGGACACGTGGCGGGACGTGACGATCGGTGCGGGGCGTCGGGGTGGCCGTCGGCGCTGGCTGCCGGACAGCCGCCCCGGCCACCGCCGTGGCGACCGTAGCAGCGACCTCGACAGGCCAGTTATGACACAGTTCACGATGTGACCGAAGCCCCCCAGCCGATCAACATCACCGCGCTGTTCGCGGAGGCGGCCAGCAAGTCGGGCCTGCTGTGGATCCAGCTTCCCGACGGCCGCGCCTGGCCGGTGTGGCACGCGTGGGCCAACGACACGGTCTACGTCGTGTCAGGGCCGGGCGAGCAGACGCTGCCCTGGCTCCCGGAGGTGGTCACAATCATCCTGCGCAGCAAGGACAGCGGCGGGCGGCTGCTCGCCGTGCAGGCCACCGCGGAAGTGGTCGAGCCGGAGACGGACCAGTGGGCGGCGGCGGTCGAGGCGCTGCGCCTGGGGCGCCTCAACGCCATGGGCGACGTGGAGTCCAGGTGGGCGACGGAGTGCACTGTGCATGCCCTGCGACCCTTCGGTATGCCGTTCGAGCAGCCGGGCTCGTACGACCAGTCCCCCCGCTCCGTGCTGGTCCGGCCGGCGCAGGCATCGACGGCCGGCTGGCGGCCGTGGCACGCAGGCGGACGACCCCAGCGACGGCGGCGCGCCAGATAGCCTTGCCGGAGTGAGCACACCGTCGCGCGTCTTCGTGGCCCGACTGGCTGGGCTGAGCGTCTTCGACCCGCTCGGCGACCAGGTCGGACGAGTCCGCGACGTCGTCGTGACGTTCAGCGCGACCCGCCGGCGGCCGCGCGTGATCGGGCTCGTGGTGGAGGTGCCCGGCCGCCGCCGGGTCTTCGTCCCGATGACCCGCGTGACATCGGTCGACGGCGGGCAGGTGATCACGACCGGACTGGTCAACATGCGCCGCTTCGAGCAGCGCGCCAACGAGACGCTGGTTCTCGCCGAGCTGTTCGAGCGGCCGGTTCGGGCCAAGACCGAGGACGGCCTGATCGAGGCCACCGTCGAGGACATCGCCATCGAGCGCGAGCGCAGCCGTGACTGGGCAGCGGTCAAGGTGTTCGTCCGCAAGGGCCGGCCGGCCGGGTCCCTGTCACGGCTGGCTCGCAGACGGGGCGAGACCCTGCTCGTGCCGATCGAGGACGTCTTGGGGCTGCACGAGTCCGCCGAGGAACAGAGCGCCGCCAAGCTCCTGGAGAGCTACAACGACCTCAAGCCGGCCGACCTGGCCGAGGTGATCCACGACCTCACGCCGAAGCGGCGCGCCGAGGTGGCCGCCGCGCTCGACGACGACAAGCTGGCCGATGTCCTGGAGGAGCTCCCGGAGGACGACCAGGTCGAGATCCTGGCGACGCTCGAGTCGGGTCGTGCGGCCGACGTGCTCGAGGCGATGGAGCCCGACGACGCCGCAGACCTCCTCTCCGAGCTGTCGGTCGAGCAGCAGGAGGAGCTGCTCCAGCTGATGGAGCCGACCGACGCCGCGCCGCTGCGGCGGCTGCTGTCCTACGAGGAGAACACCGCCGGCGGCCTGATGACCTCCGAGCCGGTCATCCTCGGCCCCGAGGCGAGCATCGCCGAGGCCCTGGCCGTGGTCCGTCGCGCCGAGCTCTCCCCCGCGCTCGCGGCCACGGTCTTCGTCTGCCGCCCGCCGCTCGAGACCCCCACCGGCAAGTACCTGGGAATGGTCACATCCAGCGGCTGCTCCGCGAGCCGCCGCACTCCGCCGTGGGCGGCGTGCTCGACAAGGATGTGGAGCCGCTCAGCCCGGACGCCGTACTGGGCCAGGTCACCCGCACGCTGGCGACCTACAACCTGGTCGCGGTGCCCGTCGTCGACGAGGACGGCTTCCTGCTCGGGGCGGTGACTGTTGACGACGTCCTCGACCACATCCTCCCGGAGGACTGGCGCGAGGAGCGACGTGAGGTGACGCATGGCTGAGCGTCGGCTCGACCGCACCATTCGCCTCGACCAGCCCCGCGAGGCCCGGCGCGCGCTCGTGCGGCGCCCGACGGCCATGACCCAGGAGGCCTTCGGGGTCCTGAGCGAGAAGTTCGCGCGGTTGATGGGCACCGCCCAGTTCCTCATCGGCATGACCATCTTCGTGCTGGCCTGGGTGGGCTGGAACGTCCTCGCCCCTCGCGCGTGGGTGTTCGACGAGTACCCGTTCATCTTCCTGACCCTCATGCTCAGCCTGCAGGCCTCCTACGCCGCGCCCCTCATCCTCCTGGCCCAGAACCGGCAGGCGGACCGGGACCGGGTCGCCCTGGAGCAGGACCGGTCTCGCGACGAGCGCAACCTCGCCGACACCGAGTTCCTGACCCGAGAGGTGGCTGCCCTGCGGATCGCCATGCGCGACGCCGCCACCCGCGACTTCGTGCGCTCGGAGCTGCGCAGCCTCCTGGAGGAGATGGAGGAGCGCGGTCTGGAGATCCGCCGCCGGGACGAGGGCGACAGCGGCCTGGAGCCCACCGGTGGTGGCGTCCATCCGCGCTCGACCTAGCATGGAGCAATGCCCCCAGCACCTGTGACCGACGAGGCCCTTCACGCTGCCCTCGCCACGGTCAACGACCCGGAGATCCGCAAGCCCATCACCGAGCTCGGCATGGTGCAGAGCGTGGCCGTCGACCCCGACGGGCGCGCGGCCGTCACCATCCTGCTCACGGTGTCGGGCTGCCCGCTCAAGGAGACCCTTACCAAGGACACCACCGCGGCCCTCATGGCGGTCGAGGGGGTCACCAGCGTCGCGGTGACGCTTGGCGTCATGAGCGACGAGCAGCGCGCGGGCCTGCGGGCGCAGCTGCGGGGCGGCGTGGCCGAGCGCGAGATCCCGTTCGCCAGGCCGGGGAGCCTCACGCGGGTGTATGCCGTGGCGTCAGGGAAGGGCGGTGTCGGCAAGTCCTCCGTCACGGCCAACCTCGCCGCGTCCATGGCCGCTTCCGGCCTGAAGGTCGGCGTCGTCGATGCCGACATCTACGGGTTCTCGATCCCGCGCATGCTGGGCGTCGAGCACCGGCCGACCCAGGTCGACGACATGATCCTGCCGCCCATCGCCCACGAGGTGAAGGTCATCTCGATCGGCATGTTCGTCCCGGGCAACCAGCCGGTGGTGTGGCGCGGTCCCATGCTCCACCGCGCCCTCCAGCAGTTCCTCGCCGACGTCTTCTGGGGCGACCTCGACATCCTGCTGCTCGACCTCCCGCCGGGTACCGGCGACATCGCGATCTCGGTGGCGCAGCTGATCCCCGGCTCCGAGATCCTGGTGGTGACGACGCCTCAGCAGGCCGCCGCGGAGGTGGCGGAGCGGGCCGGGTCGATTGCGCTGCAGACCCACCAGCGCATCGTCGGGGTCATCGAGAACATGTCGTGGCTGGAGCTGCCCGACGGGTCGCGCCAGGAGATCTTCGGCTCCGGTGGCGGTGCTGCCGTGGCCGAGTCCCTGACGCGGGCGGTGGGCGCTGACGTGCCGCTGCTCGGCCAGATCCCCCTGGACACCTCGCTGCGGGAAGGGGCGGACGTCGGCTCCCCGGTCGTCCTCAGCACGCCGGACAGCCCCGGGGCGGTCGCCCTGCGCGGCATCGCCCGCGGTCTGGCCAGCCGTTCACGCGGCCTCGCCGGGCGGTCGCTGGGCCTCACACCCGCCGGGCGCTGATCCAACCCCTGGCCCACGTCCACACTCCCGGAGGACGGCCGGGAAACGACAGCGGTCGGGTCGCCCGACGGCAACGTCCGGGCTTCGCGACGACGGGCCTCAGGTGGCGTCGACGTCGTAGGGCGTCGGGCGGCTCGGGTCCCGCGCGGTGAAGGGACTGCCGTTCGTCGCTCGCGGCTCGGGCGCCTCCAGGGGCTCCATGAGGGCCTCGCGCACGATCCGCCGCGGGTCGTACTGCCGGGGGTCGTACTGGCGCCAGTTGATGTCCTGGTACTCCGGGCCGAGCTGCTCCTTGAGCTGGCCCTTCGCACCCTCGGCCATCACGCGAAGCTGCTGGACCAGCCGCGCGAGCTTCGCGGCATACTCCGGGAGCCGCTCCGGCCCGAGGATCACGACCGCCAGCACGATGAGAATCACGAATTCCCATCCGGTGATGTCAAACACGGCGCGTCCTCAGGTGGTGGTGGTCTGGTGGCTGGCTGGACTGGTGGCTGTGGTGCAGGTGCGCTCCCGGCGTCATGGGGCCGGCGACGACCTCAGTCGCTCGCGCCCTGCAGTGTCATCTTGACATTGATCTCACGAGAACCGCGACGCACCTTCATGGTCACGACATCGCCGACGTCCTTGGACCGGATGGCCACGACGAGCTGGTCCGGGTCGGTCATGGGCCGGCCCTCGAACTCGACGACGACGTCACCGGGGCGGATGCCGGCCTTGTCCGCGGGTCCGTTCCTGGTGACCGGGGGCGAGCCGTTCGGACCCTCGGTCGCGATCCGCACGCCCTCACCCGTGTACTCCGTGTCGAGGATGACGCCGATCACCGGATGGACTGCCTTGCCGCTCCTGATCAGCTGCTCAGCGGTCTTGCGCATCTGGTCGCTCGGGATCGCGAAGCCGACGCCGATGCTCCCCGACTGCTGGCCGGAGGCCCCCGGGACCGCGGCGATGGCGGAGTTCATGCCGATGACCTGGCCACGCATGTCGAGGAGTGGGCCCCCGCTGTTGCCCGGGTTGATCGCCGCGTCGGTCTGGATGGCGTTGATGAACGACTGGCCGGTGCCGCCGCTGGGACTGACCGGCCGGTTCAGGGCGCTGATGATGCCCGAGGTGACCGTGCTCTCGAGGCCCAGGGGTGCGCCCACCGCGATCACCTCGTCGCCGACGACGACCGAGGACGACGAGCCGATGGGCAGCGGCCCGAGGCCCGACGTGTCGACCTTGAGGACCGCGATGTCGTAGGACGTGTCGCGGCCGACCAGCTTGGCGGTCACATGCTTGCCGCTCGAGAGAACGACGTTGATGTCCCCGCCGCTGGACGCGTCGGCCACGACGTGGTTGTTGGTGATGAGGTGCCCGAGCCGGTCGAACACGAACCCGGAGCCGGTGCCCGTGCCGTCGGCACCCCGGACCTCGATGGTCACGACGCTCGGGAGAGCCTTGGCAGCGATGCCGGCGACCGAGCCCGCGGGCCGCGAGGTCGAGCCGGACTGCGCGGGAGGCGCTGAGTAGGACGAGCCGTCCCTCAGGTCGAGGTAGCCGTTGGAGGCGAGGTAGCCGCCGCCGAGACCACCGAGGACACCGGCGACGAGGGCACTCCCGAGGGCGACGGCGATGAGTGCGCCCCAACCTGGCCGGTGGTGCTGGGGTCGAGCCGCATGGTGGCCGAGGGGGCCCTGCTGCGCCGGGTGGGGCCCGACGGGATGGGGTCCGGAACCGGGCGCATACACGGGGGCGGGATGGTGCCCCTCCACCTGGGGCGCACCGGCGTGGGCGCCTGGCTGCCCGGCATACCAGTGCTGTGGTGGAGCCGGCCATCCCTGTGCGCTGGGCTCGAGCCAGGCAACCGGTGTGCCGGGCTCACCACCTTCCTCGTGCGGGGTGGTGGGCTCGCCGGCGCCCATTGGAGCGGCGACGGCGTCCTGACCTGATCCGACGTCATCGGCGTGGCCCCAAGGCTCCTCGACGGTCTCGGCGGCCGAGCTGGAGATCGGCTGGGTCTGGTCCGCGGCCTCAGGCTCCGGCTCCGGCAGGCTGGTGAACTGGGCGGTGTGCGGCTCCTCGGCAGGCACGCCGGCGTCGTTGCCGTCCGGCGGGACCGGCTCCCGGGGCTCTCCGCTCATGGAGTCGATTGTGCCCCGCGGGCACCGAGCGACCCGTTGCGGGGGGTGCCGTATGCCGTCTGCATGGCAGAGAGGACCGGCGCCTGGAGCGTGGCCAGGCGGGGCTGGGTGTAGGTCGCGCTGACGTTCCAGATGTCGCGCGCGCCTGTGCTGGGAATGGTGCGCGCAGCCGGCTGCCCGGCGCCCGCTGGGCGCACGACGGGGCCCCCGGTCGCTGTTGCGGTGGCACCGGTCACCGCCATGCTCCACGCCGCGGCTGCCGACGCACCCGCTGCGACCGCGGCAAGGACCGCGGAACGCAGGGGCGATCGGTGGCAGGCAGGCGCGGACGGGGCGAGGATGGCGAGGCGCACGGGGATCGGAGCTGCCGGTGGGCGGCTGTCGGCGACAGCCGGGTGGCGGCGTACGGCATGGCGGACGGCGGATGGTGCCTCCGGTGGCGGCGGCGGTGCAGTCGGCGGAAGTGACGCGAGCGAGAGCAGCGCGGTGCGCAGGTCGCTCGGCATCATAGGCTCGACCGCCAGCCGTGCGAGCATCCTCCGCTCGTCGTCGACCGCCTTCCGGCACGAAGCGCACACGATCAGGTGGCGGTCGCAGGCGAGGAGCTCGGCATCAGGAAGGGACCGGGCGACGTACTCGACGACGCGCTCCCCGAGGCAGTGGGAAGCGGTGCGCCGCACAGGCGTGATCACCTGGTCCCCGCTATCGGGCGGACCAGCGGCAGGCGGCGCTGGCGACCCTGGGCCGCTGGGGTGGGCTTGGACGCGCTGGCTTCCGCCTCTGGGGACTCGAGAGCCCGGGGGGCGCGGTGCGCCAGAGCCTCACGGAGCAGCGCACGGCCGCGGTGGATCCGCGAGCGCACCGTGCCGAGCTTGACGCCGAGGGTCGCCGCGATCTCCTCGTAGGACAAGCCCTCGATGTCGCACAGCACGACGGCAGCGCGGAAGTCGGGCGGCAGCGCGTCGAGCGCGCGCTGGACGTCGTCGTCGAAGTGGGCGTCGGCGTAGACCTGCTCGGGTCCGGGCTCACGGCTCTGGAGGCGGGCGGCGCCCTCGTCGGACAGCGCGTCGAAACGGATGCGCTGCTTGCGGCGCATCTTGTCCAGGAAGACGTTCGTCGTGATGCGGTGCAGCCAGCCCTCGAAGGTGCCCGGCTGGTAGGAGTGCAGCGAGCGGAACACCCGGATGAACACGTCGTGGGTGAGGTCCTCGGCATCGTGGACGTTGCCGGTGAGCCGGTAGGCCAGGCGGTAGACCCGAGCCGAGTGCTGCTCGACGACCTCTTCCCAGGTCGGCGGCACCCAGCCCGCCTCAGGGCTCTGGGCGGCGCCCTGCTCGAGCACCGTGTCTGTCGCGGTCACGCGATTCACCTCCGACGGTGCGGGCACCCATCCCGCACGCTCCGTGCACAGTCCAGACGACTGTTATCCCTCGATAGTTCCCCGGAAACCTGAACGTTTCCTGTCAATCACACACCGGGGCTCCGCGCCCGTGCACCCCCGAAACCAACACGCCGCCCTTCCAAGGTCGGCGCTCGGCTGCGCCGACCCGCCGCATGCAGTGTGCCATGCGGGCTGCGTCAGGGGACCGTGCCGTTCGTCCCGTTCCCGGGGCAGAGCCAAGGCGGGCATGCGCCCAGGGCAGGCGGGCAGGCGGATAGGGCCGGGCGCCACCCGCCATGCTGCACCCAGGCCCCCTGAACGGAACCCGCCGGCACCTGTCGAGAGGCGACATCTCGGCGCGGCAGTAGGGTGAACTGCCATGAGCGCGCAGAAGCCGGCGAGCTGGGCCTACGCCGAGGAGTTCATCCCCGAGCCGGAGGTGATCGAGACCGCGCGGCGGCACGGCTCCGAGCTCGGAGCGACCCCCGTTGGCAGCGGGGCGGGTGCCGTCCTCCGCCTCCTGGCCGCTGCCGTGGGCGCCAGGGCAGTCATCGAGGTCGGCACCGGTGGCGGCGTGTCGGGCCTGTGGCTGCTCCAGGGCATGCCGGCCGACGGTGTGCTCACCACCATCGACATCGAGGCCGAGAACCAGCGCTCCGCCAAGGCCGCCTACGCCGAGGCCGGGGTCGCGCACCAGCGGACGCGGGTCATCACCGGACGTGCCCTGGACGTGCTGCCCCGCATGACCGATGGCGCCTACGACATGGTGGTGATCGACGCAGACAAGCTGGAGTACCCGGCATACGTCGAGCACGGCATCCGCCTGCTGCGCCCTGGCGGGGTGCTCGCCCTCGACAACATGCTGTGGCACGACCGGGTCGCAGACCCGGCGTCACGCGACGCCGAGACCGTGGCCCTGCGCGAGCTCGGCAAGTCGCTGCGCGACAACGACCAGCTGATCGGTGCGCTGCTCCCCGTCGGCGACGGGGTGTTCGCAGCGGTCAAGCGCTGACCGGGGGCGATCAGGCGGTGCCCGGGCCGGGCCCGCGTCGGAACCGCTCGGGGCCCTCGGCGATCGCCACGACCTCGTAGGCCTCGATGGTGACCGGCGCCGAGCCGATGATGGAGCTGCCCGGCGAGCCCGCAGCCTCGCGCACGAACCCGCTCTGGAACTCGTCGCGTGCCCGGGCGGTGTCGAAGACGTAGGTGCCCTCGAACCACTCGCCCTCGCGCATGCGCCACGTCTTGAACGCGAGCCCGTCGAGGAACATGAACCTCGCCATGGAGGTGCCGATCACGTATTCGCGCAGCTGCTCCGCGACGTCGTCGGGAGCCTGCTCCAGAGACCAGCGCACCGCCAGCCCATATCCAGCATTCATCACTGTCCTTCCAGCCACGTGAGGAGTAGCCGGGCACCGAAGCCCGTCGCGCCGCGGCTGAGGATGCCCGCATCCTTGTCGCTGCGCCCGGTGCCGGCGATGTCGAGGTGGGCCCACGCCCGCTTGCCGGCGAACTCGCGCAGGAACAGCGCCGCAGTGATCGAGCCGGCGCCGACCGACGGCCCGACGTGACTGAGGTCGGCGACGTCGCTGTCAAGGGCTTGGCGGTAGTCGTCGACGAGGGGGTAGGGCCAGAGCGGTTCCCCGGCGGACTCGCCGGCAGCGACGAGCTGCGACTGGAGCCGGTCGTCGGTCGAGTAGACCGGCGCGAGGACCCGGCCCAGCGCGACCCGTGCCGCACCCGTGAGGGTCGCGATGTCGATGAGGACGTCGGGGTCGAGCTCGCTGTCGGCATAGGCAAGCGCGTCGGCCATCACGATGCGGCCCTCCGCGTCGGTGTTGCCGACCTCGACGGTGCGGCCGCCGTACTGGGTGATCACGTCGCCCGGCCGGTAGGAGGAACCGCTCACGGCGTTCTCGGCGAGGGCCAGGAGCCCGGTGACCCGCACCGGGACGGCGAGCCCTCGACAGGAGGCCAGCACCGCGAGCACGACCGCCGAGCCGGACATGTCGGTCTTCATGGCGGTCATCGCGTCGGCCGGCTTGATGTCGAGGCCGCCCGTGTCGAACGTGATGCCCTTGCCCACGAGGACGACGTGGCGCGTGCGCGCTGTGGCGCCCTCGGGGACATAGTCCAGCCGGACGAGGCGGGGCGGGGTCAGCGAACCCCCGCCCACGGCCAGGAGCCCGCCGAAGCCGTCGCGGCGCAGCTCGCGCTCCGACCACACCGTCACGTCGAGTCCCGCGCGCCGACCCACGGTGCGAGCCTGGGCGGCCATCCAGGCGGGGTTCTTGATGTTGGACGGCGTCACTGCGAGGTTGCGCGCGAACGTCGTGGCCCGGGCACGCACGACAGCCCGGCGCACGACGTCGTCGTCGTGGGGCCCGACGAGGACCGCCCGCGCCACCGGCCGCTCGGGTCGGGCGGGGCCGGCCTTGCCCCACTTGGGCGGTGCGTAGCCGCCGAGCACGCAGCCCTCGGCGAAGGCGGCCTGGCCGGCCGCGGGACGCCCCACGGCGCAGGTGGACACCAGCGTCTGGCGGTCGCGACAGGCACGCCCGACCGCGGCCCCTGCGGTGCGAAGATCGTCGGCGGTGCGCCCGCCCACTCCGGCCAGAAGCACCGTGCGAGCCGCGCGCTCACCGGGGGGCAGCGGGATCACCGTGGTGGTGCCGGCCTCACCCGAGGGCTCCCACGCCGCCGCCACGAAGTCGGCCTCCAGACCGACGAGGGCGAGGGCATCGGCGACGGGCCCGGCCAGCTCGAGGCCGCCGATCGGCACGGGCAGCGCCAGTACCAGACCGGGGTCGTCTGCATCGGCCAGCACATCGGCGAGCGGGCGTGCGGCGACCTCCCAGGCCCCCGTGGTCGGCTCGACCAAGTCCTCGATGTCCGGCACGGGGCAGACCATACCCAGTCGCCTGCCAAGCGACACGGCCTGCCCACCCACTGGCCACTGGGGCAGGAGCGTTGGACCAAGGAGGGGTGGAGACAGTGCTGGGCCCCTGCCACATGGCAGGGGCCCAGCACAGAGCTCAGAGCCGGGTCAGGAGAGTCCCTCGCAGTTGTCGATGGCCTCGCCGAGTGCCTTGACCTCGTCAGGTGTCATCTCGACCACCAGGCGGCCGCCGCCCTCGAGGGGCATCCGCAGCACGATGCCGCGACCTTCCTTGGTGACTTCGAGCGGACCGTCGCCAGTCCTCGGCTTCATCGCCGCCATGGGCCTTCCTTCCATTGGCACAGGAGCCCACGCAGAGGAAAAGTGGATGCTCCGTGGTGATCTGGCACGTTGTCGCGCCATCCGTCTCCGTCTATTATCGCCGCTTTCATGCCGCCTGCGAAATCAAGGCCTCCCCCGGCGCGGCCAGCCGATCCGACACACTGAGCGGGTGCACGCCCGCTCAGCGCTGTTCGACCTCTATGGCGACCATCTGCTCGATCGGGGTGCGTGGGCGCCGATCTCGGCCACCATCTCGCTGATGGGTTCGCTGGGCGTCTCGGCCCCCGCGGTGCGCACTGCGGTGTCGCGAATGGTGCGCGAGGGGTGGCTGGCGCCCCAGGAGAAGGAGAGCAGGGGGTATGCCGCGACGCCGGCTGGCGAGCACCGCCTGCGGTCCGCGCATGCCAGGATCTACCGGACGGACGTGCGCCCGTGGAACGGCCGATGGCACCTGATCGCCCTGCCCCGCGTGCCCGACCGGAGCGCGAGGGACCGGGTGGCCCGGTCTCTCGGCTACCTCGGCTATGGACGGCTCGCGGCCGACACGTGGGTGGCGCCCCGGGAGAGCCCCGAGCTGGACGACGCGCTCGCGGCGGCACTCGGTGGGCCGCCCGGACCCGCCCTGCGCCCGGCGTCGTTCCGCGCGACCTACGACGGGTCGGCTTGGCAGCTGGCGCGGCGGGTGTGGGACACGCAGGGTCTCGCCGCGGCATACCGCTCCTTCGCTGCGAACGCCTCCGCGGACGGCCTGCCGACCGATCCGGAGCAGGCCTTCGTCACCCGGACCCTGTTGGTGCACGAATGGCGCAAGTTCCTGTTCACCGACCCGGGACTGCCCGACGAGGTGGTGCCCGCGGACTGGCCGGGCCGCGCTGCCGCCGCGGTCTTCGACGAACGCCAGGCGCGGCTGAAGCCGCTGGCCAGTGCGTGGGTCGACGAGGTGCTGACGCGGGCTCAGGTATAGGCAGCCGGTTCAGCACGTCGGCGGGGCGGGGAGGATGACGGGACGCGGTGAGTCGGGGAGCCTCAGGGGTCGGGTGACGCGGGCCACGAGGGTGCCGCGGCGTCGGGACCCACGAGTAGGGTCGCGATTGTGACCAGCGACACCGCGGCCGCCGGCCCTCGCGACGAGGCCGGGCAGCCGACCAGCGAAACCTCACCCGTCATCCTGGAGACCAGCCCGTCGGGAGTCGCGACGGTGCGCATTAACCGGCCAGACGCGATGAACGCCCTCGACCTCGACACCAAGACGCTGCTGCGCGACACCCTGCGCGTCGTCGCCGACGACCCCTCGGTGAGGTGCGTGGTGCTGACCGGCACAGGGCGGGCCTTCTGTGTGGGTCAGGACCTCAAGCAGCACATCGAGTTCCTGCAGTCGGGCGACGCGTCGCTGGGCACGACGGTCGTCGAGCACTACAACCCGATCGCCGAGCTGCTCGCGACGATGGACAAGCCCGTCGTCGCGGCGCTCAACGGCGTGGTCGCCGGGGCGGGGGCAGCGTTCGCACTGGCCGCCGACTTCCGCATCCTCGTCGACACCGCCGGGTTCAACCTCGCTTTCGCGGGCATTGCGCTGTCCTGCGACTCAGGCTCGTCGTGGTGGCTGCCCCGGGTGGTGGGCCCCGCCAGGGCCAAGGAGCTCCTGCTCATGCCCCGCACGATCCCGGCACAGGAGTGCCTGGAGCTCGGGCTGGTCACCCGCGTCGTGGCCCCCGAGCACTTCGAGGCGACGGTGGCCGAGCTGGCCGAGCGCCTCGCTGCCGGGCCGACGCTCGCCTACGCCTCGATCCGCCAGTCCGTCGAGTACGCCCTCGGCCACTCGCTGAGCGAGACGCTGGCGAACGAGGCCTCGCTGATGGAGTTCACCGGCGGCACCGAGGACCACCGGGCTGCGGTAGGGGCGTTCATCGCCAAGGAGCGGCCGGTCTTCCACGGCCGCTGACCGCGACGCCTAGGGCGGCGTCGCTCCCCAGGGTGTGTACGTCAGCAGGGTCGCCGTCCACCAGACCATCCCCGCGACCAGCGGGAGGATGATCACGGCCACGCGTCGCCTCCAGTGGCGCACCACCCGGGCGCCGCTGGAGGTGCGCATCGCGACGCTCGCCAGCAGCGCCGCGATGGGGAAGTCGAGCAGCAGGAACCGCCACATGCTCGTGATGGGCCGGACGACGGCGAACAGATAGAGCGGGTAGGCGAGGGCGAAGTACCGGACCTCCAGCGGCAGCCAGCGGCCATGGCGTCCGAGGACGAGGGCGAGGTAGGTGCCCACGAGCGCCAGCATCACTGCCACGGAGAAGAACCCGTGCCGCTCCCAGGCCCACTGCATCCAGAGCACGAACGGCCCTTTGTCGGGACGCTGCCCCCAGGCTGCCTGCACCTGGAAGAAGGCGGTGGGCAGGCCGGTGGCGATGCCGACGTATGCCGGCCAGCTCAGGGCCGAGACCGCCGTCGCCCCCACGAGGAGGCCGGCCGAGGCCCGTTGGCCGCGCAGAGGCGCCATGCCGGCGGCTCGATCCTCGCGCCAGCGCACCCACAGGTGCGCGGCGACCGCGCAGCCCAGCGCCGGGGCGACGGCCCGGGTGAAGCCGAGGACCAGTGCCACGACAGCGGCAGAGGCATAGCGGCGGCGCATCAGCAGCAGCAGCGCTCCCGCGATCAGGGTGATGGCGATCGCCTCGGTATAGGGCATCAGGAGGATGGCCGTCGCCGGGTAGAAGCACCAGAGCGCCGCCGCCATCAGCGCCAGCCGCTCGCGGGCCGGCTGCGGCGCCGCGTGGGAGGGGAAGCGGAAGACCCGCCACACGAAGAGGGTTCCCAGTGCGCCGAAGACCACGTTCAGCGCGATCGCCGCCGGCAGGAACGGCAGTCCCAGCGCCATCAAGCCGCGGACGGCGAGGGGGAACACCGGGTAGAAGGCCCACGCGCTGTAGGTCAGGCGCCCGGTGTCGGGGTCGGCAGGAAGCGGGATCGGGTAGCCGTCGACCGCGACCCGGTGGTACCACACCGAGTCCCACAGCGAGAACATGTCGCCCAGCTGCGGATGCAGGTGGCCCACCCCGGCAGGCGTCTGGAAGTAATGCGCAGCGAACGCCATGGCTCCGAGCGCGCATACCCGGGACACGGCATACACGAGCATGAGGAACACGACGGGCCGGGCCATCGCATGCGCGGCGATGCGGTCCCTGCCCGGCGCCGTGAAGACGTCGGTGGCAATCACGGCGGGTAGTCCGAGGGCGGGACGTAGACGAGCAGGCCGCGGATCCACCAGACCTGGCCGAGCACGCCCAGCGCGACCAGCACGCCCGCCCGAACGAGCCACCACCGGCTGACCCGGCGGTCGCTCCATCCGGCTCCGATCATGACCAGGGTGAGCGGGAAGAGGGGCAGGAGGTAGCGGAAGATGCTGGTGAACGGGTCGAGCACAGCGCCGAGGTAGGCGGGGTAGGCAAGGCACCACGAGCGAAGCTCCCAGCCGAGCCCGGCGGCCCAGGGGCCGAGGACGGCCACGAGCAGCGTGGCGACCACGGCGAGCAGGGCGATCGGCCCGTAGACGCCGGGGTGGGCGGTGTCACGGAAGACCCACCCCGCCATGTCCCACCAGGGTCGGAAGGGCACCAGGACGTGGGAGGGGCGCCAGGCGGCCATGGTCTCGGCGTATGCCGTGCGGCTGCCGGTCATCGCCCAGGTCAGCGCCGGCCACAGCATGGCGCCGACACCGCAGCCGGCCAGCCCGACGGCCGCGGACCCGATCTCCCCGGTCTCGATCGGGTGCTTCCGGCGATGGCGCCAGCGGAGCCACAGGGCCACGAGCAGGACCGCCCCGAGCGGCACGGCGATCGGCCGGGTCAGCCCCATCGCGAGCGCCACCAGTCCGGCCACCCACCACTCGCGACGCAGGACCGCCCACAGGAAGCCGCACAGCAGCAGCATGGCGAGCGACTCGGTGTAGGCGAGCTGGAGCGAGACCGCCGACGGGAAGGCGGCCCAGACCGCGACGGCCGCCAGGGCGACGGCGCCGCCCCGCCGCGGCATCCGCTCGGCGAGGATGCCGGCCATCAGGATCGCGGCGCCGAGCCCCAGGAGGAGGGCGAGCGTCGAGGCAACCGCAGGGAAGCCCAGACCGGTGGCCTCCATCCCGAGGCGGGCCAGCAGGGGGAACAGCGGGTAGAAGGCGAGGGCGTTCTGCTGCACCACGCCGTTGACGATCGGGACGTAGGGGGGATACCCGTGCTCGGCGATGCTGCGGTACCAGCTGCCGTCCCACAGGACCGTCATGTCGAGGTAGCCCGGGTTGGGTCCGGTCCACCCGGTGACCGGCACCTGGTGGCGCGCCGAGATGGCGATGAAGACGGCCGTGACTGCGCGAAGGGCGAGGTAGACGGCCGCGGCCTGGACTGCCAGCCGACGGCTCATGTGCCCACCCGCGAGGCCTGGGGACGGGCGCGGTGGCAGCCGGCGACGTGGTCGTCGACGACCCCGCAGGCTTGCATGGCGGCATACATCGTCGTCGGCCCGACGAAGACGAACCCGGCCCGCTTGAGCGCCTTGGCCAGGGCCACAGACTCCGGGCTGGCGGCAGGCAGGTCGGAGAGACGGGCTGGAGGGTCGTGACGCTCGGGCGCGTGCGACCAGAACAGGGCGTCGAGCCCGCCCTGATCCCGCAGGGCCACCACCGCCCTGGCGTTGGTGATCGCGGCGTCGATCTTGAGCCGGTTGCGGACGATGCCGGGATTGGCCATCAGCCCGGCCCGCTCGTCGTCGCCGAACCGGGCCACGCGCTCGGCCTCGAACCCCTGGAAGGCCTCGCGGAACGCTTCCCGCTTGCGCAGGATGGTCAGCCAGGAAAGACCGCTCTGGAATGCCTCGAGGGTCAGCCGCTCATAGAGCGGGGTCTCCCCGTGCACCGGCACGCCCCACTCGGTGTCGTGGTAGATGCGGTAGTCGTCCGTGGAGACTCCCCACCGGCAGCGCGGCACGCCGTCGGCGCCGACGACGACGTCGGGACTGGGGCCGGTCTCGCTCATGCGCCGCCCTCGCGGGAGTCGGCGCCTCCGCGCTCGCGGACGGCTCCGCGCTCGGCTTCGGGCCCGCGCTCAGGGACCGCCGCGAGCTCGGCGCGGGCCAGCAGCGTGTCGAGCGCCCGCCAGAGGATCCGCGCGCCGGCCCAGTGGGATGCGGGGGCCGTGAGCGTGGCCAGCGCTCGGGGACGCAGGTCGATCTGCTCGGCCCACTGGACGTCGGACCCGCCGGACGCCGAGGGCGCGACGTCGACGGCGGCCCAGCCGGCGAGAATGCGTCCGGTCTTGCGCAGGGCATAGCCGCCCAGGCCGTCGGGACCCGGCGGCTCCCAGCGGGTGAGGACCATGGAGTCGTGGAAGGCCAGTGGGCCCAGCGCCGTGATCGCGGTGAAGGACCAGCCCGCGGCGGGCTGTCCGGGATCGGTCTGCACGTGGGTGAACGGCACTCCCTGCGCGTGGCTCCGGAAGTCCGCCACTGCCGCGAAGGCAGCGGCGGGCGACAACGGGGTATGCCGTCGGAGGACGAACGCGGAACGGCTGCGACTCATGACGGCGGGCCTCAGCGCTGAGGGCCGCGCACGGCGGTACGGCCGGAGCCGGAGTCCGGACCTGAGTGGGCACCGGATTCGGGACCCGAGTAGGCGCCGAAGTCGGGACCTGGGTAGGCGCCTGAGTCGGGACCTGGGTGGACGCCGGAGTCGGGACCCGAGTGCGCGCTGGAGTCGAGGGCGGAGTCGGGTAGGCCTCCGGGCTTGACGCCGGGTTCGCGGCGGGGCTCCGGGCCGGGCTCCAGGCTGGGCTCTTGGCTGAGTCCTCGGCCGGGCTCTCGGCTGGGCTCGCTGCCGACGTCGCGCCGGGCGCCCAGGCCACGCAGCAGGTCGAGCTCGCGGTCGCGCTCGGCGAGCTCGGCCTCGCGCTCCTCGAGCCGCTGCTGGAGGCGGTCGAGGACGTCGTCGACCTGGTCCATGCGGTAGCCGCGCAGAGCCGTGTCGAACCGGACTCCGTTGATGTCCTCGGCGTAGGGCTCGTCGGGGAGCCCGCTGGCCGGCTGGGATGCAGTGGGGTCGGACAGCGGGTCGTAGTCGATGCGTCCGGCCAGCAGCGCGGCGAACAGGCCCAGGACCGCCAGCGCCACGACGATGAAGACCACCCAGATCACCGCCCGATCGTCGCATGCTCCGCTGACTTTGACCGAACCAGGCTCGCGACGCGTCCGCAGGATGGGCCTCGGTCACCTCACCTGGTCACGCGGAGCGCGTGGTGCGCCCGCACCCAGCCGCTCACGGTGCAGCCGCCGCCTACTCGGGACGGCTCGCAGCCACAGCCTCGTCAGATTCGCGGATGATGCGCACCGCCTCGGTGGGGTCATCGGTCAGGTGCAGGAGCTCGATGTCCCGGCGGTTGACCGTGCCCGCCGCGAGCGGAGATGCGTAGAGCCAGTCGAGCAGCCCGCCCCAGAAGTCGGTGCCCATGAGGACCAGGGGGAAGGACGTGACCTTGCGGGTCTGCACCAAGGTCACCGCCTCGAACAGCTCGTCGAGCGTGCCGAACCCGCCCGGCAGGACCACGAACCCCTGGGCGTACTTGACGAACATCGTCTTGCGCGCGAAGAAGTAGCGGAAGTTCACCCCGAGGTCGATGAAGTCGTTCAGCCCCTGCTCGAACGGCAGCTCGATCCCCAGCCCGACCGACGTTCCGCCCGCTTCGAGGGCACCCTTGTTCGCGGCCTCCATGGCGCCCGGCCCCCCACCGGTGATCACGGCATACCCGCTCTTGGCCAGCTCCCGGCCCACCCGCTCGGCCAGCTCGTACGTCGGATGGTCGGGCCTCGTGCGGGCCGACCCGAAGACGCTCACCGCGGGGCCGAGCTCGGCGAGCGCCCCGAAGCCCTCCACGAACTCGGCCTGGATGCGCAGCACCCGCCACGGGTCGGTGTGGACCCATTCGGACGGCCCGCGGCTGTCGAGAAGCCGCTGGTCGGCCGTCGTGCCCGGAACGGACTTGCGGCGCATGACGACTGGTCCCTTGTAGTAGTCGCGCTGGCGCTCGTCAACCGGCTGCTCTCGCTCCGCAGCGGACTCCTCGCTCACGGCCGCCAACCTACGCCAGCCATCGGAGCAGGGCGGACTCGGCATCGATGAGCTGGCTGACGGGACAGCGCTCGTCGTCGTGGTGGGCGAGGTTGGGGTCACCCGGGCCGAAGTTGACCGCAGGGATACCCATGGCCGCGAAGCGCGCGACGTCGGTCCAGCCCTCCTTGGCCACCACCCCCAGCCCCAGCGCATCGACGAAGGCCTGCGCCGCGGGCAGCCCCAGGCCGGGTCGGGCCCCCGCGGCGTTGTCGCGCACGACGACCTCGAAGCCCTCGAAGAGGTCCTCCAGGTGCTTGACCGCGTCGGCCTCCGACTTGTCCGGGGCGTAGCGGTAGTTGACTGTCACGGTGCACTCGTCGGGGATGACGTTGCCGGCGATCCCGCCGGTGATGCCGGTGGCGCTCATGGCCTCGTGGTAGTCGAGGCCGTCGACCTTGACGGTCTGTGCGTCGTATGCCGTGAGCCGGGTCAGGATGGCGGCCGCCTCGTGGATGGCGTTGCGTCCGTTCCACGGCCGCGCCGAGTGTGCGGCCACGCCGCGGACCGTGACGTCGGCGCGCAGGGTGCCCTTGCAGCCGCCCTCGATCTGCACCGCGGTGGGCTCCAGGAGCACGGCGAAGTCGGCGTGCAGGAACTCCGGCCTGGCCTCCTGGATCAGGCGCAGCCCGTTGAACGCGGAGTCGATCTCCTCCCCCTCGTAGAACACGAACGTGAGGTCGCGCGTCGGCTCTTGGACCTGTGCCGCGACCTTCAGCTGGACGGCGACTCCGCCCTTCATGTCGACGGTGCCCCGGCCGACCAGGTCGTCGCCGACCCTGCGGGTGGGCAGGTTCACCGGGTCCTTGCTGAGCGGGACGGTGTCGATGTGGCCCGCAAGCACGACCCGCTCCGGCCGGCCGAGTCTGGTCCGCGCCACCACCGAGCTGCCGACCCTGGTGACCTCGAGGTGCGGCAGCGGGAGCAGAGCCGCCTCGATGGCGTCGCAGAGCCGGTCCTCGTTGCCGCTCACCGACTCGATGTCACAGAGGGCGGAGGTCAGGTCGACCACGCCGGCGGACAGGTCGAGGGCAGGAGGGCTCGAAATCATGCCGGCCACCCTAGCGGCGACCGCACGCGACCGACTTCTACCCTTGGGCCATGACGACTGCGCGCACCGCCTGGGGACACGGTCTGGCCACCATCACCGACGGCGGACAAGTCCTCGACACGTGGTACCCCACGCCGGCCCTCGGTGAGCCCGAGGCTGCGGCGGTGCCGGACGCCCTGAAGGCGCTGGAGGGCCGGGACGAGCTGCGGCAGGTGCGCACGGAGGTCGTCACCACCGTGGTCGACCTCGACACTCCGCCGCGGGACGCCTCGGATGCCTACCTGCGGCTGCACCTCCTCAGCCACCGCCTCGTCGCCCCCAACTCGATCTCACTCGACGGCATCTTCGGCGCCCTCGCCAACGTGGTCTGGACCAACCACGGCCCCTGCGCGGTCGACGGCTTCGAGGCGACCCGGATGCGGCTGCGGGCGCGAGGGCAGGTCCAGGTGTTCGGCGTCGACAAGTTCCCGCGCATGACCGACTACGTCGTGCCGTCCGGCGTCCGCATCGGCGACGCCGACCGGGTGCGCCTGGGTGCGCACCTGGCGCCCGGCACCACGGTCATGCACGAGGGCTTCGTCAACTTCAACGCGGGCACTCTGGGCACCTCGATGGTGGAGGGCCGTATCGTCCAGGGTGTCGTGGTCGGCGACGGCTCGGACATCGGCGGCGGCTCGTCGATCATGGGCACCCTGTCGGGCGGGGGCACCGAGCGGGTCAGCATCGGCGAGCGTTCGCTCCTCGGGGCCCAGGCCGGTGTCGGGATCGCCCTGGGCGACGACTGCGTCGTCGAGGCCGGGCTGTACCTGACCGCCGGGACCAAGGTGACCCTCCCGAACGGTTCGGTCGTCAAGGCGCGAGAGCTCTCGGGCCAGGACGGCCTGCTCTTCATCCGCAACTCGGTCACCGGCGCCGTCGAGGCACGCCCCCGGGAGGGGCATGGCATCGCGCTGAACGCCGCACTCCACGCCAACGACTAGACGCGCGGCCCGGGCGCCCGCCACACACCCGCCAGACACGCGGCGGCACCGGCCCCACCGACCCAGGCCCCACGGCATACGCACGACTGACCGAAGGCAGGCACCAGATGCCCAGCACCAGGCGAGGAGCCATCACCCTTGCCGAAGAGCGGCCGCGCACCGGACGTGCCCGCACGGCGGGGCGGCTCCTGGTGGCCGCGGTCGTGGTGGGCGTGCTCGTTGCCGGGTACCTCGGGGTGCGCGGCATGGTGGACACGTTCGGCGGCCCCAAGTGCCAGGCGACTGCGCTCGGGCAGAGCGTGACCTTCACGCCGGAGCAGATGGGCAACGCGGCCACGATCGTCGGGATCGCCATGAAGCGCGGGCTCCCGGCGCGGGCTGCGACGATCGCCGTGGCCACGTCGCTGCAGGAGTCGAAGCTGCGCAACATCCGGTACGGCGACCGTGACTCGGTGGGGCTGTTCCAGCAGCGGCCGTCGCAGGGCTGGGGAACCACCAAACAGATCCTGGACCCGGACTACGCGACCAACGCGTTCTACGACGAGCTCATCAAGATCCACGGCTACCAGGGCATGGACATCACCAAGGTCGCCCAGCGGGTGCAGAAGAGCGCGTTCCCGGAGGCCTATGCCGAGCACGAGCACGAGGGCCGGATCATCGCCTCGGCCATCAGCGGTCACTCCCCCCGCGGGCTGGCTTGCCGGTTGGACGATGCGCAGAAGGCGGACCGGGCCGCGCTCCTGACGTCGATGAAGCGCGAGCTCGGGGTGACCGGGTCGGAGTCCGGGTCGAAGGTGGTCGTCGCGGCCCGGGACGCCCAGCAGGCCTGGGGGGTCGCGGCCTGGACCGTGGCGAAGGCCTCAAACACCGGTGTCGTGAAGGTCTCGGTCGACGGCCGTGAGTGGACGCGCGGCCAGAGCAAGGGCGCCTGGTCCTGGCCGGCTGCCAAGAGCTCCGGCTCGACCGCCACCTCAGTGACGATCAGCTTCGCGTCCTAGCCCGGTGTGTCAGCGGGCGTCGAGGGCGACGTAGTCGCGCTCCCGTTCACCGGTGTAGACCTGCCGCGGCCGCCCGATCTTGGTCTGGGGGTCCTCGATCATCTCGCGCCACTGCGCGATCCAGCCGGGCAGGCGCCCCAGCGCGAACAGCACGGTGAACATCTTGGTCGGGAATCCCATCGACTTGTAGATAAGCCCGGTGTAGAAGTCGACGTTGGGGTAGAGCTTGCGCTCGACGAAGTAGTCGTCCTGCAGCGCGCGCTGCTCGAGCTCCAGCGCGATGTCCAGGAGCGGGTCGCTCACGCCGTCCTTGTTCAGGATCGTGTCGGCGGTCTTCTTGATGATCGCGGCCCGGGGGTCGTAGTTCTTGTAGACCCGGTGTCCGAAGCCCATCAGCTTGACGCCGGCCTCCTTGTTCTTGACCCGCTTGACGAACGTGTCGACGTCACCGCCGTCGTCGTGGATGCGGCCGAGCATTTCGAGGACCGCCTGGTTGGCACCGCCGTGCAGCGGTCCGAACAGCGCGTTGATGCCGGCCGACACCGAGGCGAACAGGTTGGCGTTGGACGAGCCGACCAGCCGCACCGTCGAGGTGGAGCAGTTCTGCTCGTGGTCGGCGTGCAGGATGAGCAGCAGGTCGAGAGCCTTGATCATGTCGGGGTCGAGGTCGTAGGGCTCGGCGGGGAGGCCGAACGTCATGCGCAGGAAGTTCTCGGTCACCGACAGGGAGTTGTCCGGGTAGAGGAACGGCTGACCGATGCTCTTCTTGTACGCGTACGCCGCTATCGTCGGCAGCTTGGCCAGCAGCCGCACCGTCGAGATCTCCACCTGCTCCTTGTCGAACGGGTCGAGGGAGTCCTGGTAGAACGTCGACAGCGCCGACACCGCCGAGGACAGCACGGGCATCGGGTGGGCGTCGCGCGGGAAGCCCTGGAAGAACCCCTTGAGGTCCTCGTGCAACAGGGTGTGGCGCCGCAGCAGCTGGTCGAACTCCTCGAGCTCCACCTGCGTCGGGAGCTGGCCGTAGATCAGGAGGTAGGTGGTCTCGAGGAAGGACGACTTCTCCGCGAGCTGCTCGATCGGGTACCCGCGGTAGCGCAGGATGCCGGCGTCACCGTCGATGTAGGTGATCGCGCTCGTGCAGGACGCTGTGTTGATGAATCCGGTGTCGAGCGTGACGTTGCCGGTCTCCTTCAGCAGCGACGCGATGTTGTAGCCGTTGTTGCCCTCGGTCGCCTGGACGACGGGGAACTCCAGCTGCTTGCCGGCTGCTGTCAGAGTCGCGGCCGTGGCTCCATCAGTGCTCATGTGTCAAACATCCTTTGTCGTCTGAGGCCGAAAGCTCGACGGCCGCCTGGGTCGCGCGACACATCGCCGGCAGTGCTTCCACGGTGACGCTACCGCAGCGGGGCGGGCGCCCAAAAAGGAAGAGGTATGCCGGGGATGTCAGGCCCGCGGCGCGGGTCACCTCAGGCGGTCGGCGGCCGCGGCGACGGCCTCGTCGGGCGCGGTCAAGGCGATGCGCACGTGCTTCGCGCCGGCCACGCCGTAGAAGGCGCCCGGCGCCACCAGGATCCCGCGCTCGGCGAACCAGCGCACCGTCTCCCAGCTGTCCGCGCCTGACGTGGCCCAGAGGTACAGCCCGGCCTCGGAGTCGTCGATCCGCAGCCCCGCGCCCTCGACGGCGGCGCGCAGCACCGCCCGCCGGCCGGCATACCGCTTCTTCTGCTCCGCCACGTGGGAGTCGTCCTGGATCGCTGCGAGCAGTGCCCGCTGCACCGGCCAGGGCACCATCATGCCCGCGTGCTTGCGGACCTCGAGGATCTGCCGGACCAGTCTCGCGTCGCCCGCGACGAACGCCGCCCGGTAGCCGGCGAGGTTGGACTGCTTGCTCGTCGAGTAGACCGCGAGGAGGCCCTCGTGGCTGCCCTCCGTGACGCGGGGGTCGAGGAGGCAGGGTGTGGTCGACAGCCCGTCGCGTGCTGCGGCAGCTCCCCCAGCCTCGTCCTCACGCCAGTCGAGCTCGGCGTAGCACTCGTCGCTCGCGACGACGACGCCGTGCCGCCGCGCCCAGTCGACCACCTTCGCCAGATGGCCGACGCCGAGGACCTTGCCCGTGGGGTTGCTGGGGGTGTTGAGCCACAACAGTTTTGGCGTCGTCGCAGCCGTCGGTGGGCCGAGCGACGTGAGGGCGTCCAGCGGCCGGGGCGTGGCCCCGGCGAGGCGAGCGCCCACGTCGTAGGTCGGGTAGGCGATGGCGGGGAAGGCCACGATGTCGCCCTCACCGAGACCCAGGAGAGTGGGAAGCCAGGCGACCAGCTCCTTGCTGCCCATCGTGGGCAGCACGCTGTCGGGGTCGACGTCGGGCACGCCGCGGCGGCGCGCGAACCACGCCGCGACGGCCTCGCGCAGGTCGGGCGTGCCCCAGGTCTGGGGGTAGCCGGGCGCGTCCGCCGCCTGGCACAGCGCCTCTTGCACCGCGGCCGGCGTGGGGTCGACGGGCGTGCCCACGGACAGGTCGACCAGACCGCCGGGAAGGGCGGCGGAAACGGCGCTCGCCCGCTCCTTGACCGGGGCCAGCGAGTCCCAGGGGAAGTCAGGCAGCGTTGAAGCCGCCATCAGGGACGGGGGTTCACTCGTCGTGCTGCTGCGGCGGCAGGGCGGCGATCAGCGGGTGGTCCTTGTTGATCAGGCCCAGCTTGGCGGCACCGCCGGGGCTGCCGAGGTCGTCGAAGAACTCCACGTTGGCCTTGTAGTAGTCGGCCCACTGCTCGGGAACGTCGTCCTCGTAGTAGATGGCCTCCACCGGGCAGACCGGCTCGCACGCACCGCAGTCGACACACTCATCGGGGTGGATGTAGAGCGAGCGCTCGCCCTCGTAGATGCAGTCGACGGGACACTCCTCGATGCACGCCTTGTCCTTGAGGTCGACACACGGCTGGGCGATCACGTACGTCATGCGGCCCATACTATGCATCCGTGTCCGACCACGTCGCAGCGCTCCCTGTGGGCTCTCGCGTCGTCATCAGGTGGCGGCTCGAGGCGCCTGACGAGAGGACCGGCGCGACGCTCACGGACGCCGTCGGCACCCTGTCTGTCCGCGACGAGGACTCCGTGACCGTGGACACCTCCCGCGGCCCGGTGACCATCGACCGTCGGCGCGTCGTGGCCGCCAAGGAGGTGCCGCCGAAGCCGACCCGGCGCGGCGCCCCTCACCTGGCCTTGTCCATCGAGGACCTGCAGCGCGTGATGGCGCCCTCGTGGGGAGCTGCAGAGCGCGCGTCGCTCGGTGACTGGATGCTGCGCGCGTCGTCAGGCTTCACCCAGCGCGGCAACTCGGTGGTGCCGGTCGGGGACCCGGGAGTGCCGCTCGCTGAGGCCATCGTCCAGGCCGAGCGCTGGTATGCCGCGCGCGGGCTGCGGGCGAAGTTCGCCATCTCTGGGCCGCAGGGATTCGACCCCGCCGACGACCCGCTCGGGGCGCTGCTGCTCGCCCGCGGCTACACGCCGGCGTGCGTGACCCTCACCCTCACCGCCACCACTGCGACCGTGGCTGCGGCAGACCCGGGCGGTCCAGCCGTCGTCACCAGCCCTGAGCCCGACGAGGCTTGGCTGGCCGCGTACCGCCGCACCCGCGCAACCCTTCCCGGCACCACGGAGAAGGTGCTGATGGGCAGCCCGCGCCAGCTGTTCGGCCACGTGGCTCCCGGGGGAGGTCTCTCGCAGCAGCTCGGCTTGCGGGCCGTCGACGCTGCCGGCTCGACGCCGATCGCGCTGGGGCGCTTGGGGATCGCCCACGGGTGGGCGGGGCTGGGCGCGGTGTGGACGGACCCGGCATACCGGAGGCGCGGGCTCGCCGCACACCTCACGGCACGGCTCGCAGCGGAGGCACGCCGCGACGGAATCACGCTCCTCCACCTGCAGGTGGAGGATGACAACGCCGTCGCACTCGCGTTGTACCGCCGCCTGGGCTTCGGCATCCACTCGGCCTACGCCTACCTCACCGCGCCGGAAACCCCGTAGCGTGTTGGGTTTCCCTGCCGTCAGGTGTCGGCATGACCTCACGGATCTCGCACACGTCCACCGACTCACGCAGCGCCTACGCCGATGTGAAGCAGGGCTCGGGACGGCGCCACCTCTAACGATGGAACCTATCCCTAGGTGAGGAACGTGCGGACCACCCGGACAGGGCACAGGTAGGCGAATGGATCACCCGCAGGGATGAGGTTACGCCCGCAGCGCGGGCTTGGCTCGGAGCTGGAAGACGCCGGGACACGGGTCGAGATGCCATGAGATCCGCGGTGCGCCAGCAGTGGGACGGCTGGACCGTCCAGGAGCGGCGGGTCTGGATCCGACAAAGCGTCGTGGCGGTCGTCATCCACCGCCAGGTCAGGGGCGACACGATATCCGCCCGGGTGACTTGGTGATCGAGTGCACCGATCCCTCGACGACCTCAGAGGAGACGGCATCGGCCCCCTGGCTGCTGAGACCAGGGGCCCCAGCCAGACCCCAGACCGGGAGACTGATGCCGGACTTCGCTTCTGCGCCCATGTTCCACGCTGCCTTCTTCTCAGCCCGACAGCATCGCACAAACCCAAGGTTCGACGTGCGCGGCCTCCCGACCGTGGTGAGTCGACCCCACGTCGCTCTCCCGTCAGTCTTGGAGCAAGCGCCACGGTCCCTGATGGTCGAGAGACGCGCTGAATTGCTGCGGAGAGCCTCGTCTCTGCGTGACAGCGCGTCGGTGGATGGGCAGACTGCCTGGTGGATCGGATCGACCTGGTCCACACGAGATCCGGAGGTCCAATCGTGACCACAACACCCGATGAGCTGGCCAACGTCCGCTACGTCGTGGATGACGTAGCCGCGGCCATCGACTTCTACACCACCTACCTCGGCTTCACCTTGCAGACCAACCCAGCACCCGCCTTCGCGGACGTGACCCGCGGACCGCTACGGCTGCTGCTATCCGGCCCAGCGAGCTCCGGCGCCCGGGCCACGCCCGACGATTTCGCCGACGCGGGTCGCAACCGCATCCATCTGATCGTCACCGACCTCGACGCTGAAATCGACCGGCTGCGCCGAGCCGGGCTCTCCTTCCGCAGCGACGTCATAGCCGGCCCGGGCGGACGCCAAATCCTGATCACCGACCCCGCCGGCAACCTCATCGAACTGTTCGAACCCGCGCCACGCTGAGGAAACTCACCCGTCCGCTCTTGCCGCGATCCGCTCATGCCCTCGACTAATCATGGCGATGGGCTTCCCAGATCCACGGCGCAGCGCCTATCTCTTCTGAGCCAGGGGGACGTCCACGGGCAGTGGTGCCACGGCACCCCCGCAGCGCATTCCTGGGCCTCCAAGCGCCGGCCCCGGCGGCATACGGCAGCGCCCGTCTGGCAGGTGACAAGGGGTGAGGTTACCTGCTGTGCCCTTCGGTCTCCGAGCGCGCCTATCCCAGGCCGCGTGGAGGCATGGACCCGACGGGATCAGCCCATGACCGGGGCGTCGGCCTCGGAGGGAGCGTGCTATCGGTTCAGGACCGTTCGGTCAACCTGGGCGAGCACGCAATGGGTCATGGGAGCTTGCTGATGGGAACGGAAAGGGCGGCGACATGCCGTTGCGCGTCGAGGTACCCAATTCGACGGTCGTGGCCGTCTGGCGTGCACCCACGTGGCAACGCATCTTCTTCCCAGAGGCCGGGGTCGCCATGCTTTGCGGGAGGCTTTTGGCCCTATGCCGGAGAGCCGTACGAACCGGTCTGGCTGGCTGTACCGGTGGCAGCGGTCCTTGGCATCTGGGCCCTGAGGCCCAAGCTCACCCTCTATGAGGACGCGGTCTATATCCGTGGCCAGATCCTCAGCCGGGTCATTCCCATCAAGGAGGTTTCTGCCGTGCAGGGCGGCTATGGCGGGCTCGACATCTGGTGGGGCAACGGGCGGATGAGCGAGGCCAGCGCCATCGGGGAGCACACCAACATCGACGGCCTTCCCGGGAGCGATGGGCGTCGGCACACCATGAGCAGCCTCATCCCCGCGACCCGGAACACCTACCTGAACCAGCACGGCTTGACCGCACGACCTGACCCCCGCGAGGAGGATGAGCGCCGCCGACGCGAATTCATGCAGCGCGGTTGGGTCGAGCACAACCCCCCGCACACTCGGGACACCCACGACAACGGGGACCGTGCCTGACGTGCTCATCCGCCGCCGGCCGGGCAGCCAAAGCAATGGCCTTTGGGGCTGGGCTACCTGTTTCGCCGGGCGCGCACCTGCTTCAACGTGGCGACCGGCAGATCCCCCAAACCGGAGCTGATCCGGGACACCTCGTCCTCGGTGACGCTGAAGCAGACCGAGTACCCGCAGTCGTGCAGATCGGCCACCCATCGCATCGCCTCGTCGTAGAGCTCCACGTTGATCGACCACTGCGCGAAGACCCGAAGTAGTCGCACCTGGTCCGGCCGTTCCACATTGAGCTCGATGCCCATGCCCGGATCTGCACGGCCGCGATCCTCGCCCAGACGGAACAACGCGGCCTGTGCTTCCCGGACCTCCGGCGGCAGGTCAACCTCGTCGCTGTAGGCGCCTACCCACACCGTCCGCACGCGAGGAAGGACCACGTCCAAGACGGCCCGGCAGGCGCGCTCCGCCTCGGCGCGGTCGACAATGTCCCGATCTACGCAGTATGCCGTGCTGCCTCTGCTCACGAGCCAAGCGTGACCGGCCGAGCACTCCGAGACCAGCACAT
>DASSJT010000242.1:0-56434 GCA_035691065.1 Dermatophilaceae bacterium
AACCTTCAACAACCCGGGGGGTGACGTCGGACTGCCCTTTGTTGGACGAGGGTTGGCGATGCGCGCCCAGGAGACTCGAGACGCGCGGGTGCGGGCTAGGGGAAAGCCGCACATCAGTCCCGTGATCGCCCCGATGTGGCGACACCCGAGAGGCGCGAACGTTGAGGTGTGACCACTTCAGCACTCACGGAAAGGAATACGAAGATGGCACGCATCACGATTCGCCGGGGGGCTTCCGCACTGGGGGCTTCCGCACTGATCGGTCTCGCGCTCGCTGGTCCTGCGAGCGCACGGCTCGACCCGGGCGACCGCACGCCGGTCTCCCCGGGCTCCAGCGTCACGGCCGGCGACGTCCGTCACCACGACAGCGTTGCTGGTCAAGGCCTGTCGAACGCTCAGCTGCTGCAGGTGGAGAAGCAGTACGCTTACACCATGAAGCCGGAGGCGCCGAAGCCTTCGGTCAAGATCATCACGGTCGACTCGAACGCCATCGAGTACCTGCAGGTCGGGGCCGGCGCCCTGGCTGGCATGGCCCTCGCTGGTGCCGGCGCCCTGGTCCTGTCCCAGGCCCACCGCCGCAGTGCGGCTGCTGTGTGATCACAAACCTCGGAAGCGGGCTGGCGACCCTCCGCGCCAGTCCGCTTCCGTGTTCCGGCCGGCGACACGGCATACCGAACTATCGTCAAATATCGGGCCAGCGCTAGAGCCGCCCATACGCTGCGATCGTGGACCCGATCCGGAATCCCTACGCTCCGGGGGCCGGCCAGAGGCCGCCCGAGCTGGCTGGGCGTGACGAGCAGCTGCACGCGTTCGACATCGTGGTCGAGCGCATCTCGCGGGGGCGGCCAGAGCGCTCGATCGTGCTCACCGGTCTCCGGGGGGTCGGCAAGACGGTCCTGCTGAACGCGCTCAGGTCGGCCGGGGTGAGGGCGCGCTGGGGCACCGGGAAGCTCGAGGCGCGTCCCGACCAGGCCCTCCGGCGGCCGCTATCGGCGGCCCTCCACGTGGCGGTTCGCGAGCTGGGGCACCCCCAAGGTGACGACGTCGACCACGTCCTCGGCGTCATCAAGGCCTTCGCCCAGCGCGAGGCCGCCCCCGGCGCGAAGCTACGCGACAAGTGGAATCCGGGCATCGACGCCCCCGCGGTGTCAGGGCGCGCCGACTCGGGCGACATCGAGATCGACCTCGTCGAGCTGCTGACCGACGTGGGCGGTCTCGCCGCCGATGTGGGCAAGGGTGTCGCGGTCTTCATCGACGAGATGCAGGACCTCGGGCCCGACGACGTGTCCGCCCTGTGCGCCGCGTGCCACGAGATCAGCCAGTCGGGGCTCCCTGTGATCGTCGTGGGCGCGGGCCTGCCCCACTTGCCGGCGGTGCTGTCGGCATCGAAGTCCTACTCGGAGCGGCTGTTCCGTTACCAGCGGATCGACCGGCTCGACCGGGCGGCCGCCGACCTGGCGCTTGCCGCGCCGGCTGCGGACGAGGGGGCCGCCTTCGCTCCCGAGGCGCTCAAGGCGATGTATGCCGCGACCGGTGGCTATCCGTACTTCATCCAGGCCTATGGCAAGGAGGTGTGGGACCTCGCCCCCCGCAGCCCGATCAGCGTCGAGGACGTCGCCGTGGCGGGTCCAGTCGCCGAGGCAGAGCTGGCGGTGGGGTTCTTCGGGTCGAGGTTCGAGCGGGCGACGCCCGGTGAGCGCGAGTACCTCCGGGCGATGGCCGATGTGGCCCAGAAGATCGCGGACTCGGGGGTGGAGGAGCTCGACGAGATCGAGTCGGTGCCCACGGCCGACGTCGCCGCCATTCTCGGGCGACGGCCGCAGTCCCTCTCCCCGGCAAGGGACGCGCTGCTGAAGAAGGGCCTCATCTACTCCTCGGAGCGAGGCCGGATCGCCTTCACGGTCCCCCACTTCGGCCGTTACCTGCGCGAACACGCCTGAGCTTCTTCGGCTGACACGAATCTGGCCCACGGCGACCTCCCTGTGAGCTGATGCTCGGCCGGAGGACAAAGGACCCCCGGCTCGAGGTGAGCAAGTCCTTCATGCCCTCCTCGATGCCTCAGCAACCCCGGGCGCCAGTCCCGCCCGCGGAGGGATACCGGTTCCGGCGGACCTTCCGGTTGCGCAGACCGTCGTGTAGAACTCGAGAATGACCGCTCGACGGCGGCCCCGCTGGTCCGAGCTGCGCCCGCTGCTGCGGCCGATGGGCGGCCCGCTCAACCCGACGGATCGGCGGCTGGCCCGGGCCGGGTCGATCGCCGACCTGCGGCTGCTCGCGAGGCGTCGGGCGCCTCGCGCGGTCTTCGACTATGTCGACGGCGCGGCTGGCGACGAGCTCGCGCTCCGGCGGTCTCGGCAGGCCTATGCCCAGGTCGAGTTCACCCCGCAGGTGCTCCAGGACGTGTCGTCCGTGTCCAGCGCCACGACGATCCTGGGTCGGCCCGCGGCGGCACCGCTCGTGTTCGCGCCCACCGGGTTCACCCGGCTGATGCACACCGACGGGGAACCCGCCGTTGGCCGGATGGCGGCGCGGGCCGGCATTCCCTATGCACTTTCCACGATGGGCACCACCTCCATCGAGGCGCTTGCCAGCGCAGCGCCAGGCGGGCGGCGGTGGTTCCAGCTGTATCTCTGGCGCGATCGCGGGGCGGGCCGCGACCTCGTCGCCCGTGCGAGGGAGGCAGGATACGAAGCCCTCGTGCTCACCGTCGACACCCCGGTCGCGGGACCCCGGCTCCGTGATGTCCGCAACGGCATGACCATCCCGCCGACCCTCTCGCTGAGGACCTTCGTCGACGGCGCGCTGCATCCGGCATGGTGGTTCGACCTGCTGACCACAGAGCCGCTGGAGTTCGCCTCCCTGACCCGCTCCGAGGGCACAGTTGCGGACCTGGTCAACCGGCTGTTCGACCCGGCCGCGACGATGTCCGACCTCGCCTGGCTGCGCTCCGCGTGGGCGGGGCCGCTCGTCGTGAAGGGGATCCTGACCGCCGCCGATGCCCGGTCTGTCGTGGATGCCGGTGCTGACGCCGTGGTCGTCTCGAACCATGGCGGCCGGCAGCTCGACCGGAACCGCACACCGCTCGAGGTCCTGCCGGAGGTGGTCGATGCGGTCGGCCACCGGGCGGAGGTCTACGTCGACGGGGGCGTCATGTCGGGCGGCGACATCGTCGCGGCAGCTGCCTTCGGAGCCCGGGCGACCCTCGTCGGACGGGCCTACCTGTACGGGTTGATGGCCGGCGGCGAACGGGGTGTGCAACGCGCCACCGAAATCCTGCTCCGCGAGGTCTCGACGACGCTGGCGCTGTTGGGGCTGCGCGGAGTCGCGGATCTTCGCCCGGAACATGTCCGACTACGCGCTCCCGGAGGTACCTTCGACCATGGACGTCGCTGAGTACACGCCCACCCGGGAGCAGTACGCCTACACCTTCGGCGGCGTCGGGCCGGTCATGCGAGTGAAGCCTGGCGGCGTGCTGCGGCTCTGGTCGGACGACGCTTTCGGCGGCGTGCTGCGCAGCGTCGACGACCTGTCGAGCGCCAAGGTCGATCTCCGCTTCGTCAACCCGCAGACCGGGCCGTTCTATGTCGAGGGCGCCGAGCCCGGGGACACCTTGGTGCTCCACCTCGTCGCGCTGGAGCCGGCTCGGGACTGGGGTGCGTCGGCTGCCATCCCCTTCTTCGGCGGCATGACGAGCACCGACCGCGTCGTCACCCTGCAGGACGCGTTGCCGGACACAACCTGGATCTACGACCTGGACCGTGAGCGCCGGACCGTCGCCTTTGCCGCACGGCACAGCGACCACCGTCTCGAGCTGCCCGTCGAGCCGATGCTCGGGACCGTGGGGGTCGCGCCAGCCGGGGGCGAGGCCCGGTCGTCCCTCGTGCCTGAGCGCTTCGGTGGCAACATGGACACCCCCCAGATGCGAGCCGGCTCGACGGTCTACCTCGGCGTCAACGTCGAGGGGGCGCTCTTCTCGATCGGCGACGGGCACTACCGGCAGGGTGAGGGAGAGGCCTGCGGTACCGCCGTCGAGGGTGCCATGACGAGCACCCTCATCGTCGACCTCATCAAGGGCCATGCGCCCACCTGGCCGCGGATCGAGGACGACACGCACCTGATGACCATCGGCTCGAGCCGGCCGATGGAGGATTCGTGGCGCATCGCGAACGCCGAGCTCGTCCACTGGATCGGCAAGCTTCTCGGCCTGCATGTCATGGACGCTTACCAGCTCTGCTCCCAGATCGCGCAGGTGCCGGTCGCGAACGTCGTCGACGCCAACTACAGCGTCGTCGTCAAGGCGGCCAAGTCCCTGCTCCCTGCGGTCGACGTCTTCGGGGGCATCCACACCGATCTGCGCCAGCGGGCAGGCTCGCTGGGCACCCTCTGAGGCTGACGCGACGCCGACCTGGGCACACGGCATACGCCTGAGCGTCCGGCCCACTTGACCCGACCCACCCCACAGCCCAGAAAGGCCTCGACCATGGATCTCCAGCTCACCGGCAAGCGCGTCCTCGTCACCGGTGGCAGTCGCGGCATCGGCCGCGCCATCGTCGAGGCCTTCCTCGACGAGGGTGCTGTGGTGGGCTTCTGCTCCCGTGACCAGCAGCACGTGACATCCACCCAGCAGCTCCTGGCCGGCCGCGGGCAGGTCACGGGCGCTGTCGTCGATGTCGGCGACGGCACGGCACTCGCGGCCTGGGTCGAGCGGTCCGCCGAGGCGATGGGCGGTATCGACGTCGTCGTCGCCAACGTCAGTGCGCTGGCAATCCCCGACACCGAGGAGAACTGGCAGCTCAGCCTCAACGTCGACGTCATGCACACCGTACGGCTGGTCGGCGCCGCGATGCCCCACCTCGAGCGAAGCGATGCCGCCTCGATCATCGCGATCTCCAGCGTGTCTGGACGCGAGTCCGACTTCGCCTCGGGGCCCTACGGCACGGCCAAGACAGCGATCGTCGGCTACATCCACGGGCTCGCCATGCAGTTGGCGGACAAGGGAATTCGTGCCAACACCGTCTCGCCCGGCAACACCTACTTCGAGGGCGGGGTGTGGGCCAGCATCGAACAGGGCAACCCGGAGCTGTTCCAGATGGCGGTGGGGTTGAACCCGACTGGCCACATGGGCACCCCGGCCGAGGTCGCTGCGCCTGTCGTGTTCCTCGCCAGCCCGGTGGCCAGCCGGGTGAGCGGCACCAATCTCGTCGTGGACGGAGCGTTGACGCGCGGCATCCAGCTTTGAGCTCTGCCCCGCGGCGCTGCCCGATCGCATCTGGACCCGAACTGGCAGCACGCCCGACCCGGCGACCCTAGAGTGACCTTCACGTCTCTGGATGGGGGCAGACGTGAACGAGCGCAGCCTCCTCGGCCCAGCCGACCTCAGCGACGGACAGCTCGCCTTCTTGGTCGCGCGCGGGTTGGGCGCCGACCCGGAGCGCGTCACCCTGCTCGACTCGCTGGCCGACGCGGTCGACTACGCCCTGCCGTCGCTCACGACCGCGGGGCGCTACTGGGTCGACGGCCACGTCTCGGTTGACGGCGAGCCACAGGCCTTCCGGGTCTTCTGCAAGCACGTGCAGTCGTGGAGCCGCTCCCCGCTGTTCAGCTTCGTGCCTGTAGACGCCCGTCCGTGGGCCGAGGTCAGCGTCCCGTGGCGCACCGAGCCGTTGGTCTACCGCTCGGACCTTGCCCGGCGCCTACCTGACGGGCTGGCCATGCCGAGAGCCCTTGGCGTGTTCGACCTCGACGAGACGTCATCGGCCGTATGGCTGGAGGCGCTGCCCGTCGATGCGGTGGAGTGGGACCTGCCTCGATACGTCCACGCGGCGCGACTGCTCGGGCGCCTGGCGGCCAGTCCCCGGGTCAGGGAGCTGGCCAGGATCGGCCGGCATCCGTCAACCGTGCGCGACTACCTGAGCGGACGACTGCGCTACCAAGTGCTGCCCACACTCCGCAGCGACGCGCTGTGGCAGCACCCCTTGGTCGCCGCCACCTTCGACCGCGACCTCCGGGAGGGTCTGCGGCGCGTCGCCGAGGGCGCTCCGCAGCTCATGGGCGAGCTCGCCGGTATGCCGTTGGGCACAGCACACGGGGACGCCTGCCCCAACAACCTCCTCGTCAGTCCCGGACGTGAGGGATTCGTGCTCATCGACTTCGGCTTCTGGAGCGAGCGCCCGATCGGGTACGACCTGGCCCAGCTGGTCGTCGGTGAGATCCAGCTTGGCCAACGGAGCGCCCAAGACCTCGCCGAGCTCGACGAGGCCTGTCTCGAGGCCTACTGCGAGGGCCTGGTGGCCGAGGGGTCTTCCGTCGCAACCGAGGTCGTGCGACGCGCGCACGCCTTGCAGCTCGTGCTCTTCAACGGTCTCTCCAGTGTGCCGTTCGAGCTGCTCGGCTCTCCACCCACTGCCGAGGCCCATGCCGTGGCGCGCGAACGCTCCCGGATCGCTGCCTACTCCCTTGACCTGCTGGCTGCAACCGTCCCGGCGTGACCGGACTGCACGCACTCGCGTCAGATCATGACCGCGACCGCGTCGTCACCGAGGCACGTCGCGGAACCAGGCCACCCGGTCGCGTGGGTCCGGCCCGGTGCGTCGCCTGACCGGCGAAAGCCCGTCGGCCGTCGTTGGCGCATAGTGGTCGAACCGGGTGATCAGCATCCCCTCGCCTCCGGTCAGGTCGGGCAGCAGGCGGGCGAGGTCGCGGACCTGCTCAGATGGCAGGTGGCCGACCAGGCGCAGGACACCCGGCGCGGCTGCCGACTCCATCACAGCCCCTCCGAGGCGACCCAGCAAGGACGTGACCGCACCGAGGGCATCCTCAGGCAGCTCCACCTCGAAGCGGTCGACCGGCTGGCAGACCCTGGTGCCCCCGCGCGCCAAGGCCGCCATCACGACGACCGGCGCCAGACTGCGGAAGTCGGCACCCACGCTCGACATCGCCTTGCTGAACTTCTGGTGAGCATGGCTCTGCCGCGGGTAGTAGCCGGATTCCGTCATGGTGACGACACAGTCGGCGACGGGCCAGCCGCGGAGGCCCTGCCGCAGTGCGGATCGGACCCCCTCCTCGGTGGCTGACACGAACGCGGGTGGCAGGTTCCCGCGCTCGATGCCGGGCGAGAACTCCACCCCGCTGCCCACCGGCGCCGGCTCGACGCGCAGCCCGATGGTGGCAAGGTAGGGGTTGCCGTCGGCCCTGATCCGCTCGACCGCCTCCCCGACGCCACTGACGCGCTCGATGCACAAGGAGGAGGTGGGCAGGAACCGGGCGTGCAGGGCATACCTCTCCTCCAGCAGTGCGGCGATGACCTCCCGTTGCACCTCCCCGTGCAGGCTCACCGCAGCCTCGCCGTCGACCTCGTCGATCCGGAGGTCGATGAGCGGGTCCTCGTCCGCGAGCTCGGTGAGAGCGGTGAAGAGGGCGCTGCGACGCGCGGGGTCGACCGGCTCGACCAGCGCGTGCATCGTGGCTGGTGCGAAGCGGTGCAGGCGACGCCGTGGCGGTTCACCGACAGTGTCGCCGACCCGTGCGCCGGACAGGCCGCGCACCACCGCCACCTCTCCCGCCGCGACGGCCTCGGAGGTCTGCAGGCCGCGCGGCGTGCTCACCGCCACCTCGGTGACGCGTTCCGGTCGGCGGCCCGCGACGGCAATCCGGTCCCGTACCCGGATCCGCCCGGACCACAACCGGATCCACGCGCGGCGGCGGCCCTTCTCGTCACGGTCGACGGCGAAGATCGTCGCCGCCGCGGATCCACGTCGCTGTGCGGCGCACGGCAGCAGCCCGGTCAGCACGCGGCGCAGCTCGGCGAGACCGGTGCCGGTGATGGCGGATCCACACACCAGCGGCGTGAGCGACCCGGTCCGCACCCCGCTGCGCAGCGCTCGGAGCACCTCGTCGGAACGTGCGGGCTCGCCGCGCGCCCATCGCCCGAGCACGCGATCGTCGACGTCGGCAACCACCTGCACGACGCGCTCGTCTGTCAGTGGTATGCCGTGTACCCGCGCTGCGCGCGTGCCTTCGCCATCCACGTCGGCGAGAGGCACGACGTGGTCGGTCAGCCGCACGCGGACCTGGTCAACGACGCGCCCGGCATCAGAGCCGGCGCGGTCGACCTTGTTGACGAACAGCACGGTCGGCACGCCGACCCGCTGCAACGCCCTCCAGATCACGACGCTCTGAGGCTGCACGCCCTCGACGCCGGACAGTACGAGCACGGCGGCGTCGAGGACCGCGAGCGAACGCTCGACCTCGGTGATGAAGTCGGGGTGGCCGGGCGTGTCGAGGATCGTGACGGCGAGGTCGTCGACGGCGAACGACGTCACGGCCGCCCGGATCGTGATCCCGCGTCGGCGCTCGAGGTCCATCGAGTCGGTGCGGGCCGTGCCCGCGTCGACACTCCCTGGTGCGTCGAGGACACCCGCCTCATAGAGGAGGCGTTCGGTCAGACTGGTCTTACCGGCGTCGACATGCGCGACGATTCCAAGGTTCAACAACGGCACTGGGCAGCTCCACGGCGAGACGGTTGAGGGTCCGGGGCGTGGCAGCTGCTCGCATCGTCTCTCCTTCTCGCCGGCTTCGTGGCCCGTGCGGCCGGTCGGCCGTCGACTGCAGCGTCGCACGTGCGCTCTGGGGGATCCACCGAATTTCGCCGGCCGCCCCCAAGAAACGGCAGCCGCGCAGGGTGAACGTCGTGGCTCGCCGGGCGGCCGGTCAGGCGGTTCGGGTGGTGAACCTGCCGACATGGTCCGCGACGAAGTCGAACAGCGTGCCCACCGGCATCAGACCGTCACGGGGTGGGCGGTTTCCGGCGGCGTGCCGATCCGTGCGATCGGCCGCTCCCCGCACGACTGGCGCGTCACCGTGGCCGACTGGATCCGGCCCAGCTCGAACCACCGGACGTCGTCACGCAGCAGGCACCAAGCCACCAGCCACCAGCGGCCGTCGTTGTGCGCCAGGATCATCGGCTCGACCTGTCGCCGGGTGACGTTCCCCTTGCGGTCGCAGTAGACCAGGTTGAGGCGTCGCTGCTCGGTCAGGGCCTGCTCGACCGGGCTCAGGATGCGGCGTGGTGGCGGCGGCTCGTGGTTGACCCAGATCCGCTCGGCAAGCTGCGCGGCCTGGCGACGTGAGCCAGGCTCAAGGGCGTCGATGACCTTGCGCACCGCAGCACGCGCCGAGTCACCGAACGGGCCGCCGGCAGTCGCCGAGACGGCCGCGCTGAGCGCCAGGGCCTGTGCCGTGGTGAGGTTCACCGGCGGCAGCGCCGACCCCTCGGTCACGCCATAGCCTCCGCCCGGCCCCGTGCGCCCCCAGATCGGCGTGCCGGCTGCCTCCAGTGCCTTGAGGTCACGCTTGACCGTGCGCGTGCTCACGCCGAACTCGGCGGCGAGCTGTTCGGCTGTGCGGCCCCGCCGGCCCGACCGCCGCAACGCCTCGGCGACGGCATACATCCGCTCGATCCGCTTCATCCCACTCAGTCTAGGCAAATTGGTGACGCGAATAGTGACATGAGGCTGCCGACCCGGAAACCTATTGTGCAGCCATGACCTCTCGAGCTCACCAGAGCCTCACGACTCCCCTTCTGCTCGTGCCCGGCTTCTGGCTGGGCGCCTGGGCGTGGCACGGCGTCGTCAACGCCCTTCGCGCGCGCGGCCACGAAAGCGTCCTGCCTCTGACACCCGCCGGTCAGGAACGCGACGACCCGCGAGAGACCCAGACGAGCCACTCCGACCAAGCGACGTGGCTGCTCGACCGCGTCCACGAGTGTGCCGAGCCGCCGGTGCTCGTCGCGCACAGCGGTGCCAGCTTCATCGCCAGCGGAGTGCTCGACGCGTCACCCGACTCGGTGGCTCGTGTGGTCTACGTCGACGGCGGCCCGCTGGGCGACGGTGCCACCTTCGATGCGAGCCTGCCCGAAGAGGCGGCCGAGCTGCCGCTGCCACGGTTCGAGGTGCTCGAGCAGACGAGCTCGCTGGCCGGACTCAGCGACGCCCAGCGCGAGGAGTTCCGCCGGCGCGCCGTTCCGCAGCCCGGCCGGGTGGTCCGGGAACCCCTGCACCTCAGCAACCCGGCGCGCCGCAGGGTGCCCACGACGATCATCGCCTGCTCGATCCCCTCCGAGCAGATCAGGTCGCTGGCCGCCGCGGGTCACCCGATGTTCGCCGAGGTCGCCGCGCTGACCGACCTGCGGCTCATGGACCTCCCGACCGGGCACTGGCCCATGTGGAGCCGGCCCACCGAGCTCGCCGAGCTGGTCTCGCAGGCGGTCACCCGGCCCAACGGCTGAAGCCGGAGGACCGGGGCCCACCCGATCCTGTGGTCGAGTCGCGGGAGGCCCTGGCGAGGGTATGCCGGTTGCCAGCCACCCGGCATACCTCCAGGTCGCTGGCGTCGGCTTTCGAGTCGCATTCGCGTGGGGAACTCGCGTGGGGAACTCGCGTGAGGAGCTCGAGACGATCACCGCGGGCTGAGCATGGCTCCCGGTCCTGGGGCACCGGCCCGGAGGCAGGCGGCGAGGCGGAGGCACCACGCCGGGTAGAGCACGTAGGTGCCGAGCCACCCCAGCTGACCGACCACGACGTACCACGGGGCAAGCGCCTGGTCATCGATGCCGCTCAGGACACCCGGGAGGCACAGCACGCCCAGGAGCATCACGGCGCCGGCCGCCTGCCGGAGCCGCGAGCTCCCCGGTACCGTCGCACCCGGCGGCCGGTCGGTCGCCACAGCCACCGCTTGGTTCGCCGTCACCAGCCACGCCCCGATGGCCGCCGCGCCCACCGAGGAGACAAGACCGGCCAGGTACCAGCCGGTGATCCCGGAGATGACCAGGAAAGAGCCGACTGCCATCACGACCCCTCCGAGACCGGCGGCACCGACGGCCGACAGCCCGGTGCGCCCTCGCGCTGCGGCGCCGTGGTGTTGCCAGGCCAGCAGCGCGCTGAGCACCCCCATGGCCGCGTTGAGGACATCGTTGGCTGCTCCGAACGGGCCACCGACCGCGAAGAAGACCACCAGGCTGGTCACCGCGGCCAGGTCGACCACCGCGACGGCCAGGGCGGTCCTTCGCACGCTCTCCCACCTCACGCTCTCCCACCTCACGCTCTCCTACCTCCTGCTCTCGCACATGGCGATCACACCCGTCGTTCGCTCCTGAGATCAGAACCTGCGGAGGCGTCACTCCGGCTTGTTGTGGGCCGCCCCGCCCACGAGGAACGGGGTCGTGACGCCCTCGTACATCAGGTGGGCGACCAGTCCGTCGGTCGCATGCCTCAGCGTGTGGCAGTGGTCGCTCCAGATGCCGGGGTTGTCGGCGAGGAAGGCGACCTCGTAGGTCTCGTCCGGGCGGACGTCGAGCGAGTCCACGAGCCACGGGCTTCCCGTCGCAGCGACGCCGTTTCGCTCGAGGACGACGACGTGGTGGCCGTGCAGGTGCATGGGATGCACCTCGTCGGACCTGTTGACGATGCGCATGCGGACCACGTCGCCCTCGCGGACATGGAACATCGGGACGTCGGGGAAGAGGTGCCCATTGATCGTCCAGTAGCTTCCGGGACGCCCGTCGACCAGGCCGAACCTGCGCCCTATGACGTACTCGAAGCGCCGGTCGGCGCGGCTCGCGTCGAACCCCAGTGGGCGCGGGCTGCCGTAGGAGAGGAGATCCAGCGTGGCCCTCGGCTGCCGGACTGCGGGAGCTGCAGTGCCGTCGCCCACCACCAGGCTGCGCGCGCCGCCGACATGCAGGCGCAGCCCCGAGCCATCCGCGGGAGCGGCCACCTCGACGTCGAGCCTGCCGCCCGCGGCAACGAGAGCTTTGCGCGCGGTCACGTCTGTGGGGCCGTGGACGTCGCGCCCGTCGACTGCGACGACCCGGTATGCCGTGGAGGCCCAGACCGCCGCTGTGCCCATGTCCGAGTTGATGACCCGCACCCGCACCCGCTGGCCGGGTGCCGCCTGGACCCGCTGGTCGCCCGCCCGGCCGTTCAGGGTGTGCTGCCCGCTGTAGATGTGCAGCAGGGCGACGACGTCCGCCGGCTTCTCCGGGGGGCCGGGCCGGCCGCTCGCTGGATGGTCGGCCGGGTCGACGACCAGTGCCCCGAGCAGGCCGCGCTCGACCTGTTCGTGCGACATCTGGTGGGAGTGGTACCAGTACGTCCCCGCGTGCTCGGCCACGAAGCGGTAGACAAAGCGGCCGCCCACCGGCACGGCGTCCTGGGTCACCCCGGCGACGCCGTCGCTCGCGTTCGGGACGTCGACGCCATGCCAGTGCAGGGTGGCCCCCTCGGTGACCGACTCGTTGACCAGGGTCACCTCGACGAGCTGTCCCTGCCGAGCGTGGAGCACCGGCCCCGGCGACGTGCCGTTCAGCGTGTAGCCGTCCAGCGCGCGCCCGCCGGTAATGGCCACGTGCCCCTGGCGTGCGACCAGCGTGTAGCGCACGTCCGCCGGCCGGCTGGGATCGGCGACAAGGGACGTGACGCTGACCGACGCGGGTTGCTGTCCCGTCGTGGCCGCGGACGTCGGCTCACCTGGCCGGGAAGCCGGCCCACCGCTGCTTCCATGGGCGTGACCGCCCGCGACCTGCCCCGCTGCCCCCAGGCCGTCCTCCACATACCCCATCGACATGACCGAGTAGTCGCCGAGCCGGGTCGAGGACCAGGCGGTCACCGCGAGGCCCAGGACCGCCACGGCGCCCGCACCCGCCGCCAGGCGGCGGGCGCCGAGGCGAGAAGCGACCTCAGGCCGGGACATCCGCGGTGGCGCGCTCGGCGGCCGAGCCGGCCGCCACAACGCGTGCCCGGCGCGCGGTGATGACCGCTGTGACCAGGACGGCAAGGGCGTTGGCGCCGTGGAACAGACCGAGGTACGGCAGGTCCTTGATCGAGTAGCCGGCCATCATCTGGAGGACCACCAGGCCGAAGAGGATGGCGGCCCACTTCCTGGCTCCCGGGAACCTCACGAAGAAGGAGATGCCGAGCAGGACCAGGGCCAGCAGGGGCAGAACCATCCCGCCGACGATCTCGTGGATCGGGAACCCCAGGTCGCCCGTGAACGTCGCCTCCCGGCTCTCGACGAGGGCCTTGTCGACGACGCCACCCTCCTGGATGTAGTGCGCCATCCCGCCGAAGCCGAAGGCGATGGCCGCGGCCTGGACCACGACCCCACCCGCGATGGCCCAGGCGATCCCGGTGTACGTCTTGCGCATGGGTGTTCCCTCCCCGTCGCTGCAGGTATTCGGGTCCGGCCGGACCCGTCCCCTCACCGTCCCGCCCCCAAGCCAGCCACGGGAACAGGGAAATCCGCACACCTGATGGAGGTTTGCCCCAGGGGGCGAGTGTGGCTGACCTTCTGTCAGGAACGCGTCGGGGGGCCGATCATGGGGTGGTGACGTTCGCACGAGCGCGGGTCTGGCTGCTCGGCGTCCTCGGCGTGGGCTCGATGGTCTACAGCCTCGGCGCCCGCATCGCCACGTCGCACCAGGACACCCTGGAGACCCTGGCCTGGCCACTCCTCACCATCGTGCCGCTCCTCGGCCTCGGGCTGTGGCTGGCGAGCGTCTCCGACAGTCGCCAGGGGATCTACATCCTGCTGGGGGCCGCGGGCATGGCGGTGAGCTCGGCGTACGAGGCGGTCGTCGCGGCCCGGCCGGACCTCCCTGGCTCGTCCGCGTTCCCCTGGGTCAACGGCATCGGGATCTCGGCCGACGCGCTGTCCACCATCGGCGGGGCGCTGTCGCTCGGCGCCTTCCCCGACGGGTCCCTGGAGCGTCCGTGGCAGCGGCGGACGCTGCGCCTCGTGTGGCTGGACCTCCTCGTCTTTCCCGTGACGCTCGTGGTGTCGCCCACCGTCCCCATGTCGCCTTGGCTGGGACTCGATGTGCCGATCCCCAACCCGTATGCCGTTTCGTCCCTCGCGTGGGCGGCCCCCCTTGCGGAGTCCGTGCTTCTCCTCCCGTGGGCGACCATCGGACTTGCGCTCGTCGTCTTCACCAGCCGCGCGCTGTTCGGCGATGCCGCCACACGCTCCCGGCTGCGCGTCATGGCCGTCACGGTCGCAGGGGCCACGGTGGGTTATGGGCAATTCATGGCCGCTGTAGCCGCAGGCGTTCCCGAGCGGAGCCTGGCCATGACGGTCTCGCACGCGTTGGTCTACGTCTCGATGCTCGCCCTGCCGGTGGCCTTCATCCATGGCGTCTTCGTGTACGGAGCCTTCGGCGTGCGATCCCACGAGCGCGCGAGGGTGGCCCTCAGGTCATCCTGGCTGCTCATCACCGTCCTCTACGCCTGCGCGGTGGCGGCGCCGGCCCTGCTGATCGGCAGCCGGCTCTCGCGGCCTACCGCGGTCATCGTCACGGCGCTCGCGGCCCTGGGCCTCCAGCCCCTCCGCGACAAGGCGGAGGCCTTCGTCCGGCGGCGCGTGCTGGGTGACCGGGAGCGACAGCTTGCCCTGCTCACCGCCCTCGGCTCCCAGCTGGAACGGACCGTGGGGCTCGACGACGTGCTGGCCGAGCTGGCCGACGCGGTGCGGGAGGGCCTTCGGGCGACGTGGGTCCGAATCCTTCTCCTGGACGCGGATGGCGACTGGGCTTCGGCTCCCCACGGAGTCGCCGGATCCCCCCAAGGTGAGCCTGAGGTGACCCGGGATCTGTCCCGTGCCGGTCGGCGCGTCGGCCGGATCGACCTGGGCCCGCGTCGTTCGGGGGCCTACTCGCGGCACGAGCTCGACCTGCTCGCCACCATCGCGCGCCAGGCGTCGACCGCCGTCGCGAACGTGCGCCTCACCGCCCTGCTCGGTGAGCAGCTCGCCGAGCTGACGGAGTCCCGCAGGCGGCTCGTCGCAGCCCAGGACGACGAGCGGCGACGCCTCGAGCGCGACCTGCACGACGGCATACAGCAGAACGTCGTGGCTCTCATCGCCGGGCTCCGTCTGGCTCGCAACCGGCTGGCCCGAGGTGCCCTCGGCGTGTCGGATCTCGTGGAACTGCAGGACCAGGCGCGGGAGACCCTGGCCGATCTGCGCGAGATCGCGCACGGGATCCACCCGCCGGTGCTCAGCGACAACGGTCTCGTCGCCGCGGTCGAGTCGGGCGCGGCCCGGTTCCCGATCCCGCTCACCGTGCATGCCGACGACAGGGTCCGCACCGAGCGGTTCGCACCCGAGGTGGAGGCGGCTGCCTACTACGTCGTCCGGGAGGCCCTGACCAACACCGCCAAGCATGCCGAGGCCACGAGAGCCCGGGTGGCGCTGTCCCGGCAGAACGGCCGGCTGCGGATCGAGGTCGAGGACGACGGCCGCGGCTTCGAGACGTCGCCAGCCGTGGCCCGTGGCGGGCTGGCCAACATCCGCGACCGGGTCGCGGCGGTGCGGGGCGAGGTGAAGGTGACCAGAGGGGCGGGTTCAGGGACCCTGGTCGCCGCCGAGCTGCCAGTCGGGGACGGGAGGGGCTCCCATGGCTGAGCGGCTACGCGTCGTGATCGCCGAGGACAACTACCTGGTGAGGGAGGGGCTGCGCCGCCTGCTCGAGGACTCCGGTGAGATCGACGTGGTCGCCTGCGTGGGCACCGCGACCGAGCTGCTCGACGCCGTGCGGCGGCTCACCCCGGACGTCGTGCTGACCGATATCCGCATGCCCCCGGGCCACCACATGGAAGGCATCGAGGCGGCTCACACGATTCGCGCCGGCCATCCGGGCACCGGCGTCCTGGTGCTGTCGCAGCACACGGACGACAGCTACGCCTCGGCCCTGTTCGCCGACGGCTCGGCGGGGCTCGGCTACCTCCTCAAGGACCGGATCGGCGACCTCGAGGACCTCGTCCACGGCTTGAGCGAGGTGCACTCCGGCGGCTCGGTGATCGACCCGCTCATCGTCGACGCCCTGGTGCGCCGGCGCAGCCAGGATGCCAGGAGCCCTCTGGCGGCGCTGAGCCCGCGGGAGCTCGACGTCCTGCACGAGATGGCCCAGGGCCGCACGAACGCCGGTATCGAGGCCTCGCTGCACCTCTCCGCTTCGACCGTGGAGAAGCACGTCAGCGCCATCTTCACCAAGCTCGGACTGCAGGACTCCCCCGTGCACCGGCGGGTCGCGGCAGTGCTGACCTTCCTCGAGTCCGGCTCGCCGTCACCTCATGCGCGGTGACTCCGCCGGGCGGAAGGTGCGCACTGCGCTGGGAGGCGACCACACGGCATACCCCGTCGTATGCCGGTGAGTGACGTGCCCGCGGTCCTCGCCTCCCACTGGGGTCACCAGGCGGGACAGACAGACGCGCGGGCGTCCATGGCCTCGGGGGGTCAGTCGGGATAGCGCGCCCCGGAGAAGGTCACCCGCAGGGCGTAGACCGAGCGGCCGGCGGTGATGAACAGGTGGTTGCGCTTCGGGCCGCCGAACGTGAGGTTCGCGACCGACTCGGGCAGCAGGAGCTTGCCGATCAGGTCGCCATCGGGCGCGAAGCAGTGGACGCCGTCCCAGGCCGCGGCCCAGATCCGGCCGTCCGCGTCGAGCCGGAGGCCGTCGAACCTGCCGTTGTCGCAGGTGCAGTGGATCTCGCCACCGCTGAGCGCCCCGGACTCACTGACGTCGAAGACCCGGATGTGGCTGGGCTCCTGGCGCGTGTCGGCGATGAAGAGCCGTGACTCGTCGGGGGAGAAAGCGAGGCCGTTGGGGCGGACGAAGTCATCGGCCACGACGCGCAGCTCGCCGGTGGTGGGGTCGAGGCGGAACACGAAGCAGCCGCCCAGCTCGCTCTCGCCGGCGTTGCCCTCGTAGTCGCTGTCGATGCCGTAGCTGGGGTCGGTGAACCAGATCGAGCCGTCGGCCCGCACCACGACGTCGTTCGGGCTGTTGAGACGCTTCCCCTGGTAGGCGTCGGCGAGGACGGTGACGGAGCCGTCGTGCTCGGTGCGCGTGACCCGCCGGTTGCCCTGCTCGCAGGTGACGAGCCGGCCCTGGCGGTCGATCGTGTTGCCGTTCGCGTAGCCGGAGTCCTCGCGGAACACGCCGACGGCGCCCGTGGTCTCGTCCCATCGCATGAGGCGCGAGTTCGGGATGTCGCTCCAGACGAGGTAGCGCCCGGCCGGGAAGTAGACCGGGCCCTCCGACTTCCGCGTGCCGGTGTGGATGCGCTCGACGACGTAGTCGCCGTCGAGACCGCGGAATCGGTCGTCGAGGCTCTGGAAGACGGTGTCGATGACGTCCATGTGGCGGATCTCCCTCCCCACCTCGAAGCGCTCCTCGGGGTGGCTCGTGACGCGACCCCGTCACCACGACGGAGCCGACCTCACTTTCCCTGCCCGCGGGCATTGCTTCGGCGCCAAGGACTCTACCTCTGGGCCGGCCGCCTTTCGCGCACCTTGCCCTCGCCAGCCGGCGGACGCAGGGGATGCAGTGGATGTGGACGGATTCGGCAACGGGGAGCGTGGGTTCGACCGATGCTGGAGGTGAGCTCGATGGAGGGGGAATCTTGGAGCGAGCCAGTCCACCGACAGCTCTGTCTTCGCGCTCTCGCCGGGCGGAGCTGGTGGCGTACTTCGCGGTGACCTTCACCTTCTCGTGGGCCATCCAGGTCCCGCTCGCCCTGGCCGCTCAAGGTCTGCTGGCCACGTCGCTTCCGCTGGGGCTGCACTACGTCGCATCGTTCGGGCCCTTGGTGGCCGCGGTCGTCGTCACGCTGGTGACGCGCGGCTGGTCAGGATGCCGGGAGCTCGCGGCGCGGGCCGTTCGCTGGCGGGCGCCGGCTGGATATTACGGCTTCGCGGTTGCCGCACCACTCGTGGTCTTCGGGGCTTTCGTGCTCGGCGGGTGGCTGGTGAGCGGCGACCGGCCGGACCTGGGAGCTCTGGGCGAGGTGGACTACCTCGGGTCGCTGGGCCTGCTGCCGGCGCTGGGGCTGTGGATGGCGACCTTCGGCCTGGGCGAAGAGGTGGGCTGGCGCGGGTTCGCGCTGCCGCGGCTGCAGGCCGGCCACAGCGCACTGGGAGCATCGCTGGTCCTGGGCCTGTTCTGGGCGGCCTGGCACCTGCCGGCGATCTTCTACCGCGACACCTACCGGGAGCTGGGCTGGATGGTGGTCCCGGTGCTGCTCTCCGTGGCCACGGTGGGCCCGGTGGTCTACACGTGGCTGTTCAACAGCACGCACGGAAGCCTGCTGCTGGTCATCCTGTTCCACGGACTGTTCGACTTCTTCTCGGTGTGGCCCACGAAGGGACCAGTCGGCCCCGGGTTCGTCATGACCGTGCTGCTCGTCTTCTGGGCTGTGCGGGTCTACAAGGTCTACGGCCCGGCCACCCTGTCCACCGAGGAGAAGGTGACCGTCTGAAGCCGGCTCTGGTATCCGACCTTTGCGGCGCTCAGGCAGCCGCCCGGTCGCTGTTCGGGCTACTGCCCGGTCGCTGTTCCGACTATCGCCCGGACTGCGCCGCTGCGTGCCCGTGCCTAGGGTGGTTGGGGAGCCCGTCGGGGCAGGTCAGCGGCCGACCAGGGTGAGACCACGGGCAGATCGAGGTGGGCCACGGGCGGCCGTGTTGAGAGCAGGCGCAGATCATCTGGGAGGCAGAGATGGAGAGATCGGAGCTGGAGATTCGACAGGTCGTGCTCGACTGTCCTTCTCCCCGCGTACTCGCGGAGTTCTATCGCGAGCTGTTGGGACTCCGCTACCGGTCAGGCGACGAGCTGCCCGCCGCCGGCGAGACCCCAGACACCGCGCCCGACTGGCTGGTGCTCGTCAACCCGCGCAATGGCTGGCGGCTCGCGTTCCAGGAGGTGGACGGCCTGCCCGAGCCCACCTGGCCGTCGGGGCCCTACCCCCAGATGGCACACCTCGACCTGAGCGTCACGAGCATGGACGCCCTCGAGCTCGAGCACGAGCGCGCCCTCGGCCTCGGCGCACGGCTGCTACAGGACCGCTCCCAGGATCCGGTCGAGCCGCTCCGGGTGTACGCCGACCCGGCCGGCCACCCCTTCTGCGTCTTCGTCGCGCCCAGCTAGGCGTCGGAGGCGACGTTCATGGTGGGAGAGCAGACTCTCTCCCATGACCCGTGCTTCAGGCGCTGCCATGGCCTTGGTCAATGTGAGCAGCGCCGTCGTGGCCCTGGCCGCGATCGCCTTCTGGGCTTACTGCCTCTATGACTTCGCGCGCACCCCGGAGCAGGAGGTGCGCACCTACCCCCGTCAGGTGTGGCTGGTTCTCCTGGTCTTCCTCAACGTCTTCGGCGGTCTCATGTGGCTCTATCTGGGCCGCCCCCAGCCGCCGCCCCGCCGCTGATTTCCCGGAGGTGAGGAAGGGGGTGCCCAGGCCCGGGCTAACGCCCGCGCCGCGAGCCGGCGCGGGTACCAGCCGAGAAGGCGGCCGCCCCACCCGATGATCGCTGGCCGGTCGCCGTCCCGGACGTTCGCCTGCCGGTCGCCGCCCCTGTCGCGCGGCTGTCCGTCGCCGAGCCGCGCGAGGTGATGCCGGTGCCCCGGGCGGGACCACGCCGACCGCTGCGTCGCCTGCCGTCCTGCCCGGCGTTGACGACCAGTCGGGCCGCCGAACGCGAGGCTGTCGCGGCGGTGAACCCACCGGCATACGTGCGCTCGCCGGGGGCCAGCTCACGCAGCAGGGGGTGTCTAGCGTCAACCCGCGTCGTCGTGGCAGTGATGCCTGCCTTGCGGGTGAGGCTGCGGACGTCACTGACCTGGTCGTCGGTCATCAGGGTGACCACCGTGCCCTCGGCCCCGGCCCGAGCCGTACGGCCGGAGCGGTGGAGGTACGCCTTGTGCTCGACCGGAGGGTCTGCGTGAACGACCAGGCCGACGTCGTCGACGTGGATGCCGCGGGCGGCGATGTCGGTCGCCACCAGGGTGCGGGCGGCGCCACTGTGGAACGCCTCCATGGTCCTGGTGCGGGCGCCCTGGGAGAGGTTGCCGTGAAGCTCGACCGCGGGCACGCCCGAGGCGTTGAGCTGGCGGGCGAGCTTCTTGGCGCGGTGCTTGGTCCGGGTGAAGACGACGGTGCGGCCGGGCGCAGCGGTGAGGTCCAGCAGTACCGGCATGTGGCTGGCGGGGGTCACGTGCAGGACGTGGTGGCTCATCGTCGTGACCGGTGACTGCACGGAGTCGGCCTCGTGGGTCATCGGACGCTGGAGGTAGCGCTTGACGAGGACCTCGACTCCGGAGTCGAGGGTGGCGGAGAAGAGCATGCGCTGGCCGGCTCGGGGCGTGCGGTCCATGATCCGGCGCACGGCTGGGAGGAAGCCGAGGTCAGCCATGTGGTCGGCCTCGTCGAGCACGGTGATCTCGATGGCGTCGAGGGACACATGGCCCTGGCCGATGAGGTCCTCGAGGCGGCCCGGGCAGGCGACGAGGATGTCGACGCCCGATCGGATCGCGCTGACCTGCGGACTCTGCCCCACGCCGCCGAAGACCGTGCGGGACGTCAGGCGGAGGGGTCTGGCCAGCGGCGCGAGCGCCTCGTCGATCTGGGTGACCAGCTCGCGGGTTGGGGCGAGGACCAGGGCGCGCGGCCGGTTGGGGCCACGGCGGGTGCTGCTGGCGGCGAGGCGCGCGAGCATCGGGAGGAGGAAGGCGTAGGTCTTGCCCGAGCCGGTGCGGCCGCGGCCGAGGATGTCGCGCCCGGCAAGGGAGTCCGGCAGCGTGGCCGCCTGGATCGGGGTCGGGCTGGTGATGCCGCGGTCGGCGAGGACCGCGGTGAGGACGGTGGGCACGCCGAGCGCGCCGAACGTGTCGGTGGACACAGGTGGGTACTCCAATGCAGGAACGGTCGTTCTGCCCGGCGCGACATGGGTCGCGGCGCTGTCGGCATCGACGCTCAAGAGGACTTGAAAGTCTGGAAGCCCGGTCGTCGCGGTCTCTGTGAGACGCCTACACGGACTTGGAGGCCCGAGGCAGAACTCTGCGGGCCCGTTCCCACCAGCCTACCGGCTTCCGGCCGGACGACTGACCACCGGGTGGTACGAGGTAGGCGGCTGACTCGCCTGCGTGGCGAGTGACACTGTCTCGCGGCTGGGGGACACTCACTCTCATGGGCGCGGTCCCCGATGCAGCGGGATCCCGGCTGATCGGGCGGCTGAACGAGACCAAGGCGCTGGTGGGGGTCCTCGCGCAAGCAGCCCTCGGACACCCAGGCGCCATGGTGATTCATGGTGAGGCGGGGGTGGGGAAGACGCGCCTGGTGAAGGAGGTCTGTGCGGGGGTTCTGGGCGAGGGATACGAGGTGCTGTGGGGTTCGTGCGTCCATTTCGGCGCTGCCAGCCTCTCCTACGCGCCCATGGTCTCGGCGCTTGATCGCTGGGCGTCGCAGGCGGATCGGATGGTCGCCGCCGAGGTGTTCGCCGATGCGGAGGAGCTCACGGCACTGCTGCCGTCGATCGGGGTACGGGCAAGCGCCGAAGTGCCCGGGACGGTCCTGTCGTGGATCGACACGGTGCTCCTCCGCCTGGCGCGGCGCGCACCGACAGTCCTGGTGGTGGATGACCTCCAGTGGGCCGACGCAGCGTCGCTGGATGCCCTGGCCTACCTGATCGCCGGGTTCGGGGTCCAGCGCCTGGCCGTGATCGTGACCATCCGGCTGGAGGAGCGACCCGAGGGGAGTCCGTTGCACACCTGGCTGGCCGATGTCAGGCGGCTGCCCGGCGTCTCGGAGCTGACCCTCGAACGACTCGACGCGCAGGAGACCGCGGAGCAGATCGCCAGCCTGCTGCCATCCCCAGCGTCCGAGGAGTACATGGCCGACGTCCACCGCTGGTCGCGCGGCAACGCCTACCTGACCGAACTCATCGTCAGGAACGCCTCAGCAGGGCTGCGCCGGGTACCCGCAGATCCGCCGCAGGCGCTTCGCGAGGCGGTGTCGGCCCGCTGGCACACACTGTCGAGGCCTGCCCGCGAGGTGACCCGGCTCCTTGCCGTCGGAGGTCGCCCGGTGAGCTTCGAGCGCCTCGCTGTGGTTGCCAAAGTCGCTCTGCCATCAGTCAGCGGACTGCCAGCTCTGCTGCGCGAGGCGCTCGACGCCGGCGTGCTGCGCCTCGCCGGGGATCGGACCTACTGGTTCTGGCATCCCCTGCTGGCGGAGGTGCTGCTCGACGCCCTCGACCCTGCTGAGGCGGCACCCATGCATGCTGCGTATGCCGGGGAGCTTGAGGCCGTCGTCAACCGGTCGCCGTTCCTCGCCGCCGACCTCGCCACCCACCACGAGGCAGCCGGGCAGCTCGACGCCGCCTTCCGCTGGTCGCTCGCCGCCGCAGACTATGCGGCACACCTGCGGGCCACGGCGGAGCTGAGTCGCCACCTCACGCGAGCGTGTTCGCTCTGGGACCAGGTTTCCCCCCAGGTCCGCGGCGAGTCCGACCGCCTTGCGCTCCTGAGCCGGGCGGCCAACGCGGCTGAGGCCATCGGTGACTACGACACTGCGAACGACCTGCTCGGCACGGCCCTCGAGCTTGTCGATCGTGGCCGGGACCCCCTGACCGCCAGCACCCTGCTCGTGGCGTGGACCCGCGTCGACTGGGGCCACTCGCCCGGCCAGTACTGGTACCGGCCGGAGATGCGAACGGCAATCGAGCTCACCGAGAGCTCTCCGGACAGCCCGGAGCGGGCCCTCGCCCTTGCCCGGCTCGCCCAGGCCCAGTGCTGGGACGACGACGCCGATCCGGACGACGCCGTGGATTCGAGGGGCAACCGACTGCCTGGCCTGGCCGCTGCCGACGATGCCCTGGCCACTGCCCAGCGTTCGGGCTCACCGCTGGCTCGCGCCCATGCCCTCACCGCCCACGCCATGGTCACGAGGAGGGATCCGGCCTCGAACTCCCTGGCCGAGCTTGAAGAGGCCTACACGCTGGCCAGCTCCGCAGACGCGACCTGGATTGCTGAGACCGCCATCTGGTGGGTCAACCGCCTGACGGATGACGGGCGGCTCGCCGACGCAGCAGAAGTCGCGCGGCGCGCCTCAGCGGACGCGCTCTCGGCGGGCAGCAGCCACTACGGATACTTCCTGGCAGCGCACGGCGCGAGCCTCCTCATCGACCTTGGCCGCTGGGAGGAAGCCCGAGAGCTCCTCCGCCCGGCCCTGGCAGCAGGGAGCGCCGGGGTCACCGGAGCGTTCGCCCGATGCGACGCCGCGTGGCTGGCGGTGCGGGCAGGACGCGTGTCGGAGGCCAGGCGCCACTTGGAGCGCATCGCCGAAATCGTCAGGCCCGACTTCACGGGAGTCCCGATCACCGCGGTCACTGTCGAGGTCATGCTCGCCGAGCGGCAGCCCGACCTCGCTCTCGACTATCTCGACCGACGATGGCCCCTGCACCTCAAAGACCTCGACATCGGCGGCTTGGACCCGCTGATGACGTGGGGAGCGACCATAGTCGCGGACCTGGCGGAACGGGCCCGTGACCGAGGCGACGTAGCCGGAATAGCCGCCGCGGTCCGCGCTCTGGACGCACTGGTGTCCCGCCGCGCCGCGCTCCCTGGAGCGCGGTTCACCAACGGCTCGGGCAAGGACCACCCACGTCGGGTGCTGGAAGCCCGCTTTGCTGCCGAAGCCCTTCGCTGCACCGGCGGCCCTGGGCAGGCCGTGGCCTGGCGCCAGGTCCGTGACCGCGCCAGCATGGCCGGCCTGGTCTGGGATGAGGCGATCGCCTCGTGGCGACTGGGGCGGGCGCTACTGGCCGAAGGCGCAGCAGGGGCGGCCGCCGAGGCATTGCGCGCCAGTCACGCCATCGCCCGACAACTGCAGGCACAACCCCTGTGCGAAGACGTGGAGTCGCTGGCGCGAACAGCGCACATTTCCCTCGACCAGGTCGACGCCATACCGGCACTGACGCCGTCGAGGGGAACGCCCACCCCTCTGGCCGTGCTGACCGACCGGGAAAGGGAGGTCCTGAGCCTCCTCGTCGCGGGACGCAGCAACGGTGAGATCGCCCGCGACCTGTTCATCTCTCCCAAGACGGTCAGCGTCCACGTGTCCAACATTCTCCACAAGACCGGCACGACCAGCCGCGTGGAGGCGGCGGCTTGGGCCAAGCGGATGAGTGAGGGCGCTGACGCGTGACGACCGTCCGACTCTGTCTGAGGGGGCAGGTCGCCGGTATGCCGGGTGCGCCGGCCGGCGCCCGCGCTCGCCTCCGTCACCGGGACGGCGCGTTCGCCCCAACCGCCCTCGCGAGCCGGACCACACCCGCAAGGATTCCGATGGCACTTCCGGCGATCCCGACCCCGAGCACGATGCGCGTCAGGAGCGCCCAGTCGAACGTCGCGTCCCCGAAGTCGAACGGGAACACCTGCCAGAACCGGACCAGCACCACAACGGCGATCGCGGCCGTCGCGATGTCGCCCAGGGCCTTGAGCCAAGCCGGGTCGCTCATCATGTAGACGACGCTGGCCACCAGGCTCAACAGGATCGAGGCGTTGACCCAGGGGATGACCTGTCTGGTGTCCTCGGTCAGGAAGGGCAGGATGTCCCACCTCGGCCAGATGTTGACGGCGTACAACATGACGGCGTTGACTAGGACCCCGACGGCATAGCCGAACCGCCGCTGGCCCACGGTCGATGAGCGTGGTGATGAGTGTGGTGCTGTCGTGACCGCCATGGCGACCTCCCGGAATCGTTCTCTCCTTCCACGCTAGGCCGGCCGGGCGCGGGCACACGGGCCGAAGGTCACCACTCGGCAGCCTCCGACTCGGTGTCACCCTCGGACCGCTGAGCCCGGAGCCATACCCGGTGGACCTTCCACCGCCTCAGGGCCGATGATCGCCACGTGGCGCTGCCAGCCCAAGACCCGCGTGTGACCGCGGCCCGCGACCTCGACGCCGTCGCCGCGCCGACCGGTCGACCGCTCGAGATCGCGTGCGACGAGTCGGGTTCCGAAGGCCTGAAGCTCATCGGCGGCAGCACCGACGTGTTCGCGCACGCCAGCGTGAGCATCGACCTTGCTGCTGCAGAGGCCTGCATCTCCCGGGTCCGGGTCGACGCGCGGTCGCCGGCCAACGAAGTCAAGGCCAGCGTGGTCCTTCGGGAACGCAACCGCCGGGTTCTGGAGTGGCTGCTCGGCCCGAGCGGACCGCTGCACGGGCGAGCCCACGTCCACCTCACCGAAAAGGTCTTCCACCTCGTCACGGCACTCGTCGACTACTTGGCCGAGCTGCGCGGACCCGTGACCAGCGTCTTGCCGCAGCGCCGTCAGGCGCTGGCCCGGGCGCTCTACCGCGAGGGCCCGGCGGAGCTGGGACCGGAGCGCTGGCGCGACCTGCTCGAGACCTTCAACGACCTCGCGCGCGCCCAGGCCCGGGACGGCACGACCGCGCAGGCAGCGAGGGCGATCCCCCACCTCGACCCCTTGTTCCCGGCCATCTCCGCGGCTGTCGACCATTGGGCCAGCGCCGGCAGGCCGGTGTCGATCGTCCACGACCAGCAGGTCTCGCTCACCCCCGAGCGCGTGCGCCAGGCGATCGGCAGCTCCGGGCTAGGCGCCCATGGCAACGGCACCGCCGGCCATCGGGTGGCCACCCTGCGGCTGGTCGACTCCCAGACCGACCCCCGGGTCCAGGTTGCGGACTTCCTCGCAGGCGCTGCCCGCAGAATCGCCTCGGAGGAGCTGAACGGCCGCGGCGACGCAGTACTGACTGCCCTGCTCCGGCCCTACCTCGACTCCGGCTCGATCTGGGGTGACCCGGCCAGCTGGGCCCGCCTCGACCCGAGCCAGGAGTCGCCCTGAGCGGCTCAGGGCCGCGGACTCAGCACACCGGCATACGACAGCATGTAGGACAGGTCGGGGGCGAGCTGGCGCGCGTACTGGACCGACGTGTGCAGGTAGTCGCCCTTGAGCACCGAGCCGGTGTTGGCGGTGAAGATCGGGCAGCGGCCGTCGACGCAGTACCAGTGGGTGGTGTCGACGAAGGTCGCGTCCTGGATCTTCCGCTCCGCGTCCCGCGTGGTTCGCCACCACTTCGGTATGCCGGTGACGCACCTCCCGGGAGAGCCGCCGGGCCGGTAGCAGTCGAGGAAGGCGACGCCAGGCATCGACGGGCCGAGGATAACAACGTGGTCGACGCTGGACTTGACGGAGTTGACGAACGCCTGGTCAGCCTTGAGCCACTCGCGTCCGGCGGCGCGACCTGAGGCCCCGGACCTCAGCTTCAGCGACCAGGCGTAGTTCTCGACCATGATCAGCGCGACCGGCTTGACCTTCTTGACGTAGGCGACGGTCATCTTGCGGTGCCTGACGCACGGGATCGCCCAGTCGTCCTGGCCGAAGTTGGCGTTGACACCGTTGACCGCACAGGCCAGCTTGGTCATCCCGCGAATCTTGTAGTGCTTCCCGTAGGCCGCGACGACCGTCGCGAGCAGGGGGATCCCGAGCGAGTCGCCGTAGACGATGATCTCGGGCCCGCTGGGGTTGCCGAAGGTGCACGAGGCCGGGTCGGAGGCGTCGCTCGCGACGCAGCCCTTCGACTCGGCGAGCCGGTTGCCGGTGGTCTGCCACTGGTCCGTCGACGGGTTGAGGTCCGCCGGCCATGAGCCCGCCGCCAGCGCCCGGCTGAGGCCGCTCTGGACCTTGCGGCCGGTAGCACCAAGCGGGATCACCAGCGGGCCTGTCGGAGTCGTGGTGGGCGAGGGGACGGGCGTTGTGGTCGTCGTGGTGGGGGTCGGGTCGGGCACAGGTGGCGCGGCGACGGCGCCGTTCTCGGCGGCGGCCGCGAGGACCGTCCGTGGGGTGAAGGCGCCCGGGTCGGCGTAGGCGGCTCCCCCGACGCCGGCGACCAGGCACACCAGGGCAGCCCCGGCGGCCACCATGCCCCGCCGCCTCGCCCGCCACCAGGCGCCCCACGCAGGAGCGCCGCCGTGGGGCCGTGACTCCGCTCGGAGGCGCGGGGCGTCGAGGATGGGCCGCTCGACCAGGTGGTAGCTGATCGCGGCGAGCACCAGGGTGGCGACGAGGACGGTCGCCCACTCCAGAGGTGAGCCCGGTTGGACGAGGGCTGCGACGAACACCACGAGCGGGAAGTGCCACAGGTAGAGGCCGTAGGAGATGTCGCCGAGGTAGCGGCTGACCGGGTTGGACAGCAGCACGGTGCCCGGCGCCGGAGCTCCCACGCCGGCCAGCAGCACGGCCAGCGTCGCCACCACCGGCGCGACGGCGGCTGGGTAGGGCACCCCGGCGTCCGGGCCCACGACTGCGAACGAAGCGACCAACCCCGCAAGGCCTGCCCACGACAGGGCTGAGCGGAGCGCGGAGGGCAGGCGCACGGCATACCCCGGGAGCGTGGCCAGCAGGGCACCCGCAGCGATCTCCCACGCGCGCGTGAGCGAGGAGTAGTAGGCGGTGGTGGCGTCGGAAGGCGTCTGCACGACCGCCCAGGCCACCGACGCGACGGCAACCAGAGCGGCGACGAGGGCCACGGCGATGCGCCCGCGTCGGGCCGAGCGCGCGCCGGCCAGCACCGCAGCCAGGGCCAGCACCCAGGGCCAGACGAGGTAGAACTGCTCCTCGACGCCGAGCGACCAGAAGTGCTGCACGGGCGAGGGTGCCTGACCCTGCTGGAAGTAGTCGGTGCCGACCTGGGCGAAGTGCCAGTTGGCTCCGAACAGCGCGGCCCAGAGGGCATCGGTCTGTATGCCGGCTGCCTTGGCCGGCGCGTAGGCCCACCGCGCTGCGGCGACCGTGGCGGCGAGGACGATCAGGGCGAGGGGCAGGATGCGGCGGGCCCGCCGCGCCCAGAAGCCGCGGAGCGACGTGTGGCCGGAGCGGTCACGCTCGCGCAGCAGGACCCCGGTGATCACGAAGCCGGACACGACGAAGAACGCGTCGACGCCGAGGAACCCGCCGCGCGGCCAGTCGAACAGGTGGTTGGCGATCACGGCTGCGACGGCGACCGCACGAAGCCCCTGGATGTCGGCGCGGCGGTGGCCTTTCGTGTCCTTGATCGGTCCCGGACCCGAAGTCATGCGGGCCAGCATGCCATCTGGCAGTGACCGTGCAGACGCCGACCAGCGGTTGCACTCGCGGGCGTCCTCGGACCGCCGAACCACATGGCCAGGAGCGGGGCGGGGAGGACCAAGGGCCCTCCCCGCACCGCCAGAGAACTCATCATCCTCAAAGTGGAGGCACGGGGTGCTTCAGGTCGGCGATGTCGTTATCGCCGGCAGCCACCACGGCATCGCGGGAGTTGCAGTCGCGGCAATCGCCCTCGCCATCCCCTCCGCCGTCGCATCCAGAGCCAGGAAGGAACGAGACCATGCTCATCGCTGAAGACCTACTGCTGCTACTCACGGACGACGGCACGGGCAAGCTCCGTATGCCGGCGGTCCAGGTTGACTTTGCGCTCGCCGGCGCGAACCTCATCGAGCTGACGTTGATGAACAGGGTCGAGCTCGCGTGGGACGGACCCAAGGACAAGGGTGGTCGGGTTGTCGTGCGTGATCCGGCTCCGACGGGCGACGACGTCCTGGATGCCGCCTTGGAGGCCCTCATCGCAGATGATCGCAAGAAGCCGCAGGCAGCGGTGAAGAAGCTCGCCAAGAACGCGCGGGAGCGGCTCTACGAGCGCCTGGCCGCCCGCGGTGCCCTCCGATCAGAGCGGGCCAGGATGCTCGGTCTCTTCCCGAGGCATACCTGGCCGGCCGAAGATGCGCGCCATGAGGCGGAGGTCCGCAGGTCCATCACAGACACCCTCGTACGAGGTACCCCGCCCGACACCCACACGGCCGCGCTCATCGCGCTCCTGCATGCCCTCCGCTGTGAGCAGGAGGTCGTCGATTTCCGCCAACACGGGATGTCCAAGGGCGACCTGAGAGCTCGAGCAGCGGAGATCGCCATTGGGAACTGGGCCGCCGAAGCGGTTCGCAAGACGATCGACGCGATGCTCGCCGCCGTGGTCGCGGCCAATGCAGCGGCCGTTTCGACCGTCGTGCTGCCCGGCGCAAGATAGCCGGAGATGATCGGGGTCACCTGTTGAGACCTGGAGTGCGGCGCGCGCTGGCGGTCGGCTCAGGCGCCTGACAGGGTGGCCGGCGCGGTCTGCAGGTGGCCCAAGAGGGCCGCGGTCACCGGCTCTGGCTGCTCGTCGTTGGCGAGGTCGGCGCAACGATGGAGGGCGGGTCCGGGCGTGGGCCGACAGGGAGGCGAAGACGCCGCCGAAGCGGCCGACCTGTGCGCGCAAGGGAGAGCAGATCACGACGTCATGGGCTCGCAATGGCGCCAACGTAAGAAGCCCTGATCCATACCTGCCAATACGGGCTCCGGCCTTACTGAGACTTCCCATATATCGACTTCGGCCCTTGGTGCCCTCTACGGTCACGTCATGGAGCTCCGCCATCTGCGCTACTACGTCGCCGTCGCCGAGGAGTGCCACTTCGGCCGGGCGGCGGAGCGCCTGCACATGGCCCAGCCCCCGCTCTCCCAGCAGATCAAGCAGCTGGAGACCGAGCTGGGAGTGCAGCTGCTCACGCGATCCACCCGCAAGGTCGAGCTCACGGCAGCGGGCGAGCGCTACCTCGACCGTGCCCGCGCCATCCTGGCCTCCGTGGACGCCGCCGGCGATGAGGCCGCGCGGGTCGCCGCCGGCGAGGTCGGGCGGGTCGCGATCGGGTTCACCGGGTCCGCGACCTACGAGGTGCTCCCGGTGCTGGCTCGGGCGCTGCGGGAGGACTTCCCGGACCTCGAGCTCGACCTGCGCGGCGAGATGCTCACGCCCGACCAGGTGGGCGCCCTCCACCAGGGGACCCTCGACATCGCCTTCCTGCGGCCGCCGGTGCGTGATGCCTCGATCACCCTGCGGATCCTGCGCCGCGAGCCCCTCATCGCCGTGCTGCCGATGAGCCATCCGCTCGCCGCCCGTCAGCAGGTCCGCCTGAACGACCTGCGCCACGAGCAGTTCATCACGTATCCGTCCCACCACCGCTCCGTGGTCTACGACGCCGTGATGGATGCGTGCCAGCACGCTGGGTTCACCCCGGCCTCGACGCTCGAGGTCGGCGAGACCTCGACGCTGGTCGTGTTCGTCGCGGCTGGCCTCGGTGTGGCGCTGGTACCCGCCTCGGTACAGCACCTGAGAATCACGGGGGCCACCTTCCTGCCGCTGGCCGGCTCGACAGAAGTGGTTGAGCTGGCGGTGGCGACCCGCGCGGACGACACCTCGCCCCACGTCGCCCGCGTGCTCTCCCGGGTGCGTCGCCTCCTCGGAAGCACCCCACCATGACCTATATTCCCTGCGTCATAGTCAGGACGATCTATGTACTTCACCTGACATGATCTCAGGACTGACACTCGTCTCACCACCGGCCGCAGACGTCGGACCGAGGAGAAGGCCAGTGTCACCACGCACGCCAGCACTCACCGCACCCACCCCACCGGCCACTGAGGGGCACGTCCCCAGGCTGGTCTCGCCCGCCGTCGTCACCCAGCAGTCCGTGCCCGGCGGCACCGAGCTCCTCTTCGTCGGCACCGTCACCGGGGCCGGGGGTCGTCCCCTGCGGAGTGCCACGCTCCAGCTCTGGGGCGTCAGCCTGGCCGCGGACCACACGGGGAGCTTCGAGATCCTCGCTCACGGGCACCACGCGGGGCCGCCGCACATCGAGGTCACCGTCACGGCCCTCGGCTACCACCCGCTGCGCACCGAGATCGCCTTCGCGACATCCTCTCTCGCGGACGGGACCAGCGTCGTCCTCCACAACTTCGTGCTCGAGCCGGTCCTGCCGCGCTCGGCCGGGGTGCGGCGATGACCCCGTTCATGCTCGCCGTGCAAGCCCTGCTGGACGGCGAGCCCGCACCCGAGCCGGAGACCGAGGATGCCCAGCAGACCACCGTCGCCATCGCCACCGACACCCAGGTGGTCGTGCGCTCCCTCGCCGAGCAGCTCGTCAGCGAGGCCAACGCCGTCCTGCGCGACCACGGCCGGGCGATCAGCCTGGTCGACGACTCAGGGCCGGCCGAGCTGGCCTTCACCCTGGGCTGCGGCGACCGCAGCGCCCGGGTCCAGACCGCAGTCTCCGGCCACACCGCCATCGGCCGGCTCGTGGTGGCAGGGCAGGAGATGGAGGCACCGCGCCGCCTGACCTCCGAGGACGAGCTGAAGGCCCTCGTGCTCAGCCTCGTCGCACCACCGGACCGGCACCCAGCCGCCTGAGGCGCCCCGCCGGCATACGCGCCGGCCCGCCTGAGGCGCCCCACCGGCATACCCCCTCCCCTCCCTGCAGCCCAACCACCCCAGGAGACCACCGTGCAGTACGAGCTGCGATACCAGGTCATCGAGCCGAAGCGGCAGACGTACCAGAACGTCATCGACCGGCTGGGCGACCACCCGGCGAGCCGCTACCTCGAGGCCACCCTCGACGTCGAGCCCCGCGAGAACTTCCACTACCGGCCCACCTGGGCCAAGGACCGCGAGCTCTACGACGAGCGCTACTCCGCGCTCCGCCTGACCGACCCCTACACCTTCACCGACCCGCGGTCGTTCTACTACACCCCCTACGTGACGAACCGGGCCGCGCACCACGACGAGTTCGGCAAGACCTTGGCCTACATCGAGCAGCGCGACCTGCTGGCCCGGATGCCCCAGCCCTGGCAGCGGGTCGTGGCCGACGTGCTGGTCCCGGTGCGCCACTACGAGTCCGGCGCCCAGCTGGTCAGCGTGGCCGGGGCCCGGTTCGCCTACGGCACGTCTCTGGAGCAGTGCTGCACGTTCGCCGCGTTCGACCGGATCGGCAACGCGCAGATGATCTCCCGGATCGGCATCGTGGCCGGCAGCGGCACGGCTGACGTGCTCAAGTCCGCGAAGCAGCAGTGGCTCGAGGGTGAGCACCTGCAGGCGCTGCGCCGGCTGACCGAGGAGGCGATGGCCGTCGAGGACTGGGCCGAGGGGCTGCTAGCCGTCGACCATGTCGACGCCCTGCTGTACCCGCTCCTCTACACCTCGCTCGACGAGTCCGCGCTGCTCGGCGGCGGCGGCGCGTACAGCCTTCTGGCACAGCACATGGCCTCGTGGTTCACCGACCAGCGCAAGTGGCTCGACGCGCTGCTCAAAGCCTGGACCGGCGACCCCCAGCACGGGGCGGACAACCGAGCCGTCCTTCGGCGGACCCACGAGACCTGGGCAACCCGGGCGCTGGAGGCGGTGGCCCCCATGGCAGCCGCGATCGACGCGCACCTTCCAGAGGCCGGCGCCGGGCAGGCGCTGCACACCACGGCCGATCGTCACGCCGCGGCGTGGACCGAGCTGACGGGAGAGCCGGCATGAGCACCGGGACCATGCGCCACGTGGGAATCGACCTGCAGGAGTCGGAGGAGAACCGCGCCCTCATCGAGGCGATCCGACAGGACAACCCCGAGATGACCATCCGCCACTTGCCCGGGCTCGTGAAGCTCCAGGCGCCCGGCCAGATCGTCATCAACCGCCAGACCGTGGAGGCCCGGCTCGGCCGCGAGTGGGAGACCGGCGAGTTCCAGCTCGCGATCGTCTCCTACGCCGGCAACTTCTCCGAGTGGGACGACGACCAGATCATCGTGAAGTGGGAGCACTGACATGACCATCCAGGAGACCCAGCCCGGCTCCCCGCAGCCCGGCTCCCCGCAGCCCGGCTCGCAACCCAGCTCTCCCCAACCCGGCTCTCCGCAAACCAGTGCTGCCCAGCCCGCAGCCGCCAGGCCGGCCGGGCGCAAGCTCCCGCTCAAGGAGCGCTACTCGCTCCTGACCCGCGACCTCGACTGGGAGCCTTCGTACGTCGACCGCGCCACGCTGTTCCCCTACACCTCCTACGAGGGCATCAAGGTCCACGACTGGGACGGCTGGGAGGACCCGTTCCGCCTCACAGTCGACGCCTACTACAAGTACCAGGCGGAGAAGGACAAGCGGCTGTATGCCGTGCTCGACTCCTTCGCGCAGAGCCAAGGGCACCTCACGCTCTCCGACGCGTCCTACCTCAACGCGATCAAGCTCTTCATCCAGGGCGTGACCCCGCTGGAGTATGCCGCGCACCGGCACTTCGCCTACCTCGCCCGCTACCTCGAGGGCCCCGCACCGCGCTTCGCGGCGCTGTGCCAGAGCGTCGACGAGCTGCGGCACTGCCAGACGCAGATCCACACGATCTCGAACTACAACAAGTACTACAGCGGGTTCCACTCGTGGTCGAAGATGCACGACCGGGTGTGGTACCTCTCGGTGCCGAAGTCGATGTTCGACGACGCCATGTCCGCCGGGCCGTTCGAGTTCCTCATCTCGATCTCGTTCAGCTTCGAGTACCTGCTGACCAACCTGCTGTTCGTGCCCTTCATGAGCGGCGCCAGCTTCAACGGCGACATGCCGACCATGTCGTTCGGCTTCTCGGCGCAGTCGGACGAGAGCCGACACATGACCCTGGGCCTCGAGGCGATCAAGTTCCTGCTCGAGCAGGACGAGGACAACGTCCCGATCATCCAGGCCTGGATCGACAAGTGGTTCTGGCGGGCGTACCGGCTGTCCTCGCTGGTCGCCGGGATGATGGACTACATGCTCCCCAAGCCGGTGATGAGCTGGAAGGAGGCATTCGAGCTCTACTTCGAGGACCAGATGCTGGGTGGGCTCTTCCCCGACCTGGAGTTCTACGGCATCAAGCCGCCGCGCCACGTCCAGGACGCGATCAAGGAGAAGGACAAGCTCCCCCACGAGGTCTACAAGATCCTGCACAACTTCTCGTTCGCCGCCGCCTTCACCACCCAGACCCCGGACGAGCACCACCTCGACTGGCTCTCGGAGCAGTACCCCGAGACCTTCGACCGCTACTACCGGCCGGTCTGGGAGAAGCACCGGCGGATCGAGGCCGGCGGGGGGCGGGTGTTCTTCCAGGGCCTGCCGCAGCTGTGCCAGGTGTGCCAGATCCCGATGGCGTTCACCGAGCCCGACGACCCTGGGGCGATCGCGTTCCGCCGCAGCGAGTTCCGGGGCGAGACGTTCCACATGTGCAGCGACGGCTGCCAGTGGATCTTCGAGCGCGAGCCCGAGAAGTACATACAGGCCTGGCTGCCGGTGCACCAGATCTACCAGGGCAACTGCGGGGGTCCGACGGTGCCCGACGTGCTGGCCTGGTACGGCATCCAGGAGGGCGACAACGGCGAGTACAAGGGCTCGCTCGACAACCAGTCGTGGATCGCGTGGCACGAGTCCGCGCCGAAGCAAGGAGCCTGAGCCATGGCCGTCAAAGCCCTCTATGACTACGACTTCCCCTCGGCCGACCGGGCAGAGAACTTCGGCGACGACCAGCTGGTCTTCGTGCACTGGGAGGGCAACCTCTTCCTGGTGGCCGCCGCCGCGTTCCGCGCCCCCAAGGCCATGCCGTTCAGCGAGTTCGTGGCGGCCATGGTGAACCCCTGGGCCTCCTCCGACCCCGACTTCGACCCGGCCGCGGTGACCGACTGGCGTGTGGACGACCGGCCCCTCGCGGCTGCGGGCAGCGCGGTACCCGCGGACCGCTCGCTGGCAGACCTCGGGGTCGGCCACAAGTCGCTGCTGAAGTTCCGGACGGCCTGATGGGATCCACCTTCACCGTCCGGGTCGAGCCGATCGGCACCGACGTCACCTGCCGCGAGGACCAGACCGTGCTGGACGCCTGTCTCCGGGAGGGGATCTGGCTGCCACACGCCTGTACCCACGGCACGTGCGGGACGTGCAAGGCCCAGGTCCTGGACGGCGAGGTGGACCTCGGTGACGCATCTCCCTACGCGCTCCTGGACAGCGAGCGCGAGGAGGGGGCTGCGCTGATCTGCGTGGCGAAGCCTCGGAGCGACCTCGTGATCGAGGGCGAGGTCGACGTCGAGGAGGGGGTGGACGTCCACCCCGTCCGCGACTACGGCGGCACGGTCGAGTCGGTCGAGGACGTCGCGCCCAGCGTGCGGCGGGTGGTGATCCGGCTGGACCAGCCGCTGGCGTTCAACCCCGGCCAGTACATCCAGCTCAACCTGCCGAACGGCGACACCCGTCCCTACTCGGTGGCGAGCACACCAGCGGACCCCCACCAGATCGAGCTCCACATCAAGCGCTCCGACAACGGGGTCGCCACCGAGGGCTGGGTCTTCAAGGACCTCGCGGCCGGTGACCACGTCGGCCTCTCCGGGCCCTACGGCCGGTTCTCCTTCCGCCCCAAGCGCGACAAGCCGCTCCTACTCCTCGGCAGCGGCACGGGCCTGGCGCCACTGAAGTCGATCGTCAAGCACATCGCGGAGACGGCGAAGGAGAGTGGCTGGTCGCAGGAGGTCGTCCTCTACCACGGGGTTCGCACGGAGGCAGACCTCTACGACCGGGAGTGGTTCGAGGCGCTCGCCGCCGAGCACGACTGGTTCACCTACCGCCCGGCGCTCTCGCGCGGCGAGTGGGAGGGCCGTACCGGCCGCGTCCCAGAGCTGCTCGCGGAGGACTACCCCAGGGCTGCCGGCAACGTCGCGTACATCTGCGGCAGCCCCGACATGGTCGACGACACGATGAAGGCGCTGATGAAGGCCCGGCTGTTCCCGAGGGACATCTACCGCGAGGACTTCTTCGACTCCGCCGACCGTGCCGCGGGCACCCATGTCGTCCGCAGCCCGCTGATCCGGCGGTGAGGAGGCACCAGACCCATGAAGATCAGCCACGTCGAGGCGATCCCCTACGCCATCCCATACCGCAAGCCGCTGCGGTTCGCGAGCGGCGAGATCCGCGCTGCCGAGCATGTCCTCATCCGGGTCCACACCGACGACGGACTGGTCGGGACAGCCGACGCGCCGCCCCGGCCGTTCACCTACGGCGAGACGCAGGTCTCGGTCTCCTCGATCGTGGGCACGGTCTTCGGACCGGCCATCCAGGGCCTGTCCGTGCTCGACCGCGAGGTCGTCCTGGCCCGGCTCAACCGCACGGTTGGCAACCCGGTCGCCAAGGCCGCCATCGACATGGCGATCTGGGACGTCCTGGGGCAGGCCCTCGGCACCTCGGTCACCGAGCTGCTCGGCGGTTTCAGTGACCGCATGCGGGTCTCCCACATGGTGGGCTTCGCACCTCCCGAGGAGATGGTCGCCGAGGCCGAGCGCATGCGTGACGCCCACGGGATCACGACGTTCAAGGTGAAGGTCGGCCGGAACCCGATCAACGCCGACGTCGCCGCCTGTCGGCAGCTGCGCGCCGCACTCGGGCCGGATGTGGAGATCTACATCGACGGCAACCGGGGCTGGACGGCCCGCGAGGCGGCCCGCGCCTTGCGCCAGATGGAGGATCTCGACCTCTCCTTCGCCGAGGAGCTCTGCCCGGCCGACGACGTGCTCGGCCGCCGCTGGCTGGTCACCCAGAGCCGGATCCCGATGTTCGCCGACGAGAGCGTGACCCGCCCGGGCGAGGTCACCCGCGAGCTGCTGGGGGGCTCCGCGACCGGCATCAGCATCAAGACCTCCCGCACCGGCTTCACGGTGAGCCAGCGGCTCGTGGGCCTGTGCGAGGGACTGGGTGTCGACGTGGTGATCGGCAACCAGATCGACAGCCAGATCGGCTCCCTGTGCGCTGCCGCCTTCGGCGCCGCCTATCCCCTCACCTCACGACGTGCTGGCGAGCTGTCCAACTTCCTCGACCAGACCGACGACCTGCTGGCCGAGCCCATCGAGATCCGCGACGGCACCATCCGGGTCCGGCAAGGCCCCGGGCTCGGCATCGAGATCGACGAGGCGAAGCTCGCGCGCTACCGGGTCGACACCTGACCTTGGCACTCACCCGGCACCTACCCGAGAGCTGACCCACACACCTACCGCCACGCCTACCCGCCACCAACCCGACCAGCCCCACGCCCGACGTGACGGGGGGCACCCACCGGCCCCGGGCCGGCATACCCCGAAATCCCGACCCACCCACAGCCCACCGAGAGGCGGCAGCGAGGCCGCCGCAGCAGAGAGGTAACCGACATGACCGACCAGCTCACCGAGCTCGACGCCAAGGCGGCCGAGACCGGAGCCAACGCCACGCGCACGTTCCAGGAGAAGGCCAAGGCGGGAGGCGCGGTCGACACCGAGCGCGTGGCCGCGATCGCCGGCGACGCCCTGGCCGCGCTCCACGAGGTGATCCGCAAGCACAACGTCACCTACCCCGAGTACGACGCGCTCAAGGCGTGGCTCATCAAGGTCGGCGAAGACGGCGAGTGGCCGCTGTTCCTCGACGTCTTCGTCGAGCACGTCGTCGAGGAGACCGTCAACGCCAACCGCGAGGGCAGCAAGGGCAGCATCGAAGGCCCGTTCTACGTTCCCGAAGCCCCCGAGCTCGGGTCCGAGGGCACCCTGCCCATGCGCGACGACGAGCCGGGCACCCCGCTCGACTTCACGGGCACGGTCACCAACACCGCGGGCGAGCCGCTCGCCGGCGCCACGGTCGACCTCTGGCACGCTGACGACCTCGGCTTCTACAGCCAGTTCGCCCCAGCCCTGCCGCAGTGGAACCTGCGCGGCCGGTTCACGACCGACGACTCGGGCACCTTCGTCGCCCACACCATGCAGCCGGCGCCCTACCAGATCCCGCACGACGGGTCCACGGGCAGGCTCATCGAGGCCGCGGGCTGGCATGCCTGGCGCCCCGCTCACCTGCACCTGAAGGTGTCGGCGCCCGGGTACGAGCTGGTCACTACCCAGCTGTACTTCAAGGGCGGCGAGTACCTCGACTCGGACATCGCGTCCGCGGTCAAGCCCGAGCTGGTGATCGACCCCCAGGACAAGCCCGACGGCTCGGGCCGGACGGTGGGCTACGACTTCGTGCTGCAGCCCTCCTGACCGAGCCCGTTCATTCAGGCCCGAGCCCGTTCATTCAGGCCCGAGCCCGTTCAGCGAGGCCCGAGCCGGTCCAGCGAGGCCGGACCCCGAGCCGCTAACCGGTCGTCCACCAGGCCGCCCGGCCGGCGCGAGTCGCCCTGCACCGGCGTCGGCCGGGGCCGGCCTGGCGCATTCCGTACCTGACCCGATCGCCCGAGCGAAGGAGTCCGCATGCTGTTCGCGGTCACGATGCACGTCGACCTGCCCCGCGACCTCGACCCGGACGTGCGGGCCGACATGCTGGCTCGGGAGAAGGCCTACTGCCAGGACCTCCAGCGCGCGGGCACATGGGTGAGCATCTGGCGGCTGGTCGGCCAGTACGCCAACCTCAGCATCTTCGACGTCGCCGGCAACGCGGAGCTCCACGACATCCTGTGGAACCTCCCGCTGTTCCCCTACATGACGATCGAGGTGCGTCCCCTGACCACGCATCCCTCGGCGCTCGTGGAGGGGTGATCGACACGTGACGGACCAGCGGGTATGCCGGGTGGCCCCGGTGGGCTCTCGCGTGGCGGTGCCCGGTGGCTGAGTTCGCCGACGACGTCGAGGTAGCGGTTGCGGACCTCGCCGACGGGTCCACCGTGATGATCGGCGGGTTCGGCACGGCGGGGCAGCCTGTCGAGCTGATCGAGGCCCTGGTGCGCCAGGGTGCGTCGGACCTGACCGTGGTCAGCAACAACGCAGGCAACGGCGATGTCGGGCTGGCCGCGCTGATCGCCTCGGGCCGGGTGCGCAAGATCATCTGCTCGTTCCCGCGCCAGTCCGACTCCTACCGTTTCGACGAGCGCTACCGCGCGGGCCAGATCGAGCTGGAGCTCGTGCCGCAGGGAAACCTCGCCGAGCGGATCCGCGCGGCCGGAGCCGGCATCGGCGGCTTCTACACGCCGACGGGCTATGGCACTCCACTCGCCGAGGGCAAGGAGTCCCGGGAGATCGGCGGGCGCCACTACGTGCTCGAGTTCCCCCTCCACGCCGACGTGGCCCTGATCAAGGCCCAGGTGGCCGACGGCGCCGGGAACCTGACCTATCGCAAGACCGCTCGCAACTTCGGGCCGATCATGGCGACGGCGGCCCGCACGACCATTGCCCAGGTTGCCCGCGTCGTCCCCACCGGCCAGCTCGACCCCGAGACGGTGGCCACGCCGGGGATCTACGTCCAGCGCGTGGTGCTCGTGCCTGCGGGCGAAGCGGCCCGTTCCGGCGAGGCTGGGGGCCTTGACGCCTCTGCTGCCCGCTCGGGAGCCAGCCGATGACAGCGCCCGTCGGCCGCCTGGACCAGGCGAGGTCGACCCGGACCTGGCCAACGAGGGCAAGATCCCGGTCACCGAGCTCCCGGGCGCGTCCTACTTCCACCATGCCGACTCGTTCGCCATGATGCGCGGCGGGCACCTCGACTGGTCAGCGGAATATCCGGGCGGCTGCCGGCGCTGATACCCGCGAGGGTATGACGCCCAACAACTCGCACAAGGAGACCTTTCATGGCCACGCGCAACCTGACCTCCGCCGACTTCGCCGAGACGGTCACCAAGGACGGGATCGTCCTGGTCGACTTCTGGGCGGCTTGGTGCGGCCCCTGCCGCGTGTTCGCGCCGATCTTCGAGAAGGCCTCGCAGGCACATCCCGACATCGTGTTCGGCAAGGTCGACACGGAGGCCGAGCAGGCCCTTTACGCGGCCGCACAGATCTCGGCCATCCCCACGCTGATGGCCTTCCGCGACGGCATCCTGGTCTTCAACCAGGCCGGAGCCCTTCCCCCGGCGGCGCTCGAGCAGGTGATCGCGGGCGTGCGCGCCCTCGACATGGACGCGATTCGCGCCGAGATCGCCGAGAAGGCTACCGCCGCCAGCTGACCTTCTTCCGGCCGGTCGGGGACCCCCGGCCGCGTGGCCCGGGGCGGACCGCCGCCCCGGGCCACGTGTGTCCTGCGCCCCTCACACCCCGATGGCACCTCACACGGATGCAGCGACAGCGACGCTCCACCGGCCGCACTCTCGCGGACCGGCAGCGCCAGCGACAACGCATCCGATGAAGGCACCTTCACGCGGCACCTTCACGCGGCACCTTCACACAGGCTTCACACCCGCCGTCGCCGCGCCTTCATCGACAGCACGTTGACTCGAATGTGGGAGGCAAGAGCTCCCGCAGGAGACAACGACAAGGAGAAGACCATGAACGCCCGCCAGAAGAAGCGCACGGCGATGGTCGTGGGAGCCGCGCTGTTCGCCGCTGGGGCGACGGCGGCTTCGGCGCAGGCCCTGGGCGCCGGCGCGGCGAGCACCGCAACGGTCGTGACAGCCGACTCATCGCTCACGCGGAGCCTCCAGGCGATGCGCGAGGAAGAGCGGATGGCCCGCGACCTCTACCGTGCCTTCGCCGCGAAGTACGACGGCGCGCTGCCATTCGCGAACATTGCGACGAGCGAACAGCGCCACTTCGACGCCGTCGGCGTGATTCTCGACCGCTACGACGTGGCGGACCCATCGGCCGGCAAGAGCGCTGGCAGCTACGCCAACGCAGAGGTCCAGAAGCTCTACGACGCATGGCTGGCTGAGGGCAAGAGCTCGCTCGCCAAGGCGTATGCCGTGGGCGCGAAGCTCGAGACAGCGGACATCGGCGACCTCAAGGACGCTCTCAACGCCGTGAGCGCCGCTGACGTCAAGCAGGTCTACACCCGGCTCCTGAACGCCTCGGAGCACCATCTCGCTGCCTTCCAGGCCGCCGCCAGCGGCGACCTGGTCCCTGGGGCGATGGCTCGGGGCGGCATGGGTCCTGGGGCCCAGCCCGGCACCGGAACGGGCCAGCGCGGCATGGGACCTGCCGGTCGGAACGGTGCCGGCGCAGGCCGCATGAGCCCGGGCATGGGCGGTCAGGGAGTGTGCCCCTACACCACGCAGACCAGTTAGCCCACCTCGGCAGACAGTGGCAGCCGGGCCGTGAACGTCGCGCCGCGACCACGGCCCGGTGAGGCTGCGCTCAGGTCGCCTCCATGCGCACGGGCGATTCCCCGGGCGATCGTGAGGCCGATCCCGGTGCCGCTGTCGTGTGCGTCGCCCCTTCGTCCGGCAACTCGGTAGAAGCGCTCGAAGACGCGTTCCAGATCGCTCGCGTCGAGGCCTTCGCCGGTGTCCGCGACGGCCAGGACGGCGTCACCACCGTCCCTGATAGTCCGCACCTCCACCGTTCCACCGCGTGGCGTGGCCCGGATCGCGTTTCCGACGAGGTTGGTGACCAGCTGCGCGACTCGGTCCGGGTCAGCCGGCGCGCGCAGCACGCCGCTGGTCTTCACCCGGAGGTCGATGCCGGCGTCGTCGGCCTGTGGCCGGAGTCGCTCTGCCGCGGCTGCGGCCACCTTCCCGAGGTCCACTGGGCGGACGGACAGCTCGATCCGGCCCTCCTCGACGCGGGACAGGGCCGACAGGTCCTCCGAGAGGCGCCGCAGCCGCCGCACCTCGTCGCTCACTTGGCCGAGCTCGGCCGGCGTGGTCGGGAGGACGCCGTCGATCATCCCCTCCACGTAGCCGTCGATCACGGTCAGCGGCGTGCGCATCTCGTGCGCCAGCTCCCCCAACAGCCGAACCCGGCGTTCCTCGGTCTCCGCCAGAGCGTGGCCCAGCGTGTTGACGTCCTGCGCCAGCTCGGCGAGCTCCCGCTCCCTCGGTGGGTGCACCTTCACGGCATACCGGCCCCGTGCGATCTCCCGGGCAGCAGCGCCCATGGTCCCCAGCGGACGGATCAGGCGGTATGCCGCGAAAGCGCCGAAGGCGGCAGCCGCGGCCGATCCGACCAGGGCACCCACGAGCAGGGCCTGGTTGACCGCGTCGGCGAACTGCTGGCGCAGGGCGCCGGCCTGGCTCTGGCCCATCCCCGCTCCGATGGGCATGCGGTGCATGCTTTCGTCGAACAGCGCCGGCGCGAGCTGGCGCACCACCAGGAACGTCGCAACCGCGCCCAGTACGGCGACCAGGACGTGCGAGATGACGAGCCGGACCACCAGGCGGTTCACGGCGTGCCTCGACGCGGCTCGAGGAGGAACCGGTACCCCACGCCGCGGACGGTGCCGATCACCTTCGGTGCCGTGGCGTCATCGCCGAGTGCCTTGCGCATGCTTCGGATGTGCACGTCCACCACCCGTTCGTCGCCGAAGAAGTCATAACCCCAGACCTTCTCGAGCAGCTGTACCCGGGAGAAGACCCGGCCGGGAGAGTCTGCGAGTGCAAGCAGGAGGTCGAACTCCAGAGCCGAAAGCGTCACCTGGTGCCCGGCGGCCGTGACCTCGCGACGGTGTTCGTCGATGATCAGCCCGTCGAACTCGTGGAGGCGATCGGAGTCCGGATCCGACCGAGGTTCGGACGGGGTCCGCAGCCGCCGCAGCACGGTCTTCACCCTGGCGACGACCTCACGCGGGCTGAACGGCTTGGTGATGTAGTCGTCGGCGCCGACGCCCAGACCGACCAGCTTGTCGACCTCCTCGGACCTGGCAGTGACGAGGATGACGTAGACATCGGACGTCTTGCGCAGCTCGCGCAACACGTCGATTCCGTCGAGGTCCGGGAGCCCGACATCGAGCAGGACGATGTCGGGTGCGGTGAGCGCGCTGCCGGTGGCCTGCCGCAGGGCCTCCGCACCGGTGGCAGCCTCGTGCACGGCATACCCCTCGGCCTGGAGGTAGGCGCGCAGCATGGTCCGGATCTGAGGTTCGTCGTCGACGACGAGCACTCGGCGTGGCACGCAACCTCCTGATATCGCTGCTGCTGCCAGCCTAGAGACCGCTGGGGGATAGTGGCGCGCATGAGGATCGCAGTCATCGGCGTGGGTGGTATCGGGGGCTATTTCGGCGGACGGCTCGCCGCCGGGGGGCAGGATGTGGTGTTCGTCGCCCGGGGCGGCCACTTGGCGGCGATCCAGCGCGAGGGCCTCTCGGTGGCCAGCGTGGCCGGAGACTTCACGGTGGCACCGGCGAAGGCCACCCACGACACCTCCGATATCGGCGCGGTCGACGTGGTGATGCTGTGCGTGAAGACCTGGCAGGTGGCATCGGCGATCGAGAGCCTGCCGCCGCTCCTGGGGCCGCACACGGCGGTGCTGACGGTCCAGAACGGCGTCGAGGCGCCCCAGCAGGTGGCGGAGGCGGTCGGGCAACGGCGCGTCCTGCCTGGGATCGCCAAGGTCTTCGCCCACATCGAGTCCCCCGGGGTGATCCGGCACGAGGGCGGGCCGGGCTCGCTGGCGTTCGCCGAGTGGGACAACCGGCGGTCCGACCGGGTGACAGCCTTCCGTACGGCCCTCAAGGACGCAGGAGCGGCCGTTGTGGTCCCTGAGGACGTCTGGGGCGAGCTGTGGGCCAAGTTCCTGTTCGTGGTGCCCTTCGGCACCCTCGGCGCCGCGGCCGACGCGACGATCGGCGAGCTGCGTCGTGATCTGCATACGCGGCGCCTCCTGGAGGAGGGCATGCGCGAGATCGAGGCGGTGGCCACCGCGACCGGCGTGCGCCTGCCCGACGACGTGGTCGAGGCGACGATGACGTTCGTCGATCGGCAGCCCGAGGGGGCCACGTCCTCGCTCCAGCGCGACCTCCTCTCGCGGAGTCGCTCCGAGCTGGACGCCTGGACCGGTGCCGTCGCGCGGCTGGGGCTCGACGCCGGCGTTGACACACCGGTCCACCGCGTGCTCCACGGCGTACTCAGCCTCGTGGCTGCCCGCTCGGGCGGCTCGCGCGCCTGACCCTGAAGCCGCGGCCGGCCGGGAGAGTGCGCGGCGGCGCCATTGTCGTGCCGTGAGCGGGCGTGGGGGCCTGAAAGTCGGCCACGGCGCACTTCTTCCCTTTGCGCCAGCACGAGATACCCCCTAGGGTATGTGGTGCGGCTCGCGACCCCGCCGGATAACCCACAGCAGGAGCAGGGATGAAGTTCACGCAGTACTACCTCGAATGCCTCTCGCAGGCGTCGTACCTCATCGGGGACGAGACCACGGGCCGTGCCGTCGTCGTCGACCCGCGCCGCGACATCGAGGACTACCTCGCCGACGCTGAGGCCCAGGGCCTCACGATCGTGGGCGTCATCAACACCCACTTCCACGCCGACTTCGTGTCGGGCCACCTCGAGCTGGCCCGCGAGACCGGGGCCTGGATCGGGTACGGAAGGGCAGCGCAGGCGGACTTCCCCATCAAGCACCTCGCCGAGGGTGACCGGATCGTCCTGGGCGAGGTGGCACTGCAGGTCATGGAGACGCCGGGTCACACGCCGGAGTCGATCAGCGTCCTGGTGTACGAGCACGCTGACGACGACGTGGCCTATGGCGTCCTGACCGGCGACGCCCTGTTCATCGGCGACGTCGGGCGGCCGGACCTCCTGGCGTCCGTGGGCGTCACCGCCGAGCAGCTCGGCAGGATGCTCTACGACTCCGTCCAGCACAAGCTCATGGGCCTGCCGGACTCGGTGCGGGTCTTCCCCGCCCACGGCGCGGGCTCTGCCTGCGGGAAGAACCTCTCCACCGAACGGCAGTCGACCATCGGGGAGCAGCGCAGGTTCAACTACGCCTGCCAGCCGATGACCGAGGAGCAGTTCCTCGCGGTCGTCACCGAGGGCCAGCCCTCCGCCCCGGGCTACTTCATCTTCAACGCCACGCTCAACAAGCAGGAGCGGGGGCTGCGGGCTCTAGACACCTCGATCCGTGACCTGTCCGATGCTGAGGTCGAGTCCGCGATCGCCGGCGGAGCGGTCGTCCACGACGCCCGCGAGCCCCAGGACTTCGCGGTCGCCCACCTCCGGGGCGCCGTCAACGTGCCGGCCAACGGCCGCATGGCTGAGACTGTCGGGATGGTCTTCTCCCCGGACCAGCGTGTCGTCGTCATCGCCCCCGAGGGCCATGAGCAGGAGGTCGCAACCCGCTTTGCGCGCATCGGCTACGACCAGGTCCTCGGCTACATCGCCGAGCCGGAGGCCTACTTCCTCCGCCACCAGAACGACGTCGTGCAGTCCAGCCGGCTGACCGTGACCCAGGCCGAGGACGCCGTGGGCACCCCGGACGTCCAGGTCGTCGACGTGCGGAATGCCGGCGAGCTGGCTGTGGGGGTCATCGCCGGCTCCCGGCACATCCCACTTGCAGAGCTCACCCGTCGCGCCGAGGAGCTGGACCCCGCCAGGCCGGTCCTCCTCTATTGCGCAGGCGGCTGGCGGAGCAGTGTCGCCTCGAGCCTCCTGGGCGCCAAGGGCTTCGCCGACACCTCCGACCTCCTCGGCGGGTTCGGGGCCTGGGAGCGCGCCCACGCGGTGGTTTCCTGAGCGGCGCGCAGCGGCCCGATCGAAGGCTCCGTCGGCGTTTTGCCCACGGTTCGATGCACTCCGCTAGGGCTCTCTGGCGAATACGCTAGAGAGCCCTAGCGATGGCTACGGCCGGTCTGCGCGGCGCTCGAGGGCCAGGAGGTACTCCTTGGCAGCCAGCCCACCGGCATACCCCGTCAGCGCACCGTTGGAGGCGACGACCCGGTGGCACGGGACCACCACGCACAGGGGGTTCGCGCCGAGTGCGGCGCCGACGGCGCGCGAGGCACTAGGGCGCGCGATGCGCCGCGCCAGCTCGCCGTAGGTGGTCCGCTCGCCGTAGTGCACGCGCGGCAGCGCGCTCAGCACCGCCCGCTGGAAGGGGGAAGCCAGGGCCAGGTCGACGGGGACGCTGAACTCGCGCAGCCGGCCGTCGAGGTATGCCGTGAGCTCGCGCCGCATCTCGTCGAGCGGCTTGGGGTGGCGCAGGATCCGCGGGGAGACGAGTCGGCTGAGCCGTGCGAGCACGCGCTCCTCGGCCTCGTCGTCAGGAACGAACGAGCTGGCGACCAGCGCTCCAGACTCGTTGCGGGCCAATAGCATTCGGCCGATCCGAGTGTCGTCGACGACGTATGAGACGTCAGTGGGCTCGAGCCGGGGCGGCCGGGCGGCGACGTCGAACCGGCCGAGCGCATCGGTGATCGTCGTCAGGTCGGTCGGGTTCCCCAGGCGTGCGGTGCTGGTCAGCTCGTCCGCGGTGGCCGGGTGGTCGTGCTCGGTTGGAGCCGTGTCGAATTCGCTCATGGCAGGTCCTTCCTCAGGGTTGCGAGGGCGTCGCTGACGAGCCGGCGGCTCATCGCCGGGGTGGTGCCCAGCGAGGCCGCGATGGCGGCGTGGTCGAGGTCGGCGACGTATTTGAGGACGACGGCGTCGCGCTGCCGCTGGGGCAGGCCCGCGACAGCGGACCACAGGCCGTCGTCGGGGCGCGCGGCCTCCGGGCCCGGGCGCGTGGGCGCCTCGGCGAGGATGGCCGGGTCGTCATGGGGGACTGCCCGCCGGGCCCGACCGCGGTGGGCGTCCATCGCGCACCGGTGCGTGATCGTCAGGAGCCAGGAGCGCAGGTTGGCGGCCGAGCGCAGGTTGGGGTAGGCCGCGAGAGCCTGTGTCCACGCCTGCTGGGCCACGTCGTCGCCGTCGACCGGCCCTGCGAGCGCATGGGCGAGCCGGGCCACGTCGCGCCAGTGGGCGTCGACCAGGCTCTGGAACGGGGGCAGCATCACAGCCATGGAACGCCCAACTTCCCACATCTGTGAGCAGTTCTTCCCCGTGACTGTCGAGGGAGCGGCTGCTACGGCCGGAGAGATCTGGGGGGAGTCGGCGGGCAGGGACTGGCAGGGGGTGGCCTGGCAGGGAATGGCAGGGAGTGCCTGGCTGGTACTGGGCTGACGGGGAGTGGCGCCAGGGTCAGGTGGCGCCGACTGCGCAGGCAGAGCTGCCCAAGCGCTGCCGGACAGCGAAGGCGAGCAGGCCGAGCGCGAGCACCCCGCTGGCGGGAGCGGAGACCGTGCTGAGCAGCAGTCCGGCCAGGATCACGTGGACGCCCGTCCCGGCGGCGCAGGGACTGGACCTGGTGACCCGAAGGCCGCCGCGAGGTGGTACGTAGGTCGCCAGGACCACGGCGCCCAAGGTCGCCAGCAGGACCAATGTGGCGACCCACAGCTGGCTGCCGTCAGCCGCCGGCCCCAAGGCGCCTCGATAGGCGGCGTAGACGACAGGTGTCAGGCCGATCGTGGCCAGCGTGTGCCGCAGCGACCACGAGGATCGCCACGTGGACAGGACGGAAGGCACCTTGGCGGGGGCCAGCCCCTCGACCCGGGGAATGCGCAGGAAGGCATCGGACGGTGGCTCGGGTGCCGGCCGCCCGGGCGTCGGATGCTCGGGCGCCTGACGCTTAGGCGTCAGATGCCCGGGCGCCATTTCGCCGGACTCGGACTGAACCGAGTGCGACTGAACCGAGCGCGACTGAACCGAGTGCGACTGAACCGAGCGGGGCTGAACCGAGTGGGGCTGAACCGAGTCGGACCGAACCGGGTCGGTTGTCATTCTGAGGCCCGGCCGGGACGCCGCGGGTACCAGACAGCCGGCTGCGGGGGCACGCTGGCGCAGGCACAGCGCTCCTCCTCCGGGACCCGGGCGAGGACCAGCTCTGCATGCATGCCGCAGCCCTGCCAGGTGGTCTTTCCGCACGTCCCGCACGCGGCTGGACTGCACACGAGGCCTCCTCCGGTGGATTCCGGGGCCAGCATATACCCATAGGGGTATAGCTTTCACGAGGACTTCCCCCACCCGGCACTACAGCATCGGGAGATCGGGGGCAAGAGTCCCATCTGCCCAGGACGGCAAGGTGCGGCATGCCAGCATGGGGCCGTGCCCAGCGCCAGTGACGAGCAGGTGCCGTCCGAGCCCGCCGCACCCCTTCGGCATACCCCCTTGGTCTTCGCCCATCGCGGCGCGAGCAGCGCCGAGCCGGAGCACACGCTCAGTGCCTACATGCGGGCCATGGACCAGGGTGCCGACGGACTCGAGTGCGACGTCCGGCTCACGGCCGACAGCCACCTCGTCTGCGTGCATGACCGGCGTGTCGACCGGACCTCTAACAGCAGGGGAGTCGTCTCGACCCTCGAGCTTGCGCAGCTCGAGGGCATGGACTGGGGTTTCTGGAAGGCGTCCAACCCGGACGCCGAGGAGGTGCCCGACCGCGACCGCAACCAGCTGCTGACCCTGCGCCGACTGCTCACGGTGGCCGCCGCGACCGAGCGTCCGCTGGGCATGCTGATCGAGACCAAGCACCCGACGCGGTATGCCGGGCTGGTCGAGCGACGACTGGCCCATGTCCTCGCCGACCTCGGCCTCGACGGACCCCCGGACGAGAGGCGCATGTGGGTCTCGGTCATGTCCTTCTCGCAGCTCGCCCTGTCGCGGATGCGGCAGCTGAGCCCGCACGTATCGCGGGTGCTGCTGATGGAGCGGACCGTCCCGATCCGTTTCCGGGACGGATCGCTGCCACGCGGCGTCCACACTGCGGGACTGGACATCCACATCGTCCGACGTTGGCCCCGGACGGTCGCCCGGCAGCACGCGAGGGGGCACCGCGTCTACGTGTGGACGGTCGATGAGCCGGACGACGTCCAGCTGTGTTTGAACCTCGGCGTGGAGGGCATTATCAGTAACCGGCCGATGGAGGTAATCGACCAGATTAGCCGGATTGGCTAGTCTGTCGGGCGGTCCGTCACCAACCCGGCGGATCGCAGTCGGTACCGGAGGAGCGATGAGCGAGGCGAGCGGGCACCGCCCGCTGCGAGGCGTGCCGCCAGACATGGACGAGTTCGGCGGGGCGCTCGGTGCTGACCCCGCACGCACGATCCGGCCTGCGTGGAAGGCCTCTTCCGTCGCTCGCGTGCGCCGGGCGGTGGTGGCCGACCTGCAGGCCCGTGGGCTGCCTGAGGAGATCATCGACGAGGCCGAGATCGTCGCGTCCGAGCTGGTGGCCAACGCGGTGCGCCACGCCCGACCTCTGGGCGACGGGACTCTGCGCGTGCACTGGAAGGTCAAGGCCGGTGTGGTCGAGATCGAGGTGACCGACGGCGGTGGCGAGACGACACCGCGGCCGGCTCCGCGCGCGCTCTGGGCACCGTCGGGTCGCGGACTTCGCATCGTCCGCTCCCTGGCCCACGAGTGGGGGGTGACGGAGGACCGTGCCGGCACCACCGTCTGGGCCTCCCTGGGGGGGCCGTCCAGGCGTCGCAGTCGGTAGCCCCAGGCGTCGCAGCCGGTAGCCGCGCGGCAGGCCGCAGCGGGGGCAGGCGGCAGCGGAAGGTGCGGCCACTAGGGTTTGCCGCATGGGTAAGGCATCGCGTCGTCGCAAGGCCGCCTCCGCACTGAAGGCGAGTCCGGCTCCCGGGGCTTCCGGAGCTCCTGGAGCTCCAGGAGCTCCTGGGGCTCTCAGGAACCGGGGCACCGGCCGCACGGCGCAGGTGCCCTTCGAACGCCGTCCCTTCCAGGGGCTGCCCGGCGAGACCGACTGGGTGGCGATGCGCGAGATCCTTCCGGCCGCGACCGCGAGCGTGCGCTTTGCGGCCGGCCATGCCCCCGAGGGAGCGCCCGCCGAGGCGACGGTCGCCACGGTGCTGCCCATGGCCTGGCCGGGCCTGCACCGCGCCGACGGCACGGTCTTCTTCGCCACCCAGACCGGCAGCTCCAGTGGGGATGCCTCCCGTGACCTGGCCGGCCAGCTGATCGCTGCGGCCGGGGCGGAGCCCGGCGCCCCGCTGGTCACGACGCCGGCCCCCACGGTCGACACCCCCCGGCTCCAGGACCTCATCGACACCTCGGAGCCGCTCCAGGTCACGGTGCATGAGGGCTTCGACTTCTGGGTCGGCGAGCAGGAGCTGGAGGGGGAGGCCAAGGAGTCGCTCCAGCGGGCCAACGAGTCGGTCGTCCCCACGGTCAAGATGGCGAGCGTCCCGTCCGCCTACTGGTGCCGGATCGGCGACCGCACCCACATCCGCCTCGTCCTCCCCGATGAGGAGGACACCGCCACCGACGCCCTCGCCCGCCTGCTCGCGGCCGGCACGGCCGGTCTGGGCGGCGAGACCCGGCTGCTGGGCGCGTTCCGCGCCTGCGGCCTGCTGGTGCCCGTATGGGACCTCGACCCGGAGCTCACTGCGGCCGACTACGAGGACGAGCTCGCGGCGTTCCACAAGAGGTATGCCGTTGCGCTTGCTTCCAGCGAGCCGCTCACCCCGGAGCAGCGGCGAGCCAGGAGTGGGCTGCTGAGCCGACAGGTCACGCTCCGCTGACATGCCGGCCGAGATGCCCGAGGACCGGTCCAGCGCCGTGGTGCCCGAGAGCGCCCCGCAGCGGGTGGCGGCGGTCATCCCGGCCAAGAACGAGGCAGAGCGCATCGCGGCCACGATCCGGGGGGTGCGGCAGATCGGCGGGGTGGACCTCGTCGTCGTGGTCGACGACGGGAGCACCGACGACACCGCCCTGGTCGCAGCGTCGTCGGGAGCCATCGTGACCCGGCATCGCCACAACCGGGGCAAGTCTGCCGCCATGGCGACGGGCGCCGGTGTGGTGGCCGAGGAGGAACGCAAGCGTGGGGACTCGCCAGGCGCCTTCTCGCCCCGGGCCCTGCTGTTCGTCGACGGCGACCTCGAGGCGTCCGCGGCCAACCTGGGCGTGCTGATCCCGCCCGTCCTCTCGGGTGAGGTCGACATGACCATCGCCACCCTTCCGCGGCAGAGGACGAAGGGCGGCGGCCGTGGTTTCGTGGTCCGCCTGGCGCGGAAGGGAATCGCCGACCTGACCGGTTTCGAGCCGGTGCAGCCGCTGTCCGGCATGCGCTGCATCTCTCGGCGTGCCTTCACCTCAGCCTCGCCCCTCGCCCGCGGCTGGGGCGTCGAGGTGGGACTCACGGTCGATGTGCTCGGCGCCGGCCTCGGTGTGCGCGAGGTTCCCTGCGAGCTCCACCACCGGGTGACCGGTTCGGACTGGCGGGCGCAGGTGCACCGGGCTCGGCAGTACCGCGACGTGGCCCTCGCCCTCGCGGTCCGGCGTCTGAGGCGGCGGCTGCGCCGTGGCCGCTGACGACACTGCCGACTCCGCCCGCCCGGTGGCCCTGGGGCCCTCTCCATCGGAGCGGAAGGGAGGCGACCCAACCGCACTGGTCGCCAGCGCCCGGGTCGGCCTCCTGACCTCGGCCTTCGTCCTGCTCGTGCTCGTGGGCTTGCTGGGGCCCAGCGCCGCCAAGCCTGGCCTCGGGCCGCGTGGGTGGGCGCCGGGTGAGCTCCCCTGGCAGCCGAGCTCGGCCGTGGTCACCGTCCTGTTGGCCACGGCATACCTCATCGGGGCGCTGGGCGTCGCGCTTGCGCTGCGGCACCCGCCGAGGCGACCCCTGGGCTGGCCCCCGGTCCTGCTCCTGGCCGCGGCGGCGCTCGCGACCCGGCCGTTCGGTTCCGCGGACCACACGAACTACGCGGCGTACGGCCGCATCCTGGTGCAGGGCGGCAACCCTTGGGTGCAGCGGCCCGACCAGTGGCATGGCGGGACCGACCCGGTGGTGAGCGCCGTGGAACCCCCCTGGACGGAGACGCCGAGCATCTACGGCCCGTTCGGCACGGGACTGCAGGGGGTGGCGGCGTGGCTCGGCGGCGACAACGTCCGCCAGGTCGTGTGGGTGTGGCAGGTGGTCATCGTGCTGTCCTGGCTGATGGTGCGGCTCATGCTCGTGCGCATGGTGGAGGACCGTTCGCGGGTCGACGTGCTCTGGACCGCCAACCCGCTGGTGTTCGGCATCGGTGTCCTGGGGGCGCACGTCGACCTCGTGGCGACAGCCTGCGCACTGGCCACCATCGCCCTGATGCGGCGATGGCCTTTGATGGCTGGCGTCGCTGCGGGGCTGGCGCTGGGCACGAAGTTCACGTATGGGGCGGCGGCCGTGGGTGTCGTGGCTGCGTGGTGGCGGGCGGACCGCACGGCGTTGGCGCGCCGGCTGGTGCCGTTCCTCGCCGCCCTGTTCGTCGTCACCGGGGCCGAGCACTGGTGGGCCGGCCCGCACGTGTTCGACCAGCTGGAGCGAGCCCGTCACTCGGTGTCGCTGGCCACGCCGTGGCGCCTGGTGCTCGAGGCCCTGCGTGGGCCGGTCGGCGAGTCCGCGGCGCGCAGCAGCATCTTCGCGCTCTCGGCGGTGGTGTGCGTCGTGCTGGCGGTCGCCCTGTGGCGGCTCACGGCAGGGCTGGCGCCAGACTCCATGGTGGGACAGGCGATGCGGGTGACCTTCGTGCTGTCGGCGGCCTACGCCTTCGGGGCGCCCTACTCCCTCCCGTGGTACGACGAGCTGGCCTGGGCGATGCTCCCGGTGCTGGCGGCGAGCGTGCTCGACTGGCTCATGCTGGGCCGCCTCCTGGTCATGGCCTGGGCCTACGTCCCGGGCCGCGTCGTCGCGATGTCGCGGCATGTCGAGAGCCTGACCCTCGGGTTCCGCCGGGAGGCGGCTCCGTGGGCTGCCCTGACCGTGTGGGGCGCTGTGCTCGTCGCTGCTCGGCGCGGCTCGTCGGAGCGGGAGGCGGCGGGTCGTCCGGGGTAGGCGGCGGGTCGTCCGGGGTAGGCGGCGCACCGGCGGCGGCACCTCGGCCCGAGGAGGGGTTTCCGTGCGTTCGGGGTTCGCCGCGGGAGGGCTCCCCCCGCAAGGGGGGCTGGCCCCGGGAGGGGGGCTGGCCCCGGGAGGGGGGCTCGGCGCCGAGGGAAGGCTCGGCGCGGAGGGAAGGACTACCGCGGAACGGGGGCCCTCCCTGGGAGGGGGTTGCGGCCCGGGCCGCCGCACGGGTGCCGGGCCGGGTGCGCGACTCCTCCTCGAGCGTGCGCACACTGACCGTCACGATCAGGGGCACGGCGACCGTCGCGCCCACGGCCGGGATCGCGGTCCCCGAGTCATTGATGGCGAAGCCGATGGTGAGCGTGATCAGCAGGGCGATGAGGCCGGCGCGGAGCGTTGGCGCCCGGTCGAAGGAGCGCTGGAGGGCGCGCGAGCCCCAGGACGTGGGCCGCGCCAGCACGTAGATCACGAAGGCGAGGGCGATGGGCACGAGCAGGGTCAGCGGGTAGTTGCCGAACAGGATCGCCATGTTCTGGGCGAACTTGCGGGCGACGATGTCCCATGCGCCGCCGTCGATCAGGGTCTGGAAGAAGCGACCGAGGTGCGAGCGGCTCTGGACCGGCCTCAGCCAGTCGAGGAACCCCACGAGCAGGAACACGAGGACGGTGCCGCCCGCAAGCGCTGCCCAGCGCCGCCAGGTCATGCGCACGCCGAGGATGGCCAGCAGGAGATAGACGAGCCCCGGGATGAGAGCGGGCGGGCCGCCCCCGTCGGCGCCCCAGAACGGCGCCCCGTCGACCAGCAGGGCGGCGGCACCGACGACGCCCACGATGGCGGCGGCGAGGCGAGGCCGGCCCGCGAGCACCGGCCGGTGCGAGAGCGCGATGCACAGGAGCAGGGTGCAGGTGCCGAACAGGGCGAAGGTCACGTTGCCCATGCCGTAGAACCGCCCACCGACGACCGGCTGGAGGCCCATGAGGGAGGACAGCTGGAGGCGCGACCCGGTCATCACGTCGAGGGCCAGCACGACCATCGTCACCGCCGAGACGGCGGCCAGCGGGCCCATGAGTGTGCGCCCGATCGGTGTGAGCAGGGCGAGGCAGGAGATCGCGGCGACGAAGAGTCCCACCGAGGCCACAACGGCGACCATTGGCACGCTGAACCGCCACCACGGGAAGAGGTTGGCGAGGAACGTCGACACCGGCACGGTCGCGGCGATGACGGCGACCGCGCGCACGATGCCGAGGAGCCGAAGCCGGACCGCGTCCGACCCGAACCTGCGCCGCCAGACGACCAAGACGAAGGCGTAGATGACGACCTGCGAGTAGGCGAAGCCGTTGAAGAAGGGCGGCACCAGGGAGTGCACCTCGTGGGACGCCTGGTCGTAGTCGACGAGGTCGCGGAGGCGCTCCCGCGCGTGCGCCTCGGAGTTGTCGGGGGCGGGGTCGCGGCGGAGGGCGGCGCCGCCCAGCGAGTCGGGCACCGGGAGTCCGGCCTGAGCCAGCAGGGTCACGGTGAGGTCGGAGGACTGCACCAGCCCGGTCTGACGGGTCGACGGCGACACCAGCGTGCCTGGCCCGAAGTGCGGTCCCTTGGCTGCGACCAGCCGCAGCCGCTCGGACTCGCCCGCGTCCGAGAGGCTGGCCACGATGATGTCCCAGCCGCCGGGAGCGGCGTCCAGGACCTGACCGATCCGGGCGTCGATGGCCCGCACCTGCTCGGCCCGCGACTGCTGCGGGCGCGGCTCGGTCGGGTCGACGTCCTGGGGGTCACGCATCGAGCCCACGTCGACCAGCGCGATCGGGCAGGACGTGAGGTCGGAGGTCAGCGTGGCGACCTTGAGGGCGTCGTACCGGCTGATGACGCCCGTGGGCAGGGCCGCGCCGATCGCCGCTCCCGGCCCGATCGCCTGGACGCAGGTGCCCGCCCGGGTTGCCTGCTCGGCGAGCAGACCGAGCCTGGCGCCGAACTTCTTCGCCGCCGCGGCTTCCTTGAAGCCCAGCCAACCGGGCACGATGGTGCCGTCGGGTGTCGCGATGGGCCGGCAGGGAGGCTTGCTGTCGCCGCCGTCCGCGGATGCCGCGGCCCGCTCGCCCGCCGACAGCGCCAGCCACCCGTCAACGGGGCACGTGTTGGTGTTCACCGACCGAACGGTGAGCGCCGCGCTGGAACCGTCCCTGAGCAAGGACCAGAGGTTGGGCGTCGACTTCGACGAGACGTCGCTCCACGTGATGCCGCCAGTGCCGATGAGGATGACCGGACTGGAGTCGACGGCCCGCATGGGGCCCGCCCGCGCCGGGCCGGCCCGCCCGACCGTGACCGCGAAGACCGACGCCAGCACCAGGAGGGCCATGCCGAGCATGGTCAGGGGGCGTCGAATCACCCGTACAGGCTACGGGTCGGCCGCACGGTTAAATGTGCACGTGAGTGCCGCGATCCTCGACGAGTCACCGGCCCGCGCCAGCAGGCGCGGGCGGCGAGCCTGGCGGTGGGGTCTCGCCATCCTCGTGATCGCACTCGCGGCGCTGCCGCCGGTGCTCCGCTACATGGTGTTCTGGCCGCTCGACCAGTGGCAGGTCGACGTCGAGGTCTACCGCCAGGCAGGGGTCTCGCTCATCACCGGGAGGCCGGTCTACGGCGCACTCACCGAGTCGCCGCAGCTGCTCCCGTTCACCTACCCGCCGTTCGCCGCACTCCTGGCGATTCCGCTGGCGCTCCTGCCCTTCGGCGCGGTCGGCTGGCTGTGGACGGCCCTCCAGGTCGCCGCGACGACCGCGATTGTCTGGTATGCCGGGTGGCGCCTGATCCATCGCACCGGCGAGTGGGCGCCCCTGACGCTGGCGGCCCTCACGGCACCCATGCTGTGGCTGCACCCGGTCTCGGACGGCATACGTTTCGGGCAGGTCAACGCGTTCATGGTCCTGGCCTGCCTCATGGACCTGCGCCGGCCTCGACCCGGCCTGATCCGCTGGCTGCCCCCTGGGGTCCTCGTCGGCCTCGCGATGTCGGTCAAGCTCACCCCGGGCGTCTTCGTGGTCCACTACCTGATCAACCGTCGCTGGCGCGAGGCGGCGACCGCGATCGGGGCGGCCGTGGCCGCGACGCTCGGCACGTGGGTGCTGCTGCCTGAGGCGTCCTTTGCGTTCTGGGGCGGCGCCCTGCAGGACCCAACCCGGCTCGGACCCAACATGGGCACGTCCAACCAGAGCATCCGCGGCGTCCTGCTGCGCATCGGGCCGTCCGGACTCGCAGGCACCGCGATCTGGCTCGTGCTGGTCGCGGTCGTGGGCTACATCGGCTTCCGGCTCGCCCGCCGGTTCTACCTCGCCGGCGACTCGATCGGTGAGGTGGCGGCCGTGGGGCTGATGGCCGTGCTGCTGTCACCAGTGGCCTGGATCCACCACCTGCACTGGGTCGTGGTGGTGATCTTCGCGGTGCTCGGCGCCGACCCGCTCCGCGACCGCAGGCGCCTGATAGCGGCCGGGGTCGTGACCGCGTGGTTCCTGTGCCGCCTGCCCTGGTGGGGGATCAGCTGGCTGAACCACCCCCAATGGCCCGAGCTGCCCGGCCGAATCCTCCAGAACGCCGACACGCTCGGGGCCCTGGTCACGCTCGCCCTCCTCTGGTGGTCCTCCACCCGCGCCGATCCCCTTTCTCGGGTCACCCGATAAAGGGTCACTCCCCCCGAGGTGCGAAGTCGGGGGAGGCGGACCTTGCTCGGGTCGCCCGATAAAGGTGAGGGACACGGGGCGAGGGTCAGGCCGAGATGACCCCGGCCATCTGGAGCGCGCTCAGCAGTGCGAGGAGCAGGCACACGCCCCCGCCGACGCGACGGATCGTCGAGAGCCGGATCCGAGTCAGCAGCGCGCGACCCAGCAGCGCGCCCAGCGCCGAGACCGTCGCCAGCGCGGCGAACGCCCCCACGAAGACCGACAGCCAGTCGTCGTACTTGAGCACCAGCGAGGCGGTCAGGATCTGGGAGAGGTCACCCCACTCGGCGAGGAAGAGCACCGAGAACGACACCGCGACGACCTTCCATCCCCGCGCCACCGCCACTGCCTTGTGGGAGAACTCCGCCTCGGTCTCGGCCTCCTCCTCGTCGGCGTGGGACGCACCCCGCAGCAGCAGGAACCCTCCCACCAGGAACATCAGCGTCGCGAAGGCCTCCACGGGCCGCTTCGGCAGCTGCGCCAGCAGGCCGCCCAGCGTCACCGCCACCAGGGTCTGCACGAAGAAGGCCGCGCACACACCGGCCCACACG
>DASSJT010000243.1:0-3132 GCA_035691065.1 Dermatophilaceae bacterium
GGCCGCTCGGTTGAAGTCACCCCTGAGGTGCGGGCCGGCGCCCACGTGCTGCACCGCTTCGGCGGCAGCCCGATCGGCAACAGCCGGGTGAAGCTCACCAATGTGGCCGACTGCGTCAAGCGGGGGCTGGTCCAGGAGGGCCAGGACCCGCTCCGGGTCGCCGCGGAGCAGCTCGAGCGGGACGGCGTCGACGTTCTGCACACCATCGGCGGCGACGACACCAACACCACGGCCGCCGACCTCGCGGCCTATCTGCACGAGCACAGCTACGAGCTGACCGTGGTGGGACTGCCGAAGACCATCGACAACGACATCATCCCGATCCGGCAGAGCCTGGGGGCGTGGACGGCTGCGGAGCAGGGGGCCCTGTTCGCCCGCAACATCATCGCCGAGCACACGTCCAACCCCCGGATGCTGATCGTCCACGAAGTCATGGGCCGCAACTGCGGCTGGCTGACCGCTGCCACCGCGAAGGCCTACCACGACTGGGTGGTGGCGCAGGAGTACGTGCCCGGCATCGGCAACGACCAGCGCGGGTGGGACGTCCACGGCGTGTTCGTGCCGGAGCTGCCCATCGACATCGCCGCCGAGGCGGTACGACTTCGCGCCGTGATGGACGAGATCGGCTGCGTGAACCTGTTCCTGTCCGAGGGGGCAGGCGTCTCCGAGGTCGTGGCCTCGCTCGAGGCCGCGGGGGCCAAGGTGCCCCGCGACCCGTTCGGACACGTGCAGCTGGACAAGGTCAATCCGGGGGCCTGGTTCGGCAAGCAGTTCGCCGCCGAGCTGGGCGCCGAGAAGGTCATGGTGCAGAAGAGCGGCTACTTCAGCCGGTCGGCGGCTGCCAACCAGGCCGACCTCGACCTGATCCGCGAGTGCACGAATCTGGCCGTTGACTGCGCCCTGCGCGAGGAGGGCGGCGTCATCGGCCACGACGAGGAGCGCGGCGACGAGCTGCGGGCGATCGAGTTCCAGCGGATCAAGGGCGGGAAGGCCTTCGACCCCTCGGTGCCGTGGTTCACCGACCTGCTGGCCGCGATCGGGCAGACGCACGCCTGAGCCGACCACCCGGCATACCCCTGTGGCCGCGGTGTGGCTGGGCAAGTCGACCGGCTGGCGAGTGTGGCATTGCCCGAGGGGCGCTCGCCCGGCGATAGTTGACGCGTGGCTGAGGACATCGACATCCAGAACCGGATCAAGGGCCTGATCGACGAGGAGCACGGGCTCCGCACCAGGCTCAGCAAGGGTGAGATCACGGTCGATGAGGAGAACCGGCGGCTGCGCAGAATCGAGGTCGAGCTGGACCAGTGCTGGGACCTGCTGCGACAGCGGCGTGCGAAGCGGCAGTACGGCGAGAACCCCGAAGAGGCCCAGGTCCGCGACGCCGGGACCGTGGAGAACTACAGCGGCTGAGGCGGCCGGTCGAGCCGCGCCAGGGCAGCGCCGAGCCGGGCGATCGAGTCCTCGGTGATCGGGTCGACGACAAGCTGGACGTGCCTGGCCCCGGCGCTCGCCATGGCCGCGAGGTGCTCGGCGACGTCGTCGGGGGTGCCGCGCACGGGGCTCACGTCGGCGTTGTAGGCCTCGCCCATCAGTCGGCCCGTGCCGCCTTCCATGTGGACGAGGACCGCTGCAGTCGGCGCCACATCACCCAGGGCTCGGCCAGCCGCGACCGCGGCCGCCTCGACCCGCTCGACGAGCCGGGCAAACCTGTTCGCGGTGTTGCCGTAGTCGCTCCACCACACGTTCCAGGCGTCGACGTGCGGGAGGCCGATCGCGAGCATGCGCGGTCCGACGGAACCGAGCATGAGGGGCGGCCCGCCGGGGCGCGCCGGCCGAGGGTCGAGCACGCAGTCCTCGACGTCGTAGTAGGCGCCGTGGAAGTCGGCCCGCCCTTCCCGGAGCAGGTAGCGGATGATCGCGAACGCCTCCTCGAAGCGGGAGACCCTTCGGTCGAAAGGGAACCCGAAGGCGCGGTACTCGCGCTCGTTCCATCCGGCGCCGAGGCCGACGATCAGCCGCCCGCCCGAGATCGCGTCGACCGTCGCCGCCTGCTTGGCGAGCATCGCGGGGGCGTGGAAGCTGGTCGACGCGACGAGCGGACCGACCTCCACCCGCTCGGTAACTGCGGCGAGCGCCGCGAGAGAGGTCCAGCACTCCCAGGGGCCGCGCGTGAGGCCGCCGGGAAGGTCGTAGAGCAGGTGATCGCCGAGCCAGATCGAGTCGAAGCCGACCTGCTCCGCCGTCTGGGCCATGCGGATGAGCTCCGGCCACCCCACGGGGCGCTCGACCTCGGGAAGCTGGACTCCCACCTTGAGTGGACGCGACATGGCGGCAATCTACCGACGGTTGTGGGGCGAAGAGAGGGCCGTCGTGGGCGAGGCGTCGCGGCCCACCGTGCATGACGTCCCGCCGTGCGTCAGCACGACACGGTGTTCACACGCGTGTGGAAGTACAACGTGGTCGCGGGCCGCGAAACCGACTTCGAGGATCCACGCCGCCGACGGTGACTGGGCCAGGCTCTTCGCCGCCTCACACAGCTACCTCGGCACCGGGCTCTTCGATGCCTGGGTGACCTGCGAAGGTACATCACAGCCCAGAGGCCGGTATCCCGTCTCAGGTCCCGCCGGGTCCGTCGACGTTGAACACAGCCTCGCCACTCCCGGCTCTGACGACGATCACCGTGGACGCCGCCGATGTCGGATTTGCCTCCCGATGCACTGTGTGCGGCGGCACGAAGACAAAATCGCCTGGCTGTGCCTCAACCACGTCCCGCCCTCCGGGTCCGGACTCCATCCGCAACGCCCCGGACATGACGTAGATGTGACTCTCGTAGTCCCCGTGGTGGTGCCAGCCTGACACCATCCCGGCCTCAGTAGTGACGTAGCCGGCCCAACTACGGTCCGTGGTCACGGCCTGTTCCCGGCGCATGCCGGGCGTCATCTGGCCCTCCGCACGATCCTCCGGTCGGATCAGTCTCACCTGCTTGTCATCGCCCATGGCTCTCCTGGATGGCGGCGGCCTGCCACAGGTTCGAGAGTGCTCCGGGCCACGAAAAGGTGTCAAGGCATGCGCAATACCCCGACAGCCTGAACTCGTACGAAATCATGCGGCGCAGTGAGCGGATCCAGAACT
>DASSJT010000244.1:0-15617 GCA_035691065.1 Dermatophilaceae bacterium
GTTCCGCGAGCAGGCCGAGCAGCACCCGATCGAGCAGACCGGCCGCGAGCTCCGCAAGCTGATGGCCTGGGTGAAGTCGCACGACACCGACTACGTCGAGGGCAGCTCCGCGCGGGGCTGACCGGCGCCGATCCGAGGGCGCCCGGTCAGCGCGCGGCGGAGCCCTCCACGTAGTCGCTGTCGGCGTCCTTGATCCACGACATGAGCTTGCGCAGCTCCTTGCCGGTGGCCTCGATCGGGTGCTGGGCGCCCTTCTCGCGCAGTGCCTTGAACTCGGGCGCGCCGGCGTCCTGGTCGTCGATGAACCGCTGCGCGAACTTCCCGCTCTTGATGTCCGCGAGCACCGCCTGCATGTTCTCCTTGACGTGCGGGTCGATCACCCGCGGGCCGGAGACGTAGTCGCCGTACTCGGCCGTGTCGGACACCGACCACCGCTGCTTGGCGATACCGCCCTCGACCATGAGGTCGACGATGAGCTTGAGCTCGTGGAGGCACTCGAAGTAGGCCACCTCGGGCTGGTACCCCGCCTCGACCAAGGTCTCGAAACCGTACTGGATCAGCTGGCTCGCCCCACCGCACAGCACCGCCTGCTCGCCGAAGAGGTCGGTCTCGGTCTCCTCGGTGAAGGTCGTCCTGATGCCGCCGGCGCGCAGCCCACCGATGGCCTTGGCGTAGGACTTGGCGAGGTCCCAGGCCTGGGCGGACGGGTCCTGCTCCACGGCGAGCAGCACGGGCACGCCACGGCCGTCGACGAACTCGCGACGCACGAGGTGGCCGGGACCCTTGGGCGCGACCATGAGCACGTCCGAGCCGGCCTCGGGCTTGATGTAGCCGAACCGGATGTTGAACCCGTGGCCGAACAGCAGCCCGGCGCCCTCCTTGAGGTTGGGCTGGATCTCCTCGGCGTAGACCTTCCGCTGTACCTGGTCGGGCGTCAGGATGACGACCAGGTCGGCCTCCTTGACGGCGTCGGCGACCGACCGGACGGGCAGGCCCTCGTCCTCGGCCTTCGCCCGGGACTTGCTGCCCTCGGCGAGGCCGACGCGGACGTCGACACCGGAGTCGCGCAGGTTCAGGGCGTGCGCGTGCCCCTGGCTTCCGTAGCCGATGACGGCCACCTTGCGCCCCTGGATGATGGACAGGTCGGCGTCGTCGTCGTAGAACATCTCGGCCATGGTCGGCCACTCCTTTGTCGGTTGCGTGCTGGTTCTGGTCTGGGCTGTGGTTTCTTGGGGGGTATGCCGGTGGGCTGGCCGTGTGCCCGGCCACCGGCCAGTGGGGTGGGTGCCGGACTGCGCAGTCCTGTCGGGTTGCTGCGATGTGTCCGGTCGCTCAGACGGTTCCGTGTGCTCCGCGCCGTGCGCTGCCGGCTCGCGGCACGACTGCGCTAGGCGCTGCGGAGCGCCCGGTCGGTGATGGATCGGGACCCGCGCCCCACCGCCACCATGCCCGACTGGACGAGCTCCTTGACGCCGAACGGCTCGACGACCTCGAGGAACGCCCGCAGCTTGTCGGCATTGCCGGTGATCTCGATGGTCAGGGCATCGGCCGCGACGTCGACCACCTTGGCACGGAACAGCTGCACCGTCTCCAGCACGTGGCTGCGGGTGTGCACGTCGGCCCGCACCTTGACCAGCAGGATCTCGCGCTGCACCGAGGCGGACGGGTCGAGCTCGACGACCTTGATCACCTCGACGAGCTTGTTGAGCTGCTTGGTGACCTGCTCGAGGGGCAGGGCCTCCACGTCGACCACGACGGTCATCCGGGAGATCTCAGGGTGCTCGGTCGGCCCGACGGCCAGGGAGTCGATGTTGAAGCCACGCCTGGAGAACAGGCTGGCGATCCGGGCGAGGACGCCGGGCTTGTTCTCGACGAGGACCGACAGGGTGTGCTTGCTCATCAGGCGCTCTCCTCGGGCTGCTCGCTCGCTTCGTCCTCCTCGCGGTCCCACTGGGGGGCCGTGTCCTTCGCCACCTGGATCGCGTCGTTGCTCACGCCCGCGGGAACCATCGGCCACACCATGGCGTCGCGGTGGACCACGAAGTCGACGATCACAGGGACGTCGGTGATCTCCATCGCCTTCTGGATGGTCGCATCGACGTCCTCGGGCCGCTCGCACCGCAGCCCGACGCAGCCGTAGGCCTCCGCCAGCTTGACGAAGTCCGGCACCCGGCGGCCGACCGACGTGTGGAGGTCGGTGTTGGAGTAGCGCTGGTTGTAGAACAGCGACTGCCACTGGCGCACCATGCCGAGGCTGGAGTTGTTGATGACCGCGACCTTGATCGGGATGTTGTTGATGACGCAGGTCGCCAGCTCCTGGTTGGTCATCTGGAAGCAGCCGTCGCCGTCCACCGCCCAGACCACGCGGTCCGGCTCGCCCACCTGGGCACCCATGGCGGCCGGCACGGCATACCCCATGGTCCCCAGCCCACCGGAGTTGAGCCAGGCGTTGGGCCGCTCGTACTGCACGAACTGAGCGGCCCACATCTGGTGCTGCCCGACACCGGCGACGTAGACGGCCTCGGGTCCGGCGATGGCGCCGAGCCGCTCGAGCACGTACTGGGGGGCCAGCGGGAACTCCCCGTCATCGGGTGCGGTGTAGCCGAGCGGGAAGGTCTCCTTCCAGGAGGCCGTCTGCCTGCGCCAGGCCTCGTAGTCGCCACGGCGCCCGGCCTCGAGGTCGGCCGACACCTCGGCGCTCAGGTCGGTGATGACTGCCTTGCAGTCGCCCACGATGGGGACGTCGGCGAGCCGGTTCTTGGAGATCTCGGCTGGGTCGATGTCGGCGTGGATGACCTTTGCCTCGGGGGCGAAGGAGGACAGCTGGCCGGTCACCCGGTCGTCGAAGCGGGCGCCCAGCGTGATCAGCAGGTCGGACTTCTGCAGGGCGGTGACCGCCGACACGGAGCCGTGCATGCCGGGCATGCCCAGGTGGAGCGGGTGGCTGTCTGGCACGGCCCCGCGCGCCATCAGCGTGGTCACCACCGGGATCTGGGTGAGGTCGACGAACCGGCGCAGCTCCTCCGAGGCCTCCGCGCGGATCACCCCGCCTCCGACGTAGAGCACCGGCCGCTTGGCCTCGGCGATGAGCCGGGCGGCCTCGCGAATCTGCTTGCTGTGCGGCCGGGCCACCGGCCGGTAGCCGGGCAGCTCGAACCGCGGCGGCCAGGAGAACGTCGTCTGGGACTGGAGGGCGTCCTTGCTGATGTCGACGAGCACCGGACCGGGACGGCCGGTGGAGGCGATGTGGAACGCCTCGGCGATCACCCGCGGGATGTCGTCGGCCTTGGTCACCAGGTAGTTGTGCTTCGTGATCGGCATGGTGATGCCGCGGATGTCGGCCTCCTGGAAGGCGTCGGTGCCGATGGCGGCCGACGACACCTGCCCGGTGATGGCCACGATCGGGACGGAGTCCATGTAGGCGTCCGCGATCGGGGTGACCAGGTTGGTGGCCCCCGGACCGGACGTCGCCATGCAGACGCCGACCTTCCCCGTGGCCGCGGCGTACCCCTCGGCCGCGTGGCCGGCGCCCTGCTCGTGGCGCACCAGGATGTGACGGACCTTCACCGAGTCGAGCAATGGGTCGTAGGCGGGCAGGATGGCGCCGCCGGGGATGCCGAATACGGTGTCGACCTTCATCGCCTCGAGCGAGAGCACGAGGCTCTGGGCGCCGGTCACCACGGTCGGAGCCTTGGCGCGGGCCTGCTGGGCCAGCTGTGCTGGGGATGGGGCAGCCGGCATGGGGGCCGCTGGCGTGGCGTTGCCGTCGCTCACGTCGTCACCGCTTTCAGTCCATCGTCACGAGGTCACAAAAAAACCCTCCCGTCCCGTGGCGGGGACCAAGAGGGCGGCGCGCTTGCTCTGCGAGTGCAGGGCGAGCGCGCTAGGGAAGTACGAGAATCCGTGCCACACGAGCACTCTCCCCCTCGGCGACCGCCGGTGTCAACGTGCGAGACACCACGTCTCGCGATCCGGGACCACTGGCCCTGCTCCGGTTCGACGCGTGGGACTGGGGCCCAGGTCGCCGTCGACGCTGGTGCCATGGCCAGGGTCAACCCGGCCGGGTCACCGCTGGCAGCCCTTGTCCTCCGCGTACCCCAGCCGCATGACGAGTTGGCAACACCGCGCCCGCCGACTCGCTTGAACCGTCAACGAGAACCACAATGGGCCTGTCCGGGCCGAGACGCCAGCCAGCCGGCTGGCGAACAGCCCGCCATCGTGGAGGCATCGAAATGGACTGGGTGTTTCTGATCGGCCGAATTCTGTTCGCCTATCTGGTCATTGGGTCAGGCGTGGCCCACTTGACGCAGACCAAGGCGATGGCTGGGTACGCGGGCTCCAAGGGTGTGCCGTCGCCCGAGCTTTTGACCCGCCTGACCGGCGTGCAGCTTCTGCTCGGCGGCCTGTCGGTGCTGCTCGGCGTGTGGGGCGACCTCGGCTCCATCCTGCTCCTGCTCTTCCTGGTCCCGACGGCGTTCCTCATGCACGGGTTCTGGAAAGAGTCCGAGGCCATGGCGAAGCAGATGGAGATGGTGCAGTTCAACAAGGACATCGCGCTCGCCGGCGCGACGCTGGCCTTCTGGTGGGTGTTCGACAGCAGCGTCGGCCTGACGATCACCGGCCCGCTCTTCGGCTAGACAGGCAGGCAGGGATGCCGCGTGCCCATGTCGGGCACGCGGCATCGGCGCATCTGGGTGGGAACCGTCAGTCGCAGACGGCGCCCTGGCTCGCCGACCGGACCAGCTTGCGGTACTTGGCCAGCACCCCACGGGTGTATTTCGGGTCGGGATGCGCCGCCCCGGCCTCGCGCCGCGCCGCGAGCTCGGAGTCCTCGACCAGCAGGTCGAGCGTGCCGCGGGCGACGTCGAGGCGGATGCGGTCGCCGTCCTGGACGAACGCGATCGGTCCCTCATCCACCGCCTCGGGGGCGACGTGGCCGACGCACAGGCCGGTCGTGCCGCCGGAGAACCGTCCGTCGGTCAGCAGGAGCACCTCCTTGCCGAGCCCCGCGCCCTTGATCGCCCCCGTCACCGCGAGCATCTCCCGCATGCCCGGACCTCCCTTGGGGCCCTCGTAGCGGATCACGACGGCGTCGCCGGGCTGCAGTCCGCCCTGCTCCACGGCATCCATCGCGGCGCGCTCACCGTTGAAGACCCGGGCCGTGCCCTCGAACACGTCGTTGTCGAACCCGGCGGTCTTGACCACGGCGCCCTCGGGTGCGAGTGACCCCTTGAGGATCGTGAGGCCGCCGGTGCGGTGGATCGGCTCCGACATCGCTCGCAGGACATGCCCGTCGGGGTCCGGCGGGCGGAGGCCCGCGAGGTTCTCGGCCACGGTCCTGCCGGTCACCGTGAGGCAGTCCCCGTGGACCAGGCCGGCGTCGAGCAGGGCCTTCATGACCACGGGGACGCCGCCCACGCGGTCGATGTCGGTCATGACGAACTGGCCGAACGGCTTCACGTCGGCGAGGTGCGGCACCTTCGAGCCGATCCGCTGGAAGTCGTCGATGGAGAGCTCGACGTCGGCCTCGTGGGCGATGGCGAGCAGGTGCAGGACCGCGTTGGTGGACCCGCCGAACGCCATCACCACCGCGATCGCGTTCTCGAACGCCTCCTTGGTCATGATCTGGCGCGCGGTGATGCCCCGCCGCAGCATCTCGACCACCGCCTCCCCCGACTTGCGGGCGAAGCCGTCACGTCGCCGGTCGGTCGCGGGCGGGGCAGCGGACCCGGGCAGGGACATGCCGATCGCCTCGGCTACTGAGGCCATCGTGTTGGCCGTGTACATGCCTCCACAGGCCCCCTCGCCGGGGCAGATCGCCCGCTCGATGGCGTCGACGTCCTCGCGGCTCATCCGCCCCGCGGCACAGGCGCCGACCGCCTCGAACGCGTCGATGATGGTCACCGTGCGCTCCGACCCGTCGGAGAGCCTGGCGATCCCGGGGAGGATCGACCCGGCATACAGGAACACCGCCGCGAGGTCGAGCCGCGCCGCGGCCATCAGCATGCCGGGCAGGGACTTGTCGCACCCCGCCAGGAGCACCGACCCGTCGAGCCGCTCGGCGTTCATCACCGTCTCGACCGAGTCGGCGATGATCTCTCGGCTCACCAGGGAGAAGTGCATGCCCTCGTGGCCCATCGAGATGCCGTCGGAGACGCTGATGGTCCCGAACTCGAGCGGGTAGCCGCCCGCGGCATGGACGCCGTCCTTGGCCGCCTTGGCCAGCCGGTCGAGGGACAGGTTGCAGGGTGTGATCTCGTTCCACGACGACGCGACCCCGATCTGCGGCTTGGCGAAGTCGTCGTCGCCAAGCCCTACCGCCCGCAGCATCCCTCGCGCAGCGGCCCTCTCGAGGCCGTCGGTGACGTCGCGGCTGCGGGGCTTGATGTCGGGGGTCTGCGTCATGGCCGGAGTCTATGCCGGTGCCAAGCGCCTGGAACCGGTGTCTCGGGTCGTGGCCCGACGGGCCGGGCTCAGCCCCGCGGCACCGCGAAGAAGTCCAGCCGAGCGTCGTCGTAGCCCAGGTCGGACCAGTGGCCCGAGTAGCGCAGGACGGCCAGTCCGCAGGTCGGGAAGCCCTCGGCCATGAGGCGGTGTGCCTGGACCGAGCCCTCGCCGTCGGCCAGCAGGCTGGCGAGGGCTGGTATGCCGGGTGCATGCCCGATCATGAGGACGATGCTGGCGGCGGGGTCGGCTTCCCGGACGACCTCGAGCAGCTGGTCTGCGCCGCCGGCGTAGATGCGCCGGTCCTCCCACACCTCGGCCTCGGCGCAGTTGCCTGCGATGCCCTGGGAGGTCTGGAGGGTGCGGGCAGAGGTCGAGCACAGGACGAGGTCGCAACCGATGCCGTGCTCGGTGAGCCAGCGGCCCGCCGCCTCGGCGTCCCGGCGGCCCCGTGCCGTGAGCTCGCGCTCATGGTCGGGCTTGCCGCTGACCTGCTCGGCCTTGGCATGGCGGAGCAGGACCAGAATCCGGTCCTCCGAGGCCCTCGTCATAGGACGAGCATGGCCGTTTGCCGGCATCATGTCACCCCGTTGCGCGAGACGGCAGACGCACCCGACCCGTCGCGCTAGGTTGGCAGCGGCAGGGTCGGCCAGCTGCGGGAGCGGCGGGTGCGGCGGCGGGAGCGCTCGGTCCCGCGAGCGGGTCCACGCCGCCGGCCTCACCCGACTGAGCGGGTCCGGCGCCGCAGATCCATCCCTCCCACGACGTGGAGCCCTTGATGCAGCGGGAGAACCATGGCAGGCCGACCATCCCCGTCGTCGACGTGCGCCCCGAGGCACCGGTTGACCGCGCCTGGCTGGACGAGGCCGTGCGGCGCATCCAGGCCGACGCGAACCGCAGCGCCGACACCCATCTGGTCCGGGTCCCGATCCCGGGCTGCCCGGACGTCGACGTCTACCTCAAGGACGAGTCGACCCATCCCACGGGGAGCCTGAAGCACCGGCTGGCCCGCTCGCTGTTCCTCTATGCCCTGTGCAACGGGGCGCTGCGCCGCGGAACCACGGTGATCGAGGCCTCCAGCGGCTCCACCGCGGTGAGCGAGGCCTACTTCGCGCGGATGCTGGAGCTGCCGTTCGTGGCCGTGATGGCGCGGTCGACCAGCGCGGAGAAGGTGACCCTCATCGAGCGCGAGGGCGGCTCGTGCCACCTGGTCGACGACCCGGGCGAGGTCTACGACGTCGCCCGCCGCCTGGCGGACGAGTACGGCGGGCATTACATGGACCAGTTCACCTACGCCGAGCGGGCTACCGACTGGCGGGGCAACAACAACATCGCGGAGTCGATCTTCGAGCAGATGGCGCTGGAGCGGCACCCCGTGCCCGAGTGGGTCGTGGTGGGTGCGGGAACCGGCGGCACCAGCGCCACGATCGGCCGCTACGTGCGCTACCGCGGCCTGGGTAGCCGGGTCTGCGTCGTGGACCCCGAGAACTCCGCCTTCCTCCCGGGGTGGCGGGGAGACCGACCCGAGACCATCCGGGCCACCGGGTCGCGCATCGAGGGCATCGGGCGCCCGAGGGTCGAGCCGAGCTTCGTGCCGGCGGTCGTCGACCGCATGATCGGCGTCCCGGATGGCGCGTCGGTCGCGGCAATGCGGTGCCTGCGCGCACGAACAGGGCTGCGTGCGGGAGCGTCAACCGGCACCAGCCTCTACGGGGCGCTCCGTCTCGCCTGCGAGATGAAGGCCGCGGGCCGGGCAGGCAGCATCGTCTCGCTGCTCTGCGACGGCGCCGACCGGTACGCCGCCACCTATGAGTCGGACGAGTGGCTGGCGCGGCAGGGCATCGACCCGAAGCCGTTCACGCCGGTGCTCGAACGGGCCTGGGACGAGGGAACCTGGGACGACGGAGCCTGACAAGACGGAACCTGGGACGACGGAGCCTGGGACGACGGAAACTGGGACGACCGAGCCCGGACCGGCTTGCGCCGTGGACGCTCAGCCGCCGGAGACGGCGTTGATCACGTGCACCACGGAGTCCGGCTGCACCTGCGTCTGCTCGCCGCCGTTGCGCTTGACGTCCTCGCCGTCGACGAAGACGTTGACGTGGTGGCGGATCTCACCGCGCTCGTCGCGGACCCGTGAGGCGAGGACCGGCCATGGCGCGAACGCCGCGTCGAGCACGGCAGCCAGGGTCGTAGGGTGCGACAGCTCCACGGTGAGCTCGCCTGCTCCCCCGGCCAGCTCTCTCAGCAGGCTGGGCAGGACCACCTTGGCTGTCATGGGAGGGTGACCGCCCGCACGCACAGCACGTCGGGCAGCTGCGCGGCGATCAGCGAGAAGGTCTCGCCGCCGTCGATGGTGCCGTAGACCTCGCCGTTGCGGGTGCCGAAGTAGAGACCCGGCTGGTCGTGGGTGTCGGTGCCGGCCGCGTCGCGCAGGACGTTGGTGTAGCTCCGGCTGGGCAGGCCCGCAGCCTGTGTGCGCCAAGACTTGCCGGCATCGTCGGAGCGCTGGAGCTGAAGGTGCGCCGCCGGGGGAATGCGCTCCCCGTCGGAGGCGATGGGCACCAGCCAGACGGTGTCGCCACTGCTCGGGTGGGTGACGACGGTCATGCCGAAGTTGGTGGGGAGGCCGTCCTCGATCGGCTCCCAGGTGACGCCGTCATCGTCGGACCGGTAGACGCCGCGGTGGTTCTGCGCGTAGAGCCGGGTCGGGGTCGCGGAGTCGCGGGCAACCTTGTGCACACACTGGCCGAACTCCGGGAACTCGTTGTGGGGCAGGAAGTAGGCCCGGATGCCGGTGTTGCCCGGCGTCCACGTCGTGCCGCCGTCGCGGGTGTTGTAGACGCCGCCAGTGCTCATCGCCACGAGCATCGAAGCCGGGTCGGTGGGGCTGGGCAGCACGGTGTGGATCGCGGCCCCGCCATAGCCCGCTCCCCACTCGGGGCGGTGCGGGTGGTCCCACAGGCCGCGGTTGAGCTCGAAGGTCTCGCCGCCGTCGTCGCTGCGCCACAGCCCCTGCGGCTCGGTGCCTGCCCAGACCACGTCGTCGTCGTGGGCGTCGGCGACCAGCTGCCAGGTGGCCTTGAGGGCCGTGTCGGTGCTCTCGGGGAACCGGATCGACCCCTCGGGGTGCTCGGTCCACGAGGTGCCCAGGTCGTCGGAGTGCTGCAGCGCCGGACCCCAGTGCTCGGAGCGGAAGCCGGCCAGCAGCCGGGTGCGGTCTCTGCGGGTGTCGAACAGGAGCGACAGCACCTGGCTCATCAGGTGGTGTGGACCCTCGAGCTGCCACTCCTCGCGGTCGATGCTGCGGGCGAGCCACAGGCCCTTGCGAGTGCCGATTGCGACGACGGTTTCGGTCATCCCGTCATCATGGCACCGCCCACCGTCAGCCGCGATGAACCACGTTGAGCAGCGGCCGGCCCGCCGCGAGCGCACCCAGCTGCTCGCGCAGCAGCCGGATCGCCCGCGGCCGGAAGGCCGTTGTCGCACCTCCCGTGTGGGGGCTGATGAGGACGCCGGGCTCGCTCCAGAGCGGATGACCAGACGGCAGCGGCTCGGGATCCGTCACGTCGAGCGCGATCCGCACGCGGCGCGAGTGACGCAGCAACGCATCCGTGTCAGCCACCTTCCCCCGGGAGACGTTGACGAGGAGCGAGCCGTCCGGCATACCGGCCAGGAACTCGTCGTCCACCAGCCGTTCCGTGGCCGCGGTGAGCGGCACCACCACGATGACGACGTCGTGCCTGGGCAGGAGGGTGGGCAGCTCGTCGACGCCGTGGACGGAGCGCACGAGGTGGTCGCCGCCACGGGCCTGGCTGGCGACCGCGGTCAGCTCCACCTCGAAGGGGGTGAGCCTGGAGGCGACGGCGCGGCCGATCGCCCCGTAGCCGACGATGAGGACCCGGCGGTCCGCCAGGGCGGACCAGTAGCGCGCAGGCAGCCACTGGCCGACCTGCTGGGCCCGAACAAACTCGGGGATGCCGCGCAGAGCCGCCAGTGTGAGGGCCACGGCGAGCTCTGCGGTCGAGCTGTCGTGGACGCCTGCGGCGTTCGCGAGCACCACCCCTTTGGGCATGGCGGACGGCAGGCCGTCATAGCCCGCCGTGAGCAGCTGGACGAGCTCCAGCCGGGGCAGCTGGCCCAGCGTGGCGTGGTTGAAGCCCCCCATGTAGGGAGGGATGACGGCGCGGACCTCCTCGGCGCGGGGCGGCACGGAGCTCAGGTCTCCGGCGACGAACTCGAGCTCGCCGACCGGCCCGACGTCGTCGACCCAGTCCTGGCTTGGCAGGCAGATGACCGTCATACCGGCAACGCTAGGCCACAATGGCACATGGGCCTGAGCCGGCACGGCAGTGCGGTCTGCATGCGGCTGGGCGCGAGAATGTGGCGCGTCATCCTCAGGCGGCATGGCGTCCTCAGGCGGCGCGTCATCCTCAGGCGGCATGGCGTCGTCAGGCGGCGTGGCGTGGTCAGGCGGCGTGGCGTGGTTGTGCGGCGTGGCGCCGTCGCGACGTGCGCGCTCGTGGCCTGCGCGCTCGTCACGGCCGCCTGCAGCGCAGCCGACACGGCGGGCCAGGGCACGCCGGCCACGCTGAGCAGCCGCTCGTCCCCGGCCGCCGGCTCGGCGCCGCGCACGTCCACCCAGAGCGGTGCTCAGCTGCGGCAGGCGGTCATCGCCACGCACCTCGACGTCCCGTGGGGGCTGGCCTTCCTTCCGGACGGGAGCGCCCTGGTCACCCTCCGCGACCGGGCCGAGGTGGTCCGCATCGGGGCGGGCGGCACCACGGTCGTCGGCGTCGTGCCCGGGGTCCAGCCCAACGGCGAGGGTGGGCTGCTCGGCATCGCGCTGTCACCCGAATTCGCCGCCGACCACCAGGTCTTCCTGTACTTCACGGGTGCTGACGACAACCGCATCGTCCGGGGCACCTTCGACGGCGGCCGGCTGACCGGCATACGCCCGATCTTCACCGGCATCCCCAAGGCCGACCACCACGACGGCGGGCGCATGGCGTTCGGCCCCGACGGTTTGCTGTACGCCGGCACCGGCGATGCCGGAGACTCCGAGCAGGCACAGAACCGATCGGCCCTGGGAGGCAAGATCCTGAGGCTGACCCCGGAGGGCCGGCCGGCGCCGGGGAACCCCTTCCCGGGATCGCCGGTGTGGTCGTATGGGCACCGCAACGTGCAGGGGCTGGCGTGGGATGCCAGCGGCCGGATGTTCGCCAGCGAGTTCGGTCAGAACACGTGGGATGAGCTCAACGAGATCGTGCCCGGCGGCAACTACGGGTGGCCGCGGGTCGAGGGGATCGCAAACGACCGCCGGTTCCGCAACCCGCTGGTGCAGTGGTCCACCGATGATGCCTCGCCGAGCGGCATCGCCATCGGACCCGACGGAGCGGTGTACATGGCCGCACTCCGGGGCGAGACACTGTGGCGAATTCCCTTGGAGGGGAACCAGGTTGGCGAGCCACAGCGCCTCCTCGCCAATGCCTACGGCCGACTCCGCACGGTCGCGCTGGCGCCCGACGGCCGGCTGTGGGTGGTGACAAGCAACACCTTCAGGGGCAATCCTCGCCCCGACGACGACCGGGTCATCGCCTTTCCGGTGTCAAGCCTGCACTGACCAGGCGCGGCCTGCGGCGAACAGCGCCAGGCTGCAGCCATGATGACCGCATGTGGAAAGACCTCGCGGACCTCGGCGTCTCCCTGCCGGACAAGGTCGTCCGGACCATCGCCGTCTACCTCGTGATCGCGGCACTGCTGCGGCTGGCCGGGAAGCGCGACCTCGCGCAGCTGAACTCGTTCGACCTCGTCGTGATGCTGCTCCTGAGCAACGTCGTCCAGAACGCGATCATCGGCCCGGACAACTCCCTGGTGGGCGGCCTCTTCGGCGCGGTGGTCCTGATCGTCTTCAACGCCGTCGTCGTCCGTCTCGCACGGCGGAGCGACATGGTCGCCCAGCTGCTCGAGGGCACGGCCACAGTCCTGGCCCGCCAAGGCCGCTGGGACGACCGGGCGCTCGAGCGGGAGGGCCTGCGCAGAGCCGATGTCGACGCAGCCCTGCGCCGACAGAACGCCAACAGCGTCGACGAGGTCGAGCAGGTCACGATCGAGCCGGGTGGTGCGATCGTCGCCACGCTGCGCGACGACCTGCAGTCGGCCACCAAGGCTGACGTCGCCCGGATCGAGGCGAAGCTCGACGCGTTGCTTCGGACCCGGGGCGCGTGACCGCCGCAGCTGCCCTCTCGAGTCTTTGAAGGCTCCAGCACGCCAGACGGTGAACGACCCTTCACAGAGTCGATGCGGACGTCGAGCCAGCCCTCCTCACGTCGAAAGCGCGACGAACTCCCAGTAGGGGCCGCGTTGCTGCGCCGACAGACGGAGGCCGGCCGACGCCGCGGCAGCCACCATCTCGGAGGTGGGCCGGACGAACGCCCGGTAGTCCCGACCGCGAATCGCCATGAAGCCGTTGAGAGCCCCGACCGCCATCCGGTTCCACCACGCCGGCCGAGGATAGCTGAGCAGCAGTGTCCCCAGCGTGAGCGTGGCGGCCTCCCTGGTGAGGGCAAGACCGTCGGGGGTGCAGCACACGACGCCGTTCAGGATCACGATCTCTGCCGGCGCCACCGAGGCCTCTCCGGCGAGCAGGTCGGCGACCCGGAAGGACGTGCGCCCGGTCAGTCCCTTGCTGCGGGCGAGCTCCCGGGCGAACGGCTCGTATGCCGGGACGAGCTCGATGATCTCCCCGTTTGCCGCCCCTGATGCCAGCAGCTCCGCCTGGAGCGTGCCGATCCCGCCGCCGATCTCAAGAACGCGTGCGCCCTTCACCTGGGAGCCGGGAAGCGAAGCCAGCATCCGCCGCTCGATCGGGCGCAACCCCCTCCTGCGGTACCGCTTGAGGTCGTGGCGCGCCACGCTCTCCCCGAAGACCTGCCCACACACCGCTCCGCGGCAGCAGTCCATGCCTGCAGTCTAGGAGGAGACCACAGGCGCTGCCTGAGGGCGAAGGCAGCCCTGACCTGGTGCCGACCGGCGCTGGTCAGGAACCCAGCTTGGCGAGGATCAGCTCGCGCGCCCGACCCGCGTCGGCCTGGCCCTTCATCTCCCGCATGACCTGGCCGATCAGCGCACCAGCGGCCTGCACCTTGCCGTCGCGGATCTTCTGCGCCACGTCGGGGTTGGCCTCGATCACCTGGTCGACAGCGGCCTCGAGGGCACCCTCGTCGCGGACCAGCTCGAGCCCCCGGGCGTCGGCGACCTCGGTCGGTGACCCCTCCCCCGCCAGGACGCCGTCGAGCACCTGTCGCGCCATCGCGTCAGTGAGTCGGCCGCTCTTCACCAGTCCCTCGAGCTCGGCGAGGTGGGCGGCACTGACACCGCGCTCACCGGCATACGTGGTGAGGTCCTGACCCTCGGCGTTGGCACGCCGCGCGATCTCGCCCATCCACCACTTGCGCGCCCCCGCGGGCGAGGCGCCCGCCTCGACGGTCTCCTCGATGAGCCCCATGGCGTGCGCATTGACGACGTCGCGCATCTCGAGGTCGCTGAACCCCCAGTCGGCCTGCAGCCGCTTGCGACGCTCGCCAGGGTGCTCGGGGAGGGTCCTGCGCAGAGCCTCGACCTCGTCGCGGGTCGGGGCGACCGGCACCAGATCGGGCTCAGGGAAGTAGCGGTAGTCCTCGGCGTCGGACTTCTCGCGGCCGCTCGTGGTGACGCCGGTGTCCTCGTGCCAGTGGCGGGTCTCCTGGGTCACGGTGCCGCCAGCGGCGAGGATCGCCGCCTGGCGCGTGATCTCGTAGCGCACGGCGCGCTCGACAGAGCGCAGGGAGTTGACGTTCTTGGTCTCGGTGCGGGTGCCGAACGGGACGTCGTCCTGCGGCTCCCCCTCGGCGACCCGCGGGCGGAGCGAGACGTTGGCGTCGCACCGCATCGAGCCCTGGTCCATCCGGACGTCGGAGACGTCCAGCGCGCGCATGAGCTCGCGGAGCGCAGACACGTAGGCCCGCGCGACCTCCGGAGCCCGCTCCCCCGCACCGGTCACGGGCTTGGTGACGATCTCGATGAGCGGGATGCCCGCCCGGTTGTAGTCGACCAGGGAGTACTCGGCTCCGTGGATCCGGCCGGTCGCCCCGCCGACGTGGAGGCTCTTGCCGGTGTCCTCCTCCATGTGGGCGCGCTCGATGTCGACGCGGAACACCGTGCCGTCGTCGAGCTCCACGTCGAGGTGGCCGTTGTAGGCGATCGGCTCGTCGTACTGGCTGGTCTGGAAGTTCTTCGGCATGTCCGGGTAGAAGTAGTTCTTCCGGGCGAAGCGGCACCATGGCGCAATCTCGCAGTTCAGCGCCAGGCCGATCCGGATCGCCGACTCGACGCCCTTCTCGTTGACCACGGGCAGGGCGCCGGGCAGCCCGAGACAGACCGGGCAGACCTGGGTGTTGGGCTCGGCGCCGAAGTCGGTCGGGCAGCCGCAGAACATCTTGGTCCTGGTGTTCAGCTCGACGTGGACTTCCAGCCCGAGCACCGGGTCGTATGCCGTGAGCGCCTCTTCGTAGGGAAGCACCGCTTCCGTGGCCATCGCCGTCATGGTCAGGCTCCCTTCGCGGTCAGCTCGGGGGCCTTGGCCAGCAGCGGGCCGCCCCACTTCTCGTGCAGCAGTCGCTCGAGGGCGGCGCCGGCGTTGTAGAGCCGCTCGTCGCGCTGCGCCGGGGCCAGCAGCTGGATGCCGGTCGGCAGCCCGTCCTCCTCGGCCAGACCGCTCGGCAGGGACAGTCCCGGTGTGCCGGCGAGGTTGGCCGGGATGGTGGCGATGTCGTTGAGGTACATCGCCAGCGGGTTGTCGAGCTTCTCACCCAGCTTGAAGGCGGTTGTCGGCGCTGTCGGGCTCACCAGGATGTCGGCCTTCTCGAAGGCCCTCTCGAAGTCGCGCGCGATGAGAGCTCGCACCTTCTGGGCCTGGCCGTAGTAGGCGTCGTAGTAGCCGGCCGACAGCGCGTAGGTGCCCAGAATGATGCGGCGCTTCACCTCAGCGCCGAAGCCGGCATCGCGCGTCGCCGCCATGACCTGCTCGGCCGTCGGGCTCTCCACGCCCTCGGGCAACACCCGCAGCCCGTAGCGCATGGCGTCGAACTTGGCGAGGTTCGACGACGCCTCGCTCGGAAGGATGAGGTAGTAGG
>DASSJT010000245.1:0-5808 GCA_035691065.1 Dermatophilaceae bacterium
ACCGCCTCCTGGGCCTGCGAACCCGAGGCACGCACCTCCACCTGGTGACCCTGCAGGGCTGCCAGCATCGCGACGCGGCTCAGGCTTCCGGCCGGGACCGGTCCGACGCCGGTGGTGAGGTTGCGCAGCGAGACCGTCGCGTCGAGTGCGCGAACCTCACTGACGAGTCGGGCGCCCGGACGGGCGTGCAGCCCGTGGGGGTTGTCGACGACGAAGACGCCGGCCGCCTCCTGTACGGCGGCCTGGGCGGGGAGAGCGTTTTCGCCCTCGCTCGATGTCGACAGGTGGGCGGCCTTGCCCATGAGGGCGTCGCGCGCCTCGGCCGCAACCTCGGAACGGCTCCCTCCGCCCGCGGCCGCCACCGCGGCCACGATCAGGCCCTCGACGACCGGCGCCGGCGACAGCGTGACCCGGTCGCGTACCGCCGGATCCTGGAGCAGGTCGAGCGCGAGCTCGGCGCTGAGCAGCGCACTGCCGAGGTCCATGAGCACCACGACTCCGGCCGGCCCGTCGGCGCGCTCGATCGCCTCCATGATGCTGACGGCGTCGGTGCCGAACGTGTGCTCGTCCAGGCCCGCAGCCACCTCGATCCGCACGGCTCGGCCGTGCACCATCTCGTTCGCCAGCGCCAGGGCCGCGCGGGCCAGGCTGCGGCTGTGAGAGACGACGACCAGGCCGACGTTGTGGTCGGCGTCGGAGTCCGGCGAGGCTCCCGATGGGCCTTCTGGCATGTCCGCTGCGCTCCGCTCGGTCGTCATCTCATTGTCCTTCCGGCCCCGGGTTGGCCTACGCGGAGGCCACGGTGGCGGCCTCGAGGAGCAGCGCCACGGTCGTCGCGCCCGGGTCCTGATGGCCCACGCTGCGCTCTCCGAGGTAGCTGGCCCGGCCCTTGCGCGCCAGCATCGGGGTCGTCGCGTCGCGCCCCGCCGCGGCGGCGTCCCGGGCGTGCTTGAGGGCTGTGGACAGGGGCTCGCCATCGCCGAGCGCCGCGTCGAGTGCGTCGACCGCAGGGGCCAGCGCGTCGTACATCGTCTTGTCGCCGGGGGCGGCCTTGCCGCGGTCGACGACCCCACCGAGCCCAGCCCGCAGGGCGGCGGCGACTTCGGTCGCCGAGGGGGTCTCGGCATCGCCCAGAGACCCGGCCATCCGGATGAAGAGCGTGCCGAAGAGGGGCCCGCTGGCACCGCCCACCGTCGAGACCAGGGTCATCCCGACCTTGGAGAAGAGCGCGCCGGGCGTGGCCGGCCGGCTCTCGTCGAGCGCGGCCACGGCGGCCTTCATACCCCGGTCCATGTTCGACCCGTGGTCGGCGTCGCCGATCGCGGCATCGAGCTCGGTGAGGTGGTCGCGGTTGTCCGCGACCAGCTGGGCAAAGCTGCGCACCCAGTCCTCGAGGACCGCCGTGGTCACGTTCTCGTCCATCGTCAGATGCCCCATCTCAGTGCTGCGGTGTTCACAGGAGCGTCCCAGAGCGACAACAGCTCGTCATCGACCTTGAGCAGCGTGACCGACGCACCGGCCATGTCGAGCGAGGTGATGTAGGGGCCGACCAGGGAGCGAGCGATCTGGACGCCGTGCCCGGTGAGGATCTTGCTGACCTCGTTGAAGAGCACGTAGAGCTCGATCAGTGGGGTGCCGCCGAGTCCGTTGACGAACGCGATCACGGGGTCGCCCTGGCTGAACGGGAGGTCCGCGAGGATCGGCTCCACGAGCAGGGAGGCGATCTCACTCACCGGAGCGAGGGGCCGCCGTTCCCGACCGGGCTCGCCGTGGATGCCGACGCCGAGCTCCATCTCGTCCTCGCCGAGCTCGAACGTCGGTTTGCCGGCGGCGGGCACGGTGCAGGATGTGAGTGCCAGGCCCATGCTGCGGCCGTTCGCGTTGACGGTGCGGGCGACCTCGGCGACCTGGTCGAGGTCACGGCCCTGTTCCGCCGCCGCGCCGGCGATCTTCTCCAGCAACACGGTGACGCCGACCCCGCGTCGGCCCGCGGTCCAGGTGCTGTCCTGTACGGCGACGTCGTCGTCGGTGACCACGGACACCACCCGCGCACCGGTCTCGGCTGCGGCGAGCTCGGCTGCCATCTCGAAGTTCATGACGTCGCCGGTGTAGTTCTTCACCACGTGCAGCACGCCGGCTCCACCGTCCACCAGCTTGGTGGCCGCGAGCATCTGCTCGGGCACCGGCGAGGTGAACATCTCACCGGCGCAGGCGGCGTCGAGCATGCCCAGTCCGACGAACCCCCCGTGCAGCGGTTCGTGGCCGGAGCCGCCGCCGGAGACGATGCCCACCTTGCCCCGCTTGGGCGCGTCACCGCGGTAGATGACCTTGTGCTGGTGGTCGACGTTGAGTTCGGGGTGTGCCGCCTCGATGCCATGCAGTGCCTCGGTCACCACGTCGTTCGGGTCGTTGATCAGCTTCTTCATGAGAATCCCTTTCCGGATCCAGTGTGGGGCGGGATGGGTCAGACGCGGTTGTCGGCGTCGGTCGGCTCGAGGACGGGATCACCGAGGTCCACGCCCTCACCGGCCGTCTCGCGGTCGGCGGGCGTCCGGGTCAGCACGCCGTACAGCAGGGCAGCGAGGACGCCGGCGAGGAGCTCGGCAGCCAGGTAGACCGGGAGCTGTTCCCACTTCACGTCGCCACCGGCGATCTGCTGGACCAGCATCGGGCCCGCGGTACGTGCCGGGTTGATCGATGCGCCGGTGGCGGGCGCGACCGGGATGATCGCCGCGAAGACCACGAGACCGATGGCAACCCCCGCGAAACCGGCCGCGGCCTTGCGGTGGATGACGCCGAAGATGGTGAACACCAGAATGAACGTGCCCACGAACTCCGCTGTGAACGCCTGCGTGGCACTGATGCCGGTGTACGACGCGACGCCCAGGCCGACGTCGCTGGCCTTCATCCCGAGAACCCCGATGATCGCGGTCGCGCCGACGATGGCGCCGACCACCTGGGCCCCGATGTACGCCGGGACCTGGGACCACGGGAACTTGCCGGACACCGCCAGCCCGAGGGTGACGGCCGGGTTGATGTGGTTGCCGCCGATGTGCCCGAGCGCGTAGACGGTGGCGACCACGATGGTGCCGAACGCCAGGGAGATCATCCCGAGGTCGGCCATCGTGAACGGCGCCTTGCCGTTGACGATCAGGGTGGCGGGAACCGACCCCACGCCGATGAAGACCAGGAAGGCCGTCCCGATGGCCTCAGCGCCGAGCCGCTGGAACAGATTCGTCTCGTCAAGCATGCCGTTGCTCCTTCGTCTGTCGGTCCCGGGATTCCGAATGTCATTCGGTATTGTCGAATACATTGGGGACGCTACACTCGTGGTTCACTACTGCGCAAGAGTTTTCGTGAAATCGGTCACACAGAAGGGCGACCCGTGATCCAGTCGGTCGATCGCGCCATCCGGGTCCTCACCGCGCTCCAGGGCACCCGCCGGATGAGCCTCTCCGAGCTCGCTGCACGCCTGGAGCTGGCTCCGTCCACCACGCACGGCATCGTCCGCAGCCTCGTCGAGCACGGCATGGTGGTGCAGGAACGCGGGTCCAGCCGCTACCAGCTCGGGCCGGCCGTGCTCCGGCTCGGCAACGTCTACCTCGACACCCTCGAGCTCCGGTCGAGAGCCGTCCCGTGGGCCGAGGACCTCGCCCGTCGTACCGGTCTGGCCGTGCGCACCGGGGTGCTGCTGATCGACGACGTCGTGATCATCCATCACGAGCCGCGCCCGGACGGGAGCCGTCAGATGCCGGAGGTGGGGATCGTGATCCCCGCGCATGCCAGCGCCCTCGGCAAGGCGATGCTGGCCTTCCTCCCCGAGGACGAGAAGCGAGTCCTCACCTCCGACGAGCTCCGCAGCATGACCGGGGAGACGATCACCTCGCCGGACCAGCTCCGCGACCAGCTGGATGCGGTCCGCTCCACCGGGGTCGCCCGGGAGCTCGACGAGGCCGTGATCGGGGAGAGCTCCCTGGCCAGCCCGGTCTTCGACTCGTACGGCGAGGCAGTGGGGGCCATCGGTGTGGTGGTTCCTTCCGGCAGCGACCTCGAAGGTCACGAAGCCAGCGACCTGGTGCGCGAGACGGCGCGAGCTGTATCCCGCGAGCTGGGGGCACCGTCATGGCCACCGCGCGTCACCGGCTGACCTGGTTGAGCCACCCGCGGACGTGCCAGCCCTTCCTGGGCGCGACCGGCGGACGTGGGCGGCGTTAGTGAGGGCTGGGAGCCGTCGAATTCCCAAGGGATCGAGGTTTTCTGACGCTTCCCGTGGTGTGCGCACCCCAGGAAGCGCCAGTTCTCATTGGGAGGTGCGACTCTCACTGGGAGGTGCGACCGCGGGCCGGCAACCTGGTCTGATCAGTCCGACAAACTCCTCGATACCTTGGGAATTCCCTCCCACCCCCCACCTACGTCCGGTACTCCGGCAACACCGCGACCCCCTGCACCTCGACCAGCGCGTCGGCATCCCACAGCCGGCTGACCCCGATGCCCGCCATCGCCGGGTAGTCGGTGCCGACCAGGCGCCTCCACACCTCGCCGATCTCCCGCGCCCGGGCCCGGTAGTCGTCCATGTCGACGATGTAGACCGTCATCGAGGCCAGGTCGCGCGCTTGGCCGCCCGAGGCCGCGAGCGCGGTCAGCAGGTTCGTCAGCGCCTGCTCGAACTGTGCGACCACACCGCCGTCGACAATGTGGCCCTCGAGGTCCGTGCCGGTCTGGCCGGCGAGGAAGACGGTGGTGCCGGTGACGACCGTCGCATGGGAGAAGCCGGACGGCTTGGCCAGGCTTGCGGGGTTGACGCGCTTCATGACTGCACCGCTCCTCCATCGACATTCAGTCCCTGCCCGTTGATCGCGCCGTTGTCGACGCAGAGCATCACCACCGACGCGCACTCCTCCGGTGTCACCAGCCGGCCGATCGGCTGCTGGCGCTCGAGGATGGTGCGTGCCTCGTCCTCCGACCTCCCGGTGCGTCCGGCGATCGCGGCGACCGAGCCCTCGGTCATCGGGGTGTCGACGTAGCCGGGGCAGACCGCGTTGATGGTGACCCCGGTGCGCGCGACCTCCATCGCGCCGGAGCGGACCAGGCCGATCACGCCGTGCTTGCTTGCTGAGTACGCCGCGATCCGGGCGGCGCCGTGCTTGCCGGCGATGGAGGCGACCACCACGACCCGGCCCCAGCCCGCCCCGGTCATCCCCGGCAGGGCTCGCCGGATGGTCCGGAAGGGCGCGGTCAGGTTGAGGTCGAGCATCCGCTGCCACTCCTCGTCGGAGGTGTCCACCAGCGGAGAGCTGGCCCCGGCGCCGGCGTTGACGACGAGGATCTCGACCGGTCCCCAGGTGTCCTCGACCTGCGCGAAGGCGGCCTCGAGCGCGGCCGGGTCCGTGACGTCGGTGGGTACGACGAGCGTCTCGCCGGGCAGCCGCTGGGCCAGTGCGTCCAGGTCGTCCTGCGACCGCGCCAGCAGGGCAACCCGGTGTCCGGCGTCGGAGAGCGCCCGGGCACAGGCGGCGCCGATGCCCTTGCCGGCGCCGGTGACCAGCGCGACCCGGCTCATCTCCCCGTCCATTCCGGGGGCCGCTTCTCGTTGAAGGCGGCGTGGAACTCGGCATGGTCGTGCGTGGTCATCAGTAGCGCCTGGGTCATCGCGTCCAGCTCCATCGCCGACCCGATCGGCATGTCCAGCTCGCGGGTGATCAGCGACTTCGTCTGCGCGAACGCCAGCGTCGGCCCGTCGGCGAGACGGCGGGCGAGGGTGTCGACGGCGTCGTCGAGGCCGTCCTCGTCGACCAGCTGGCTCACGAG
>DASSJT010000246.1:0-42319 GCA_035691065.1 Dermatophilaceae bacterium
CGCGATCGCTGCGCCGCGGCTCTCCTCGCGGAACGGCCTCGAACAGGCCGAGCCGGATCTCTACTCGTCACCCGATGCGGCCATGCTCATCGCGATGGGCCACCACCTGGTGTCGGTCTCGGAGATCGGCGCCGCCACGGCCATCCGCGTCTACGGGCCCGACGACTACGAGGCCAATGCCGAGCCCCAGCGGCGCGGTGGCGGGTCAGCCATGGTGGTCGACCCGCACTGAGGTCGCCCCCCCAACCAACACACCCCTTCTCCACCGATTGCCCGACCCGCCGACGGCGCCGCCCTGCGGGGCCGCACACGTCGGCGGGTCGGGCAGTCAGTCCCTGGTGGTGGCGGCGGTCCGCGCTGGGCCGGGTCAGTCCCGGGTTCGAGCGACCGACAGCACCCGGAACCCCTTCGACGACGCACGCCGGCCCACGGCATACGACTCCCTGGGCAGGTGTTCGCCGAGCCAGCGCTGCAGCGAGTCCGAGCCGAGGTTCTTCTGGACCACCAGGTAGGCGACGCCGCCCGGCTTCAGCCGGGGCAGCCAGTCCATGAGCAGGTCATGGAGGGCCTGCTTGCCGATCCGGATGGGCGGGTTGGACCAGATGCAGTCGAAGCGCTGACCAGCGGGTATGCCGTCCGGCTGGCTCGCCCGGAAGTCGCGCAGCCCTAGCGCGGCGGCGTTGGTCCGGGCGAGGTCGAGGGCCCGCTCGTTGACGTCGACCGCCCAGACCGTCGCCTCCGGCGACAGCAGCCCGAGGGTGAGCGCGATCGGTCCCCACCCGCAGCCGAGGTCGAGCAGGTCGCCGTGCCGAGCGGGGCCGGGGACCTCATCCAGGAGAACGGCGGTTCCCTTGTCGAGGGCGCCGGGGGAGAAGACGCCGCTGGAGACCCGGACCGTGACGGCGTGCCCGGCCAGGGTGACGCGCAGCTCACGCGTCTCGGCCGCACTGGCCGGCCGGGCCGTGAAGTAGTGGTCGTTCGCAGGGTCTGGCACCCGCGCTACGGTACTGGCGGGTTCGGGTCCGCTGGGTCGGCCCATCGGGGACACTGCTCGCATCGGCCCATGTCGTCGAGGGAAGGTGCGCCCGAGTGAGCGTCGACATCTGTGTGGACGGTCCGGTCTGGACCGTCGTGCTGGACCGTCCCGAATCCCGCAACGCGGTCGACTCCGACCACGCGCAGGCCCTTGCCGAGACCTTCCGGCGCTTCGACGAGGCGCCCACCGCTGCCGTGGCGGTGCTCTGGGGCGCTGGCGGCAACTTCTGCGCGGGAGCCGACCTCAAGGCGGTCGCGGCCGGCGCGATGGAGGCCCACCCACCCGGGGACGGGCTGCCGGCCATGGGACCCACGCGAATGCGTCTCACCAAGCCCGTGGTCGCGGCAGTCGAGGGGTATGCCGTGGCCGGCGGACTCGAGCTGGCGCTCTGGTGTGACCTGCGCATCGTCGACCCTGCGGCGGTCTTCGGTGTGTTCTGCCGGCGCTGGGGGGTCCCGCTGATCGACGGGGGAACCGTGCGACTGCCCAGGCTGATCGGTGAGGGCCGCGCGCTCGACCTGGTCCTGAGCGGCCGACCAGTGTCCGCCGCCGAGGCCGTGGCAATGGGGTTGGCCACGCGGGTCAGCGCGCCTGGCCAGGCCCTGGCGGAGGCGCAGTCCATGGCGCGAGAGCTCGCCGCCTTGCCGCAGGAGTGTCTACGCAGCGACCGGGCCTCGCTGCTCGACCAAGCCGGGCTGCCACTCGAGGCTGCGCTGGCGCTGGAGTGGGCCCACGGTGAGCCGCACCTTGCCGGGGGAGCCCTGTCGGGCGCTGGGCGATTCGCCGGTGGGGCTGGCAGGCATGGGGAGCCCGCGACAGACCAGGGGTCCTGACCCCCGGTGCTCACTCCGGCAGAACGTGGAAGCCGAACTCGGGCACGTGGCAGTCCGGGAGCGGCCGCCACCCTTCGTTGACCGCAGCCTGGCTGGGACCGCAGGCCACGACGCGTCGGCGGACGATGGTGAGGTCCTCGAAGTCGGCCACGTGCGCGATGAGAGTCCCGTCTGGCAGCACGCTGCACGACTCCACCCGCGACCCCTTCGGAACCTCCATCGCCGTCGTGGCGCCGCCGTCGGGTCCGAGCCGGACCACGCCGTGGAGGCCCGGACGCCCGTCCCAGGGGTAGACGTCCGCCAGGAACCACACCACGTCGCCCGCTGCGAGGACCGACCCCTGGGTCACCGCCACCTGGGGCGGAGGGAGCCGGAGCAGCGCGGCGGTCTCCTCCGAGACCTCCGGGGCGGCGGCGACCTCGGCGCGCCACCGCGGTCGGAAGCTCGTGAGGGCGCCCGAGTCCACGTCGAGCATCCGCAGCCCTCTGGCTGTGGTGGCGAGCAGCATGCGCGGGCCCCGCCACGCGAATGAGGTGACCAGGCCAGGGTGGACGACTGCCTCGCCAGCGTCGGCAGAGGTGGTGCACAGCAGTCTGTCGTCGCCCCGCCAACGGACGAAGGCGAGGTGGGAGCCGTCCGGCGACGCGGCCACCGAGGGCGGTCCCCAGCTGAACCGCATCCGGTGCACGTCCCGCTCGACCACGCCTTTCGGGGAGAGCACACAGACCGCCGACCCGCGGTGGACGGCGAACCGGCCTCCCCGGAGACAGACGGGATCGTGCGCATAGCCCCGGCTCACTTGCTCAAACCCTGAGGCGCTCTCGGCAAGGCGGAACAACCGCAGGTCGCCGCGCTCCCCACTTCTCACCTCAGGCACGCGACCCCCGCGGGGCACTGCCGTGGCGAGGAGCGCGCGATGCTCCGCACACCACCGCAGGGCGGAGATGAAGCTGAAGTCGAGGGAGATGGACCGAGGCGCCGAGCCCGTGCCCTCCCAGAGCTGGGCAGATCCGGGTGCAGTCTGCCGGAACAACATGTCGACATCCTGTCGGAGCCGACCGTCAGCGGGTCGGGGAGCAGGTCCGGGAGCTGGTCGGGGAGCCCAGTGGGTGGAGACAGCTGCGGCTGGTGCTGGCACATGCCAGGTCCAGTTTTGCGCAGAGTAGCGGGGGGCCCGGGTCACCTCACGGCGCGGATCGCCAGGCGCGACTCGGGCGAGACCTCCCCGCCCCGCAGGCTGCCGAAGGCCTCTACCGTCTCGAAGCCGGCTTGGCGGAGCAGGTCGACCAGCGCGGTGACGGTGTAGAGGCGAACCCGGAACGTCTTGACGATCGACCCGTACGTCAGCGTCGAGGTGCGGATCCCGGTCACCCAGTCGGTATGGCCGGTCTCGGATGGCCCGCCCGGGTGCTCGATCGGCTGTCCGTAGAGGTATGCAACGCGATCACGGTGCATGAGCTCCATGACGAGGACACCGCCCGGGCGCAGGCTTCGCGCCCAGGCGTTCAGCGCAGCGGCGTCCTCGCAGGCTTCGTCGAAGTAGCCGAAGCTGGAGAAGAGGTTCACCACTGCGTCAAACGGCCCCGGGGGCGGTCGGCGCATGTCGGCCTGCAGGTAGGTGGGACCGGGGTTGCGCTGCTCGGCCAAGCGCAGCTGCTCGGGGGAGATGTCAATGCCGGTGACCTGGTATCCGCGCCGAGCCAGCGGTCCCGCAACCCGGCCGAAACCGCAGGCGATGTCGAGGATCTCCGCGCCTGACGGCACGTCCAGCAGGGCGTCGACGTCGTCGATGAGCTGGTCGGTATCGGCGAAGCTTCCCGCAGCGGTCCACGCCTGCACGTACTCGTCGTCGAAGAAGCTCTCCCACCACTCCATGGTCCCCTGCCTCCGCTCCGCCCTGCTGCGAGGGAACTGCGACACCACACCAACCGTGCCTGCACTGCAAGACTCGTGTCCATCCGATTCCGGGCACGCACGGGCGCGGAGCCCCGTGCGTGGACGGATTCGGCGGATTCCTGGTGGCGGGGAGCTTTTCGGGGGGTCCACGGGGGCGGAGCCCCCGTGCGTGGGCATAAACGTGTCGCCGCGACCGTTCGAGGGATGAGACCCTTGAGGAGATATGACGCAACACACTGACCTGTTCCACCACAGCGCCGAGGCGCTCGCCGAAGACGAGGCCGTCCTGTTCGACGACACAGATCTGGGCGTCGACGGCGAGCAGCTCGACCGTGAGGAGCGTGCAGCGCTACGCCGCGTGGCCGGCCTCTCGACCGAGCTCGAGGACATCACCGAGGTCGAGTACCGCCAGCTCCGCCTGGAGCGCGTGGTCCTCGCCGGGCTCTGGATCGACGGCACGGCCCAAGATGCCGAAAACTCCCTGCGCGAGCTCGCCTCCCTGGCCGAGACCGCCGGCTCCACGGTCCTGGCCGGACTAGTCCAGCGCCGCCACCGTCCCGACGCCGGCACATGGCTCGGCTCCGGCAAGGCCCAGGAGCTGCGCGACATCGTCATCGCCGAGGGCGCCGACACCGTCATCTGCGACAGCGAGCTCGCCCCGAGCCAGCGCCGTGGGCTCGAGGACGTCGTCAAGGTCAAGGTCATCGACCGCACCGCGCTGATCCTCGACATCTTCGCCCAGCACGCCAAGAGCCGCGAGGGCAAGGCGCAGGTCGAGCTCGCCCAGCTCCAGTACCTCCTCCCGCGCCTCCGTGGTTGGGGCGAGTCCATGTCCCGGCAGGCCGGTGGCCGGGTGGCCGGCGGTGAGGGCATCGGCTCGCGTGGCCCCGGCGAGACCAAGATCGAGCTCGACCGCCGTCGCATCAACAGCCGCATCTCGCGGCTGCGCCGCGACCTCAAGTCCATGAAGACCCACCGCGACACCAAGCGGTCGGGGCGCCGGCACAACGGCGTCCCGAGCGTGGCGATCGCCGGATACACCAACGCCGGCAAGTCCTCGTTGCTCAACCGGCTCACGGGTGCCGGGGTCCTGGTGCAGAACCAGCTGTTCGCCACCCTCGACCCGACGGTGCGCCGCGCCGAGACGGATGACGGCCGCGAATACACCCTTGCCGACACGGTCGGCTTCGTCCGCCAGCTGCCGCACCAGCTCGTCGAGGCGTTCCGGTCGACCCTCGAGGAGGTCGCCGACTCCGACCTGCTGCTGCACGTCGTCGATGGCTCCCATCCCGATCCCGAGGGCCAGATCAGCGCAGTCCGTGCGGTCCTTGCGGATGTGGGGGCCACCGACGTCAAGGAAGTCATCGTCGTCAACAAGGCCGACGTGGCTGACCCCGAGGTGCTCGACCGCCTTCTACGCCACCAGAAGCACTCGATCACCGTGTCGGCCCGCACGGGCCAGGGCATCGACGAGCTCCGCGCCCTCATCGCAGCCGAGCTGCCCCGGCCGACGATCGACATCGACGTGCTCGTGCCCTACAGCCGCGGCGACCTCGTCAGCCGGCTCCACGACGAGGGCGAGATCCTGTCCAGCGAGCACACGAGCGAGGGCACCCGGGTCAAGGCCCGGGTTCACCCCGACCTCGCGGGAGAGCTCAGCGCGTTCGCCGCCTGAGTCTCCACAGGCCAAGGCGAGGGGTATGCCGTCCGGTCCGGACGGCATACCCCCTCGCTTTGGTTCGCCTGGGCTCAGCTGAGGCCCACGATCTCGCCCTCGTCATCCACGTCGATCCGCTCGGCGTTCGGGTGCTTCGACAACCCGGGCATCGTGCGCATGTCGCCGCAGATGGCGTAGACGTAGCCCGCTCCCACTGCGGCCCGCACCTCACGCACGGGCAGCCGCCAGCCCCTCGGCGCACCGAGCAGCGCGGTATCCGAGGAGATCGACAGGTGCGTCTTGGCGATCACGACCGGGAGTGACCCGTAGCCGAGACGCTCGTACTCGGCAAGCGCCTTCGCCGCCGCCGGCGCCACGTCGATCCCGTCCGCGCCGTAGATCTCGCGCGCGATGACCTCGATCTTGTCCCGAAGCGGCTGGTCGAGGTCGTAGAGGAACCGGAAGTCCGATGGTTCCTGGATCGCCTCCAGCACGGCGTGGGCCAGGGCGTCGGCGCCAGCCCCGCCCTGCGCCACGTGACGGGTGACCTCGCAGCGCACGCCCAGCTCGGCCGCCAGCCGGCGGACCGCATCGTGCTCGGAGTCGTGGTCCTGCGGGAACGCGTTGACGGCGATGACCGGGGTGACCCCGAACCGGCGCACGACCCCGACCTGGTGGCGCAGGTTCGCCAGCCCGGCCTCGACGTCCTCCGGGCGCTCTTCGAACAGCTCCATGGGGAGGGGCCGCCCGGGCTTGATGTCGTAGCGGCCGGAGTGCGCCTTCAGTGCGCGCACCGTCGCGACGACCACCGCGGCGTCGGGCACCAGACCGCTCACGCGGCACTTCACGTCGAAGAACCGCTCGGCTCCCATGTCGGCGCCGAAGCCGGCCTCGGTGACGACCACGTCCGCGGAGCCGACGGCGAACAGGTCGCCGATGACCGACGAGCTGCCCGTGGCGATGTTGCCGAAGGGGCCGCAGTGGACCAGGGCCGGCCCACCCTCCAGGGTCTGCAGGAGGTTCGGCTTGACGGCGTCAGCCAGGATGGCGGCCATCGCCCCCGCGGCCTTCAGGTCCTCGGCTGTGACCGGAGCGCCCTCGACGGAGTAGCCGACCACGATGCGCCCGAGCCGGGCCCGCAGGTCCGCGAACGACGTCGCCAGGGAAAGCAGGACCATGACCTCACTGGCGGCCGTGATGTCGAAGCCGGTCTGCCGGGGGATCCCGTCCACCCTTGCTCCGAGCCCGACCACGATGTTGCGCAGCGCCCGGTCGTTGACGTCCAGGCAGCGCCGCCAGGTGATGCTGCGGGGGTCGAGGCGGAGCTCGTTGCCGTGGTGCAGGTGGTTGTCGACCATGGCGGCGAGCAGGTTGTGCGCGGCCGTCACGGCGTGGAAGTCGCCAGTCAGGTGCAGGTTGAGGCGCTCCATCGGCAGCACCTGGCTGTAGCCGCCCCCCGCTGCACCGCCCTTGATGCCGAACGTCGGGCCCATCGACGGCTGCCGGAGCGTGACCACGGTCCGGTGGCCAAGGCGCTGCAGTGCCTGCGCCAGGCCGACGACCGTGGTGGTCTTGCCCTCCCCGAGCGGTGTTGGGGTCATGGCGGTCACGACGACGTAGCGCGCCCAGGGTCGCCGGGCCACCTCGTCGAGCGCGGAAAGGTCGATTTTGGCGACGCCGCGGCCGTAGGCCTCGACGGCGTCGGGAGGGAGGTCCATCAGCTTGGCGATGTCCTCGATCGGCAGGAGCTTCGCGGATCGCGCGATCTCCAGGTCATTCTGGTGAATGTCGCTCACAAGGGCATCGTCGCGACGTGCCACCCCGGTGACTATGGACCTAGGTCATGCGGCTTCCCCACACGCACTGCCAACGGGGTGTGAAGGGCGAGCCGTATGCCGGGCCGTCGCGCCCAACCGGGAAGTCCGCTGGAGACGCGGATGTTGCCGCGTCCCCAGCGGACCAGCAGGTATGCCGGCCGGACCGGCCGGCATACCTCCTCGCGTTGCGGCCCCGGAGGGGCCGAGGCGAGCGCTTACCCGCGCTCGTACCCCTGCTCGCGTATGTTGTCGCGCGCGTCGGCCGCGGACGACCGCACATCGTGACCCGCCTGCAGTGTCTCGTCCTTGACACTGGCGGCAGCATCCTGAGCGCTGGACTTGACCTCCTGGGCCGCCTGCATGACGGGCTCCTTGAGGTTCTCTGCGGACTCCTTCGCGGCCTGCTGGCCCTGCCCGACCAACGGCTGGGCCTGATCCTTCGCCTTCTCGGCCAGCCGCTGTTCAGGCTGCGTCGCCGGCAGCATGGAGCCAACGAGCCATCCGGCGCCGAGGGCGATGAGGCCGACGGCGAGCGGGTTGCCGCGAGTCCTGCGCGTTGCTGCCTCGGTCACGGCGGTGCCCATCTGGCTCGCCGTGTCGGTCACGCTGGACGCGCTGTCCTTGGCGGAGTCACGGAGGTCCTCGGCGGATCCCATGACGCGGTCCTTGAGGTCGCCGGCAGCACCGGCGACTCGGCTGGCCTGTCGGCGTGCCACGTTGCTGGGGCGCACCGCCTCTCCCAGCGCACTTACGTTGCGGCTCAGCTCTCCGCGAGTGCGCTCGATCTCCTCGCGAATCTGGTCGGGGTCGTTGCTCGAGATGGTCTCGCGATAGGTCGGGGTCTCGTCAAAGCTCATGATTCGTCTCCTTTCAGAGCCGGGGGAACTCGCTTGGCTGTGTCGACCGTTCGTGGCAGGCCGGTGACGTTCTTCATCCGTCGACGGGCGGTGTTGGTGAGGACTGCCGCGATCACTGCCCACACCACTGCGACCACGACGGCCGACCAGCCGAGGTTGTCCATCGCCTGTCCGAGGCCCCACCATGCGGCAACGGACAGGAAGAGGAGGGCCAGGTGGCCTGCCATGGCGGCGCCGCTGAACATGCCGGCAGCCTGACCGGCCTGTGTGGCCGACTCCCGGAGTTCGGCCTTCGCCAGCTCGATCTCCTGGCGCATCAGCAGCGAGAGGTCGCTGGCCACGTCCGACAAGAGGGCGCCGACAGACACCGTGTCGCTGGACGACAGGTCTCGCTGCTGGGGTTCCGTCGTCATCGCGCTTCACCTGGGGACCGCGGGGCGCCCAGCGTGGAGGGCGTGTCGTAGCTCGCCTCGGAGCCGAGCTCGGTCTCCTGGAAAGCCGACTCCGACCCGGGGGCCGATCGGCTCCAGCTGGTGTCGCTCTCCACGGTGTCGTCGCCCAAAGGGCCGCTGAGCCGCGTGTCGCCCAAAGGTCCCTCGTCCAAGCGCGAGCCGGTGGTGTAGGTCGTCCCTTCCTCGTCCATCGCCAGTGATGCGGTGGGAACATCCGCGGACGGGGTCGCCACGTCGTGGTACTGGCCGAGACCGGATGCCTCCGCGCCGGTGGCGTCGCGTCGCTCGGCAAGCCGGTTGGCCCGCTCGCTGGGGCTCTCGTCGGGGGCGTCGGTCAGTCCCCTGGTCATGCGTCCAGCCAGCAGACCCACTGCGGCCGCACCGGCGATGAAGGCTCCCGGCCGGCGCCGGGCGAAGGACCGGAGCTCCTCCGCCAGATCACCCGGCTCGCGAGCCTCAAGCCACGTGGCGAAGGCACGCGCCCTCTGGGCTGCCTGCTGGGCGAGATCGGCCGCCACGCCGTTTGCCTGCGAGCCGCTCGCCATCTGGTCGAGCTCTCCGGCAATGCTGTGCAGGCCGGATGCGGCCCGCTGCTGCTGGGTCGACGCCTGGTCCGATACCTCGCCGCGGACCTGCCGGTAGACGTCCTTGGCCTGGCGCTTCGCGTCGCTCGCGACCTCACGCGCCTCCTGCTTGGCTGTCTCGGCGACCTGCGCGGTCCCCTGCTTGGCGTCATCGGCCACGTGCCGCGCCTCGTGCTTCGCCACATCCGGCATCGACTCGCCATTCTCGTTGACAATGACCGGCTCGTAGTACGGGTCAGACATGCCCCTCTCCTCTCGTCTAGACATTCGTGCGCGGAAGGCTTCGTAAAGCGGTGCGCACGTCAGGGGGTCGGGTACCCGACGGTTCTCAGCCCGAAACCCGCCGGTGAGGTGAGGTGCCCGGGTCAGGACAGCTAGAGGCGCCGAAATGCCGTGGTCAGGATGATCGGCTCTCCGACCTCGTCCGAGGCGTCGAGATCCGCGGTCGCCTCGATCACCCAGTCGTGGTTGCCGTGGGGGTCGTCCACGGTCTGGCGCAGCCGCCAGAGACGGTGCAGTCGCTCCGGCTCGTTCAGCCCCGGGGCGGGGGCGCGCTCGGGCGACACGTGGAGGAGGTGGGGACCGCGGGCGTCGGCACCGGTGCCGATGGCGTCGTGCTCCGCGAAGTAGGCCTCGAGCGCGTCGTCCCACGCTTCCTCGTCCATCAGCACGTGACGAGGCGGGTCGGTCAGCGTCGCCGTTTCCGCCTCGAGAGCAGCCAGCGCCTCGACCTGGTCGCGCGAGGCCAGTGCGATGCGGCGGAACATGGCGTTGCGGACCATGACCCGGAAGGCCCTCTCCCTGCTGGTGATCGGAAGGTTTGGCCGGCTGCCGCCGTGTTCGGCCAGGTCGGTCAGCCGGTCGACCGCGTCGGGGTCGGTGAGCGCCTCCCACTCGTCGATGAGCGAGGAGTCGGTCTGCCGCACCGTTTCACCCAGCCACTCCAGGACGTCCGCGAAGGCGTCGGTGCGCATGCTCGTCGGCACTGTCTGGCGCAGTGTGCGGTAGGCATCGGTCAGGTAGCGCAGCAGCAGACCCTCGGAGCGCGCGAGCCGGTAGTAGCTGACGTACTCGGTGAAGGTCATGGCCTGCTCGTACATCTCGCGGACGACGGACTTCGGGGAGAGCGCCGACTCGGAGACCCATGGGTGGCTGCGCCGGAAGATCTCGAATGCGGCCTCGAGGAGATCGGCGAGCGGGCGCGGCCACAGGACGTCCTCGAGCAGCTCCATGCGCTCCTCGTACTCCATGCCCTCGGCCTTCATCTCGGCCACAGCTTCGCCACGGGCCTTGAACTGCTGCTGGTAGAGCACCTGTCGTGGGTCCTCGAGGATCGCCTCGATCACCGAGACGAGGTCGAGGGCGTGGGTGGGTGCCTCAGGGTCGAGGACCTCCAATGCCGCCAGAGCGAACGGCGCGAGCGGCTGGTTGAGGGCGAAGTCGTGCTGGAGGGCTTCCCTGACCACCAGGGTGCGGCCGGTCTCGTCAGGCTGGGGCAGCCGCTGGAGGACGCCGGTCTCGAGCAGGCTCCGGCCGAGCGCGATCGCGCGTCTGGCGAGCCTTGCCTGGCCGCGCGCGTCTTCATGGTTGTCGCGCAGGAGGTGGCTCAAGGCCCGGACGGGATCCCCGGGCCGGGCCACGATGTTGAGGATCATCGCGTGGTCGACCCGCATTCGTGAGACGAGTGGCTCTGGGTCGGCGGCCACGAGCCTGTCGAAGGTCTGCTCGGTCCACGAGACGAAGCCCTCCGGTGGCTTCTTGCGCTGCACCTTCCGGCGCTTCTTGGGGTCGTCGCCCGCCTTGGCGAGCGCCCGCTCGTTCTCGATGACGTGCTCCGGCGCCTGCACCACGACAGAGCCGCTGGTGTCGAAGCCCGCTCGGCCAGCACGTCCGGCGATCTGGTGGAACTCCCGCGCTTTGAGCACGCGCTGTCGCGACCCGTCGAACTTGGTGAGACCCGTGAAGAGCACTGTCCGGATCGGCACGTTGATGCCGACGCCGAGCGTGTCGGTGCCGCAGATCACCTTCAGCAGCCCGTCCTGGGCGAGCTGTTCCACGAGTCGCCGGTAGCGGGGCAGCATGCCCGCGTGGTGGACGCCGATGCCGCTGCGGACGAGCTTGGAGAGTGTCTTGCCGAACCCGGTGGTGAACCGGAACCCGCCGATGCGGGCCGCGATGGCGTCCTTGTCCTCGCGGGTGACGGCCCGCACGGACAGCAGTGACTGCGCCTGCTCCAAGGCCGCAGCCTGGGTGAAGTGGACGATGTAGACGGGTGCCTGATGGGTGGTGAGCAGCTCTTCGATCGTCTCGTGGACAGGGGTGAGCGCCCAGGAGTAGCTCAGCGGCACCGGCCGCTGGGTGCCAGTCACCGTGGCGGTATGCCGGCTGGTGCGGCGGGAGAGGTCGGCGGTGATCCGTGAGACGTCACCCAGCGTCGCCGACATGAGGAGGAACTGTGCCTTCGGCAGCTCCAGGAGAGGCACCTGCCAAGCCCAGCCTCGTTCAGGCTCTGCGTAGAAGTGGAACTCGTCCATGATGACGACCCCGACATCTGCGTCGACACCCTCGCGCAACGCGATGTTGGCGAGGATCTCCGCGGTGCAGCAGATGACGGGGGCGTCGGCGTTGACCGAGGCGTCGCCGGTCATCATTCCGACGTTGTCGGCGCCGAAGATGTCGCACAGCGCGAAGAACTTCTCGCTGACCAGGGCCTTGATCGGCGCTGTGTAGAAGCTGACCTGCTCGCCGGCCAGCGCGGCGAAGTGGGCTGCCGTCGCTACGAGGGACTTGCCCGATCCGGTCGGTGTCTCGAGCACCACGTTGCTGCCGGACAGCAGCTCGATGACCGACTCCTCCTGGTGCGGGTACAGGGTGAGCCCCTGCCGGCCGGTCCACGCGGTGAACGCTGCGTAGAGCTCGTCGGGGTCGGTGCCGCCGCTCGGGAGCAGGTCGACCAGCCTGACGGTGATCTCGGGCTGGGCGGCACTCATCGGCGCCATCCTCGCACCTGGGCAGCCGAGTCCGGGCAGCCGAGTCTGGCCAGCCGAGTCTGGGCGGCCGAGCCCGGGCAGCCGAGTCCGGGCAGCCGAGTCCGGGCGGCCGAGTCCGGGCGGCCGAGCCTGGGCGGCCGAGTCCGGGCAGTCACCGGCGCGGGTGGGCGGGGAGGCCCCGAGGGGTGAGGCCGTAGCGGGTCAGGCGGCGGGGCAGTGTCGGCGGGCGGCCCTAGGGTGCCGGAGTGACCTCGCCCACCCGCCTGCCGGTCGCCGGGTCCTTCGAGACCCAGACCTCACGGCTGACCCTCCGCCGCCCTCAGCACTCCGATCATGCCTTCCTCTACGCACTCCACGCGGACCCCAGGCTGTACCTCCACCCGTCCCACGCGATGCGCAGCCACCCCGACAACGAGGCGTTCCTCGACACCGTCCACCGCCACTGGGACGAGCACGGGTTCGGCTACTGGACGGTGGTCGAGACGGCCACGGGCGGGCCGGTCGGCATGGCCGGACTGCGGATGTCCGAGGGTTTCCTCAACCTCTACTACCGCTTCGCCGCCGAGGTGCACGGGCGGGGCTTCGCGAGGGAGGCAGCCCGAGAGGCCGTCGCGCTCGCCACCGAGTTCTTGCCGGCCATCCCCACGCAGGCGCTGGTGAAGGAGGACAACACCGCCTCGGCGAGCACCGCGCTGTCCGCCGGCCTCGTGCGCGCCGGGAGCAAGGTCCTGGCCGACGACCTTCCCGGTGAGCCCGCCTCCGCGGTGTTCGAGGCGCCGGCCGTCGAACGCTACGACACGCTCGACGACGGCCTGAGGGAGGCGGTCCTCGACCTCTGGTGCCGAGTCAACGACGCCGGCGGGGCGGTCGGCTTCCTTCCGGGAGCGCCACGCGACCGCGTCGCTGATGCCCTGTGGTCCCACGAGAGGCAGATGGCCGAGAGGCTGGCCTTCGCGGCGATGCTCCGGGCACCCGACGGCGCCCTCCTGGGCCTGGCATGGTGGCTGCGAAGCCCCAATGCGCTAATGTCCCACGGCCTTTCGGCCTATCGCGTCATGATCGAGCCCACGTTGCGCGGGCGCAACCTTGGGCGCATCCTCATGTCAGGCATGCACCGGTTGGCCCGTGACGACGGCGCCGAGCTGGTGACGCTCGACTACCGCAGCGGCACCGGCGTCGGCGCCTTCTATGCGCGGTGCGGTTACACCGAGGTGGGCCGGGTCCCGGGCAGCATCCGTGTGCGGCCCGGCGACGACCGCGACAGCGTGCTCATGGCGCGCCGCCTCGACGGCGCTCCGCTCCGCGCGCACGGCCGGTCCTGACACACGAGAAGGGCTGAGGACCGTTCCGCGAGAAGGCGACCACACGGCATACCCTGAGGCAATGCCCTCCCTCGACGACCTGCTGCACATCGCAGTCGGGGGGATCGGGGGAGTGGAGCGGCCAGGCCAGGTGAGGATGGCGCATGCGGTGGCGGAGGCCATCGACAAGGGCGAGCACCTCCTGGTCCAGGCCGGCACGGGCACCGGGAAGTCGCTGGCGTACCTCGTCCCCGCAGTCCGCCACGCCATGGACACCGGCACGCCGGCAGTGGTGGCCACGGCCACCCTCGCGCTGCAGGCGCAGATCGTCGACCGCGACATGCCGCGGCTGGCTGCTGCCCTCGAGCCGGTCGTCGGGCGTCGCCCCACCTATGCCTTGGTCAAGGGACGCCGCAACTACCTGTGCGCCCACAAGCTGGGGGGCGGCTTTCCCGACGAGGAAGACGGTCTCTTCGACGTGGGGGACATCGACCAGCAGGCCTCCCGGTTGGGCAGGGAGGTCGTCCGCCTGCGGCAGTGGGCGGAGGAAACCGAGTCCGGCGACCGCGACGAGTTCGTGCCAGGCGTCTCCGAGCGGGCCTGGCGCCAGGTGTCGGTCAGTGCCCATGAGTGCCTCGGCAGCAAGTGCCCCATGATCGCCGACTGCTTCGTCGAGCGATCCCGGGAGGCCGCCAAGGATGTCGACATCATCGTGACCAACCACTCCTTCATGGCCATCGACTCCTTCGAGGGCCGCCAGATGCTGCCGGAGCACGACGTGCTTGTGGTCGACGAGGGCCATGAGCTGGTCGACCGGGTCACGTCCACGATCACCGATGAGGTCACCCCCGCCATGGTCGCCGCAGCGGCCAAGCGGGCCAGCCGCCTCGCCGACTCCACCGACGCGGTCGATGACGCCGGAGTCTTCCTGCAGGGTGTCCTGGACGCTCTCCCCGAAGGCCGGCTCAACGGCATACCCGACTCCCTGTCGCTCGCGCTGTCGCGGGTGCGCGACACCGCCCGCGTGGTTCAGGGTGAGCTGAAGCCGGAGACCCCCGAGGCGAACGACGGAGCACGTCAGGTGGCTCGGGCAGCCATCGACGAGGTGTTCGAGAACGCCGCCCGCATCCTCGAGGAGCGCGACCTCGACGTCGTCTGGCTGAGTCGTGACCCGAGGCGCGGCAGCGTCCTGCGGGTGGCGCCGATGAGTGTCGCGTTGCTCGTGCGCGAGAAGGTGTTCGCCGACCGCACGGTCATCATGACCTCCGCGACGCTGGAGCTGGGCGGCACCTTCGACGCCGTGGCCGGCACCCTGGGCCTGCGCGGGGAGGGCGCCCCGGTGTGGCAGGGAGTCGACGTGGGCAGCCCGTTCGACTACCCGGCGCAGGCCATCGCCTACGTCGCCCAGCACCTGCCGCCGCCCGGGCGTGACGGCTTGAGCCGCGAGGCGCTCGACGAGATCGAGGCCCTCGTCCGAGCGGCCGGCGGCCGGACCCTCGGGCTGTTCTCCTCGATGCGGGCCGCCCGCGAGGCGACCGACGCCATGCGAGAGCGCTTCTCCGACCGTGAGGGCGACATCGCCTTCCTCTGCCAGGGTGAGGACCAGATCGCAACACTGGTACGGCAGTTCGCGCGCGATCCCCATACCTGCCTGTTCGGCACGCTCTCCCTGTGGCAGGGGGTCGACGTGCCGGGGTCCTCGTGTCAGCTGGTCATCATCGACCGCATCCCGTTCCCGCGGCCCGACGACCCCCTGGCCTCGGCGCGGTCACAGGCCATCGCGCGCATGGGCGGCAACGGGTTCATGGCCGTGTCGGCCACGCATGCGGCCCTGCGCCTCGCACAGGGGGCCGGAAGGCTCATCCGCCGCGGCGACGACCGCGGAGTGGTCGCCTTCCTCGACTCTCGCATGATGACCGCACGGTATGCCGGGTTCCTCCAGCGCTCGCTGCCTCCGTTCTGGCCCACGACGGACCGGGCGAAGGTGCTCGCGGCGCTCGCCCGTCTCGACGAGACCGCGCCACCGCCGGTGAGCGTCGCCGAGCCCGCGCTGCGCGGGGTGACGGGTGCCCTCGACGGCACCTCGATGGGCGTGGTGGACGCTTCCCCGGTGGCAGGTCCCCCGCCCGGGCCTGCCGCGGCCCGCACTGCGGTCACCCAGGGTCACGCCTGGTCGGAGCAGGAGGACGAGGAGCTGCGCGACGGCGTCGACCTCGGGCTGAGCGTCGGCGAGCTGGCGGAGTCGATGGAGCTGTCGGAGGACGTCATCGCCGCCCGCCTGCGCGGCCTCGGCCTGGAGGCCACCGGCGCCGCGGCGATGCGGTTCGACTGACCTTCGAGAGTGCCGCGTTCGCCGCCGCCGCACTTCATTCCGCCCAGCTGCTGGTCGGCTCAGATCCTGGTCAGCGGATCGTGATCGAGGGCATCATCAACGTGGTGGGGGTCGATCCTCCCGGCGCAGCGATGGTCTTCGCGAGTCCGGGCAGGGCCATGCCGATCGCGGCCCTCGGGTCCTCGCTGTTCCGCGGGCGTCCGAAGCGCGCCAGCAACGGCACGCGGACCGCGCGTCGCATCGGAGCATCCTCCGGCAGGCCGGAACGGGAGCGCGCTATTCGCGCAGCGTCGTGAAGACCGCCCAGCTGGTCCACCAGGCCGATGCCGACCGCGTCGCTGCCGGTCCAGACCCGGCCCCTGGCAATGAGCTCGACCTCCTCGCGGGAGCGGCCGCGGCCCTGCGCCACCTTGGCGACGAAGTCGCCGTAGACGGCGTCCAGGAGGGCGCCCAGCTTCTCTCGTTCCTCGGCAGTGAAGCCACGCCGCGTGGAGTGCATCAGCGCCCGCGAGCCGTGCGCCAGGGTGCCGGTGGTCAGGCCGAGCCGCTCGATCAGCTCACGCACGACCAGCTTGCCGCCGAAGACTCCGATGGAGCCGGTGAGCGTAGCGGGGAGCGCCACGATGACATCGGCAGGGCAGGCGATGTAGTAGCCGCCAGATGCTGCTGCGCTGCCCATCGAGACGACCAGCGGCTTGCCCGCCTCGCGCACCCGGCATACCTCGCGCCAGACGGTCTCGGACGCGACGGCAGACCCCCCGGGCGAGTCGACGTGCAGGACGACTGCACGGGCATGCTTGTCCCGGCTCGCGGCGCGCAAGGCAGCGGCGACCGAGTCGCTGCCGGCCAGCCGGCCCATGGGCGAGCGGCGCGTCCGACCGGAGTCCAGGGCGCCGCGCACCTCGATAAGGGCCACGTGCCCGCCGCGGCGAACCGGCAGGCGCAGCTGGCGGGGGGCCCGCCACCGGTCGGCGAAGAGCAGGGTGACCTGCGAGCCGAGGCGAGCCCGCATCGCGGCGTAGGCCTGGTCGCGGTAGCCGAGCGTGTCGACCAGCCCGGCCTCCCGCGCCTCGGAGGCGATGCGCGGCCCGGTGTCGACCAGGCTGCGCACGCGCTCGGCCGACATATCGCGCCCCGCGGAGACCATGGCAACGGCGTCGTCGAAGATCGACTCGGCCAAGCGGTCCAGAGACGCCCGGTGGGCCTCGGTGAAGCCGCTGCGCATGAGGACGTCGACGGCGTTCTTGAACTCGTGGCGCTGCTCGAACTGTGGCTCGATGCCGAGGTGGTCGAGGGCACCCCGGACAAAGGTCGTCTCGACCGCGACGCCGAGCAGGCCGAGAGAGCCACCCGGCTGCAGCCAGATCTCGTCGAACCCGGTCGCAAGGACGTAGGCAGCCATGCTGCCCCTTCCCTCACCGAAGTCCTCGGCCCAGGCGAGCGTCGGCTTGCCAGTCTCCGCGAACGCGCGAACTCCCAGGCGCAGCTCCTGCATGACGGGCCACGGCAGCGCCCCGCCGACCTTGGCGATGAGGCCACGGACCCGAGGGTCCCGGCCCGCCTCGTGCAGGGCACGCAGGATGGCATCGAGCTGGGGACGGCCGCGGGCGCGCAGACGGCTGATCGGGTCGTCGGGATCGGGCCGTGCCGGCGGCTGGGAGAGGTCGAGCTCCAGCAGCAGTGACGGCCGGCGACCCGGCAGCGCGGACATGCCTTCCAGCGTAGGTGCCGCTGCCCACGGACGTCGGCGCACGCGCTTCTCCGGCCTTGGCCGCGGGAGCAGGGAGGCCGGGTGGCACCTCGGAGCCGGCCGGCATACAACGCCCACAGGCATAATGCGGTGAGAGTTCAGACCGAGGGGGAGGGGCCGCTGTGCTGCGGGTTCGCGAGGGCGGGTCGGGCAATGACGTGCTCCTGTTGCTGCACGGGCTGGGGGGCACCGGCGACATCTGGGGCGCGATCGGCCCCCGGTGGAACGGCCGGTGGATCGCCCCCGACCTTCCCGGGCACGGCGGCTCGGATCACCTGCCGTCGTACACGTTCGAGGCCATGGCGGCGGCCCTCATCGAACTGACCGCCGGCGCTCTGTCGGTGAACGTCCTGGGCCATTCCCTCGGAGGCGCCGTTGGACTTGCACTCGCGGCGATGAGCGACCGGGTCAGGAGGCTCGTCGGCCTGGGCATCAAGGTGGTCTGGGCGCCCGAGGAGCTGGAACGCGCCCGGGCCCTGTCCGAGCGGCCGATCACATGGTTCGACACCGAAGCGGAGGCACTCCAGCGGCACCGTCGAGTGGCCGGGCTGGGCGACCTCGTCGACGACTCCGTCGCGCGCCACGGGGTGGTCAAGGAGGGCGGCCGGTGGCGACTGGCGCTCGACCCGGCAGCCTTCGCGGTCGGCGCACCTGACCTGCCGGCGCTTCTGGCCGGCAGCCGAGCCGAGGTCATCCTGGCCCGCGGTGAGCACGACCCCATGGTCACCCATGCCCAGCTCGCGGCCCTCGTGCCTGATCCGGTGACTTTGCCTGGTCTGGGCCACAACGCCCACCTCGAGGATGCCGCAACGGTGTTCGCGCTGCTCTGATTCCGTGCGGGCGTTCCTTACGGGCAGGCGCAGGCAGCCAGCGCGTCGAGCCAGAGGCGCGCCTCTCGAGGCCGCCGGAACCTCACGACCACAGGACCGAGCGGGTCCTCGCACCACTGTGCGATGCGCTGCTGCTTTCGCCCGAACGACGTCAGGTGCCACCACAGGATGGAGTCCCGGGTAAAGGCATGGGCGAGGGACTCGACGTTGCCGTTGCAGATCGGCCTCTTGTCGATGCTGCGCGCGATGGTCCGCCTCAGCAGGCGCGCGAAGGTCAGTGCCCGGCTGTAGTCGAGCGCGACCACCAGCTCGGCCCGGGGCACAACGAGATCCCGCCAGTGTCCGTAGGCCGTGTCAAGGATCCACCGGTCGGACGCGGCGATCGCCGCGATGCGGCGTCGCTGCTCCTCCACGGGGACGCTGACCCACCCCGGCTCCCACGTCAAGGCGTCGGCCTCGTGCCAGGGCAGTCCGGTGGCCCCGGCAAGCCGGGCGGCATACGTCGTCTTGCCCGACCCGGTCACCCCGTAGACCAGGATGCGGCTGGTTGCCGACAGGTCCGCGGGCGGTGGGATCTGCACCCAGAGAGTATGCCGGGTGGTGGGGTGGGTTCGGACGGCGCTTGGGCCGGATGGCCCTTGGCTGGACGGCGCCTGGCTGGACGGCGCCTGGCTGGATGGCGCGGCTGTCCGCAGGAGGTGACAGGCTGGGGGAGTGACCGACCAGATAGTCGACGTTCCGAACCGGGTCCCCCCAGTCGTCCTGATTTCCGGACCGGAGGAGATCCTCGCGGAGCGTACGTTGGCCTCGACGCTCGACGAGCTCAGGCTGACCAAGCCTGACCTGGAGGTCGTGCGGCTCTATGCCACCGCCTACGAGGGCGGCCAGCTGGCGCTGCAGGCGAGCCCATCGCTCTTCGGGGGCGACAAGGCCATCGTGGTCCATGACCTCGACGAGGCCTCCGACGAGCTGCAGACCGACCTGCTCGCCTTCCTGGCCGCTCCAGACCCCGACCTCACCCTCGTCGTCACCCACAAAGGCGGCTCGCGCGCGAAGAAGGTGCTCGACACCATCAGAGGGAGCCGGTCGAGGGTCATCGAAGCGCCACCGATCAAGACCGACCGCGACAAGTCCGACTTCGCGATGCACGAGTTCCGCCAGGCGCACCGGCGCGCGACGGCCGAGGCCGTCCACGCCCTGGTCGAGGCCGTCGGCCGGGACGTGCGCGAGTTGTCGGCCGCGTGCCAGCAGCTGGTCGCTGACACGACTGGTGTGATCGACGAGCAGGTCGTGGCCAAGTACCACGGCGGCAAGGTCGAGGCCACTGGCTTCCGGGTTGCCGACGCGGCGGTCGCCGGCGAGACGGGGGAGGCTCTCCGACTGCTCCGGCACGCGATTGCCGTCGGCGTCGACCCGGTTCCCATCGTCGCCGTCCTCGCCCAGCAGCTGCGCCAGCTGGTCAAGGTGGGCGCGGCCGGCCGGGGTCGGTCAGCCGATGTCGCCCGCGACCTCGGCATGGCGCCCTGGCAGGTGGACCGGGCCAGGCGGGCGCTCAACGGCTGGACGCCCGACGCGCTCGGCCGGTCGATCCAGGCGGTCGCCGCGGCCGACTTCGAGGTCAAGGGCGGCGGCCGCGATCCGGTCTATGCCGTGGAGCGGGCGATCCTCACCATCACGACCGAGCGTTGGGGCGGCTCGCGCTGAACGGGTCTTTGAAGGGTGCTCGACCCGCTGGGTGCACGATCCTTCAAGACCCGGGGCGGGGCCGGTGCGGTGAGGGACAGGTCCGTGACGTGAGGGCCGGGAGGTGCGGGCCGTGACGCGGCGGGGCCGGGCGTTGGCGCGGCCGGGCGTTGGCGCGGCCGGGCGGCATACCGCTGCGTTTTGGGTGGTCAAGCAGACCGCTGGTAGATTTGGTCCTCGCGTGCGCGCATGGTCGTGCGCGCATGCAGCACCGCTGGTGCACGCACCACCCAGAGCGCCTCAACCACGGGTGCCCCACGCCCGGTCCCGAGCCGCGTCTGCCGCCCTCTAACGGCAAAATCCGACCAACCAGAAAGAACATCTGTGGCAAACATCAAGTCCCAGCTGAAGCGGATCAAGACCAACCGCAAGGCGACCGAGCGCAACAAGGCCGTCAAGAGCGAGCTGAAGACCTGGATCCGCAAGTTCCGCGAGGCGGCCGCCTCCGGCGACGCCGACTCCGCCAAGGAGGCTCTCAAGGTCGCCTCGACGAAGCTCGACAAGGCTGTGAGCAAGGGCGTCATCCACGCCAACCAGGCCGCGAACAAGAAGTCGGCCATGGCCAGGAGGGCCGCTTCCCTCTGACCCTGGCGCTCCTCCGGCTGGGGCCAGGCTGCCTCGCCACCGGAGGACTCACGGCACCGTGAGGAGCCCGTCACCGCTGGGTGACGGGCTCCTTGGTGTCTACCGCAGACGCCGCACGGCGGCGGCGACCTCGTCGAACCGCTCCCACGGCAGGACCGCGCCCTGGCGCCGAACGGTGCCCGGGTCGATCCGGACGATGCGGTTCACCCGCACCTCGCTCGGTCGCCCCTGGCCATCCCAGGCGCCGGAGCCGATGTCGACCCACTCCCGCCCGCTGGCGCGCTCCTGGGCGGCATCCCGGTCGTGGTCCTTGCTCGTCAGGGGCAGCCCGAGCAGCCATCCGCTGTCGCGGCCCACGATGAGCACCGGCCGGTCCTTGCCCTGGGCGTGGTCCTCCTCGTAGGGCACCCAGGCCCAGACGATCTCGCCGGGATCGGGCTGCCCGTCCGGATGCGGCGCGTAAGACAGGCCGGGCATCCCGGGGAAGTCGCCCGGATAGGGGACCGGCGCGGCTGGCGACCGGAACCGATCGACGCCCCGACCGGGTGTCCGGCGCGGCGGCCACTCGGTCGAGGCTGGAGCCGGTCGGCGGGGGCGGAGGCCGACGAGCCTGGCCATCCGCTGCGCCCAGCCTGGTGGTGCCACCGGGTCAGCCGATCGGCCTGCGGTCGGGGTGGGCCTGCTGCCAGGCCTCCATGGAGGCGTCCCAGTCACTGCCGGTGAGGGCGGTCAGCGAGGCGGGGAACAGCCCGTCCTCCTCCTTGCTGATGTGCTCGTGGAGCTCGAAGACCGCGACGCGCAGGCGCTCCTGGTCGCGGGGGTCGGCGACGTCCACGGTCCGGAGCAGCTCGTCGAGCTCGCGGTGCTCGCGGACCAGCGGCACGATGTGCTCCGCGAACAGCTCCTCCCGCTGCATCACGCGGAACAGGCCGTTCTCCTCGCCCCGCCAGTGCGATGTCAGCTCCTCGGCCATCACGGCCACGAGCTCTCGCGCCGTGTCGAGGTCACCGCGCTCGATCGCGCGCACGGCGTCGCCACCGAGGTTGGTGGCGCGCTCGTGCTCGGCGATGTAGTCGCGGATCAGGGGCATGTCACGACACCCGCAGTAGTGGCACACAGCAGACTCTCCGATCGGTCCGATGGCCTCGGCGGCTGGAACGCTCCAGCACCCGACAGTAAAGCCCCCGGGCCTGTCAGGGAGCAGAGGCACCCGCCCCGTCGGCACCGGCAGCGCCCTGGGTACAGGTGACGCCCTGGGCACGGGTGGTGCCTTGGGCACAGGTCGTGCGGCAGGGCATCAGCGTCGCCTTTCCGGCGGAACGGGGAATGCCGGCGAGTCGCCTCGCGGCGAAGCCGCGCGGTCTGCTGGGAGGTGACCGACCGGCATACCGGATGGGGGCAGGTAGGGCACACCTGGTCCGGACGGGTCCCAGAGCTCGTGCCTGGGCCGCCAGAGGAGGTGGCCGGCCCGGCTGCGGTCGCGCAGCGCATGCGCCCGCCAGGCCAGCACCGGGTGGGAGGCCAGGGCGTTGACCAGCCACACGAAGAACCCCTTCTCCGAGACCGCACGGTCGGCCAGGGCGTTGACGTCGACGCTGTTGTTCAGGTACTTGCCGGCCGCCAGGGTGGCGATCGCGCCGCTACTGCCGTGGGGGCAGGCGAGGTAGCCGTAGTTGTCGGCGGTGTACTCCTGCCCACGGCTGAGGGCGGAGCCGAGGAAAGGGATCCACTGCGAGCCGAGCGTGCCCAGCACGCGCCAGTAGCTCGTGTGGCCGGCGGCGATGTGGCCGACCTCGTGGGCGATGATGAACCGCAGGGCTTCGGGGTTGCGGGCCCGACCGCCGACCTCGAACAGGTCGCTGTAGACGAAGATGTAGCGGCGGAAGCCGTGTCCGGAGGCGGCCGCGTTGATCATGCCGTTGCCCAGGACGACATAGGCGTCCGGGGGGTCGCTGAGGCCGAAGCGGTGGGCCGCTTCCAGGACCATCTGGTGGGCCTCGGGGTACTGCGTGGGGCTGAGCTTCACCCCGCGCAGCCGCTGCTGGGCGTACAGCTGCCCCCGGGCGAAGAAGACCACGATGGGGGCCAGCACCAGGATCAGCGCGTAGGGGTCGGGGGTGCGCTGCTGGTTGACCGCCTGGGCCACCTCGACGGAGGCGATCAGCAGGAGCAGCAGGGAGCCGACGATGGCGAAGACCAGGGCCAGGATCTCCAGCGGATGGCGGATGAACCGCCGCAGCGGCACCTTCTGGCCCTCCGGTGGGAGGACATAGCCGCCGTACGGGTGTTGCGGCGCCGACCCGAGCGGCGGTGGCGGGCCGGGGTGCCCAGTCAGCGACATCGCCGATCCCCTCCTCACAACGTATGGGCAGCCATTGTCACCGATGACGCCACCGGTTCGGGGAAGCGCACACCCGTCCGGCACAACGTCGGGGCCATGGGAGACTGTGTCGATCCGTCCACCCTTCCCCGTGAGGTCCCGCACCCCGTGTCGCCCCTGGCCCGCACCGTGCTGCAGCCCGCAGCGACGCCGCCGGACCTGATCCGGAACTTCTGCATCATCGCGCACATCGACCACGGCAAGTCCACGCTGGCCGACCGGATGCTGCAGATCACCGGCGTCGTCGACGAGCGGGCGATGCGGGCGCAGTACCTCGACCGCATGGACATCGAGCGGGAGCGCGGCATCACGATCAAGTCCCAGGCCGTCCGCATGCCTTGGGAGGTCGGAGGCCAGAGCTACGCGCTCAACATGATCGACACGCCGGGGCACGTCGACTTCACCTACGAGGTGTCGCGGTCCCTGGCTGCCTGCGAGGGGGCGGTGCTGCTCGTCGACGCCGCACAGGGCATCGAGGCGCAGACGCTGGCCAACCTCTACCTCGCGATGGAGAACGAGCTCACCATCATCCCGGTCCTCAACAAGATCGACCTGCCGGCGGCGCAGCCGGAGAAGTATGCCGAGGAGCTGGCCCGGCTGATCGGCTGCGACCCCCAGGACTGCTTCCGGGTGTCGGGGAAGACGGGGGAGGGCGTCGAGCCGCTGCTCGACGAGATCGTGCGACAGTTCCCCCCGCCGGTGGGCGACGCCCAGGCCCCGGCCCGCGCCATGATCTTCGACTCGATCTACGACACCTACCGTGGGGTGGTCACCTACGTCAGGGTCATCGACGGCGCCCTCAGGCCGCGCGAGCGGATCCAGATGATGTCGACCAGGGCCACCCACGAGCTGCTCGAGATCGGCGTCATCTCTCCCGAGCCGGTGCCGTCGAAGGGACTCGGCGTCGGCGAGGTGGGATACCTGATCACCGGCGTCAAGGACGTCCGGCAGTCTCGGGTCGGTGACACCGTCACAGACCTGGCCAAGCCGGCGAGCACGCCGCTCGGCGGCTACCGCGACCCCAAGCCGATGGTGTTCTCCGGCCTCTACCCGATCGACGGCTCGGACTACCCCGACCTGCGTGACGCCCTCGACAAGCTCAAGCTCAACGACGCCGCCCTGGTCTACGAGCCCGAGACGTCTGCAGCCCTGGGCTTCGGCTTCCGGTGCGGCTTCCTCGGCCTGCTCCACCTCGAGATCGTTCGTGAGCGGCTCGAGCGCGAGTTCAACCTCGACCTCATCTCAACCCAGCCGAACGTGGTCTACGACGTCACCCTGGAGGACGGCAAGGAGGTGCACGTCACCAACCCCAGCGAGTTCCCGCAGGGGAAGGTGGCCGAGGTCCGCGAGCCCATCGTGCGCGCCACCATCCTGGCGCCGAGCGAGTTCATCGGCGCGATCATGGAGCTCTGCCAGCAGAAGCGGGGCAGCCTGCGCGGCATGGACTACCTCTCCGAGGACCGCGTCGAGATGCGCTACACCCTGCCGCTCGCCGAGATCGTCTTCGACTTCTTCGACCAGCTCAAGTCCCGCACCCGCGGCTACGCCTCGCTCGACTACGAGCCCGACGGCGATCAGGTGGCCGACCTGGTCAAGGTCGACATCCTTCTGCAGGGTGAGACGGTCGACGCGTTCTCGGCGATCGTCCACAAGGACAAGGCCTACGGCTACGGCGTGATGATGGCCGGCAAGCTCAAGGAGCTCATCCCGCGCCAGCAGTTCGAGGTGCCGATCCAGGCGGCGATCGGTTCCCGCATCATCGCCCGCGAGAACATCCGGGCCATGCGCAAGGACGTCCTCGCGAAGTGCTACGGCGGCGACATCAGCCGCAAGCGGAAGCTGCTCGAGAAGCAGAAGGAGGGCAAGAAGCGCATGAAGATGGTGGGTCGCGTGGAGGTGCCCCAGGAAGCCTTCATCGCGGCGTTGTCCTCCGAGGGCTCACCGGAGAAGACGAAGAAGTAGGCGCCGGCAGGCGCCCGCACGTCGCGGACCGGGAACTCGGGACCGCGGGCCGGGGACCGCTTGAGGCTAGTCGAGGAGCTTGGCGCGCAGCGCCGCGACCTCGTCACCGGACCAGCCCTGACCGCGAAGCCAGCCGGCCGCGCCGCCGAACTCGGCGTCAAGCACTTCCAGCAGCCGCTCCATGCTTGCCGCGCGCGGCAGCTGTTCCTCGATCGGCTGGTCGCGCAGGTGGTCGGCGTATGCCGGCCGCTGGCTGAGGTGCCCCAGAACGGCCTCCAGCCGCTCGCTCGTGGCGACGTAGTCGGCCACGATCTCCGCTCGCGACACCCCCGCGACAGCGAGGGCGAGCCCGATGACCGTGCCGGTGCGGTCCTTCCCGGCAGCGCAGTGCACGACGACCGCACCGCTGCTGGTCGCGACGGCATGGAGCGCCGCAGAGACCGAGTCGGGCCGCCCGGCGAGGTAACCGAGGTAGTGGCTCGCCCAGAAGTCCTCGTCGACGTCGGGCTCGCGTGCGGTGGACTCGGCGCGCTCGATGGGCTCTGTGGGCTCTGTGGGCTCAGTCTCGGGGGCCGAGGAGTCCTGGGTCCATGGCAGCGCCAGCGCCTGCCGCGTGGTCTCGTGAGCGCGCTCGGCGTCGTCGACCCGTTCGTCCCTGAACAAGGAGTGGTGATGGTGGGTGAGGGCGGTTGCGTGCATGAGCGGCCCCGGCCCCTCGAGGTGGAGCTCGACGTCACTGCGCAGGTCGACGATGTCCGTGACGCCCAGCTCGTCGGTGAGCCGCTCCACGTCGCGCGCGGTGAGGGTCTGGAGGTTGTCGGACCTCAGCAGGCGCCCGGGCTTGGTCTCCCGGCCGTCGGCGGTCGGGAGACCCCCGATGTCGCGCATGTTGCGCACCCCGTCCAGGTCGATCCAGCGCGGAGCGGTCATCCCTCGACCATAGGTGACGCCGGCGACCCTCCTGTGACGGGCCTATGACGGGCCCTTTGTGACGTGCCCCTCGTGACGTGCCCTCGTGACGTGGCGGCGGCTGGCGGAGGCGGCTTCGGGACAACAGGCTTCGGGACACAAGGTGAGGGCCTCGGAAAGTATGAGTTTCCGAGGCCCTCCAAGACAGGACCGAGATCCCGTCCGGCGCCTCCACCGAGGTGGCTGCGCCCTCTTGTTCTACTCCTCTGGGCAGGGCGCCGCAAGGGACTTGCGAGAATAAGTCCCGTGCCCAGTGCCCTCCCCGACGGCGAGCCCGCGCCCGCGTCTGGCGAACTGCCCGACGCGGCGGTCTCGGGGCTTCCAGGCCACCCCTTCGGGGTCTATGTGCACGTGCCGTTCTGCGCCGTCCGGTGCGGCTACTGCGATTTCAACACCTACACGCTGACCGAGCTCGGCGTCGAGGGCGCCAGCGTGGCCACCTACGCCGACACGGCGCTTCGCGAGCTCGACCTCGCGGGACGCGTCCTGGGCGCACGCGCTCCCGGGGTCCAGACCGTCTTCGTCGGCGGCGGCACCCCCACCATGCTGCGTCCCGACGATCTCGTCCGCCTGCTCCACGGCATACGCGAGGTCTTCGGTGTGGCTCCCGGCGCAGAGGTGACCACCGAGGCGAACCCCGACTCGGTCGACCCGGCCGGCCTCGAGACCCTGGCTGCCGGGGGCTACACGCGAGTCTCGCTGGGCATGCAGTCCGCGGTGCCGCACGTGCTGCGCACCCTCGACCGGACGCACGACCCGGCCAACGTGGAGAAGGCAGTCGCAGCGGCGCGCGGAGCCGGGCTCCAGACCAGCGTCGACCTGATCTACGGGACACCCGGGGAGTCGCTCGACGACTGGCGGGTCAGCCTCGATGCGGCAGTGGCGCTGGAGCCGGACCACATCTCCGCCTACGCGCTGGTGGTCGAGGAAGGGACCAAGCTGGCCGCCCAGGTCCGCCGCGGCGTGGTCCCGGCGCCAGAGGACGACGACGAGGCCGCGAAGTACGAGCTGGCCGACGACGTCCTGGCCCGCGCGGGCTTCGGCTGGTACGAGGTCTCGAACTGGGCCCGCGGCGAGGAAAGCCGGTGCCGTCACAACGTGGGCTACTGGTCGGACGGCAACTGGTGGGGCATAGGCCCGGGTGCGCACAGCCACGTGGCCGGGGTGCGCTGGTGGAACGTCAAGCACCCCAGTGCGTATGCCGGCCGGCTGGCCTCCGGGGCCTCGCCGGCTGCGGGCCGGGAACGGCTCACGGCGGAGCAGCGGTACGACGAGCGGGTGCTCCTCGGGGTCCGGCTGGTGGAGGGCCTGCCTCTGGCCGACCTGAGGGTCGATGGCCGGAGAGCCGTCGCGGGGCTGATCGCCGACGGGCTGGTCGACGGAGGCGCGGCCCTGCAGGGGGACCGGGCCGTGCTGACCAGGCAGGGCCGCCTGCTGGCGGACACAGTGGTGCGCCGGCTCCTCGGGCTGGCGGCCTGAGGAGCCGGCGCACGTGCTCAGCTGACGAACTTCGGCGTGAGCGGGGGCTGGTACCACTCCCCGGCACTGGCCTTGCTCGCCGCGATGATGTGGATCACGATGGCGAAGACCCAGGCAGCGGCCGCGGTGACGAAGCCGACGAGCACGAACATGAGGGGTATCGAGACCAGCAGCACGATCCCCGTGATGATCTGCAGGTTGAGCGAGGCCGCCGAGGCAGCCCGGACGAAGGGACCGCGGTCCTTGAAGAGCAGGTACATCACGAGGGCGGCGACGAAACCGAGCGTGCCGCCGCTGACGAAGAAGACGGCTGCCGGGATCACGTGCGAGAGGGTCGCCCAGCTGCGCTCCTGGTCCGGCGTCAGCGGCCCGGCCTGAGGTGAGGAGTAGACGTGTTCGCTGGGGGGCGGGCTCTGGGGGTAGGACGCCGCGCTGTACGCGTCCTGCGGTGCGGTTGGCGAGGTGGTGTACGAGTCCTGGGCCCGCGGCGGGGCGTCCTGCGAGTCTGCGGGCCGGGCCGCAGAGTCCTGGGGCCGGCTGGTCGGGTCGGTCATTCGGTGTTCCTCCATATGAGTGGGCTTGTCTCCAGTGAAACGCACCCCAAGTCCGAAAAGTCCGCCTTTAGGGGTGCACTCAGGGAGCGATCAGGGCCGACCCTGACGCTCTCATCACCCTGTTCGACGGGGGACGCAGGGGGCAGAGGCTAAGGGCCCGGCTCGGTCACGAAGTCGATCAGCTCCTCCACGCTGGCCAACAGGGTCGGCTCGAGGTCGGCATAGGTGCGTACTGTGCCGAGGATCCGCTTCCACGCGTGGGCGATGTCGGCCTGGCTGGCGCTCGACCAGCCGAGGTGGTCGCAGATTCCCTGCTTCCACGGCCTACCGCGCGGGACCGCCGGCCACGCCTCGAGGCCCAGCCGCTGCGGTCGCACTGACTGCCACACGTCGACGTAGGGATGTCCCAGGATCCGCACGTGTGCGGCATACGGCTGCAGCTGCGCCGCCGAGGCGACCACACGGTGTTCCTTCGTGCCCGGCACCAGGTGGTCGACCAGCACCCCCATGCGCCGGCCCGGACCCGGTGCGAAGTCGCTGATCGCGGCGGCGAGGTCGTCGACGCCGTCGAGCATCTCGACGACAACGCCCTCGATCCGCAGGTCGTCGCCCCACACCTTCTCCACGAGCTCGGCGTCGTGGCGCCCTTCGACGAAGATGCGCGACCCACTCGCAACCCGGGCCTTGGCGCCAGGAACCGCCCGGGACCCGCTGGCCGTGCGGGAAGCCGCCTGCCGTGCGGACTCGAGGGCCTCGCGGGCAGTGGCCCGGGGTGGAGTCAGGATGACCGGGCGGCCCTCGAGCAGGAAGCCGGGGCCGATCGGGAACCCCTTGAGCCGGCCGCGCCGGTCCTCCAGGTGGACGACGTGCATGCCACCGGCCTTCTCGACCCTCACGACAGCACCGCACCAGCCGGTCTCGACCTCCTCGACCACCAGGCCCGGCTCCGCCTCCACCTGGGTCGCGCGGCCTCCGCGAGGCGCCTTCCAGTCACCGGAGAGCACGTCGGTGCCGTATCGATCCGCCACCCGGCGAGGGTAGACGGGCCGGGTCGGCCCGTGTGTGCGGCGCGCCGCTGACGAGAGAACGGCCGGGGAATCGACGTAGACTGGCACTCACGGGCACCGAGTGCTAGTTCAGGGAGAGGAGGTATGCCGTGAGCGAAGAGCGGCGCATGGCCGTCCTCCGTGCGATCGTCCAGGACTACGTGCAGACCTCGGAGCCGGTCGGCTCCAAGGCCCTGCTCGAGCGCCATCACCTCGGGGTCTCGGCGGCCACGGTCCGCAACGACATGGCTGCCCTCGAGGACGAAGGCCTCATCGCGGCACCCCACACCAGCGCAGGGCGGATCCCCACCGACGCCGGCTACCGGCTGTTCGTCGACCGGCTGAGCGCGGTCAAGCCGCTCAGCCGGGCCGAGCGCTCGGCGATCGCGGAGTTCCTCGAGGGCGCGCTCGACCTCGACGACGTCGTCGACCGCACGGTGCGGATCCTGGCCTCGCTCACCCACCAGGTCGCCGTGATGCAGTACCCGTCGCTGACCCGGTCATCGGTCCGTCACGTCGAGCTGGTGCCGATGGGCGCCGACCGGGTGTTGGTCGTGCTCATCGTCAACACCGGCCGCGTGGAACAGCGGGTGATCGAGGTGGGCGACCTGTCCGGCTCCGACCCCGAAGCACTCTTGGGCAGGCTGCGCACGGAGGTCAACGCCGTGGCGGCAGGGCTGCGCCTCGTGGAGGCGGCAGCCGTGCTCGCAACGCTGCCGGCACGGTTCGAGCCGGAGCATCGCGACCTGGTGCGAGCGGTCGCGGGCGCACTGGCCGACGCCCTGGTCGAGGAGCGCGAAGAGCGGGTCGTGCTCGCTGGCACCGCCAACCTCGCCCGCGCCGGCACCGACTTCCCCATGACCATTGGCCCGGTCCTCGAGGCTCTGGAGCAGCACGTCGTGCTCCTCCAGCTGCTGCGCACCGCTGGCGAGCAGGCCGACGCGGTGGCCGTGCGCATCGGCCATGAGAACCTCTACGCCGGCCTCAAGTCCACGTCGGTCGTCTCGACGGGCTACGGCGCCGGCCACGACCTCGTGGCAGGTCTCGGCGTGCTGGGCCCGACCCGCATGGACTACCCCACCACGATGGCCGCCGTGCGCGCGGTGGCCACCTACGTCTCGCGCATCCTGGCCGACTAGACCTGCGACGCGCACCGACCCCAGCACTGAGAAGGACATTCGTTGAACGACTACTACCAGGACCTCGGCGTCTCGAGGGATGCCAGCCAGGAGGAGATCAAGCGCGCCTACCGTCGGCTCGCGCGCAAGCTCCACCCGGACGTCAACGGGGGTGGCGACGAGGCCGAGGAGCAGTTCAAGAAGGTCTCGCAGGCCTACGACGTGCTCTCCGACCCCCAGAAGCGGCAGTCCTACGACATGGGCGTCGACCCCTACGCCGGCGGAGCTGCCGGCTTCGGCCAGGGCTTCTCGTTCAGCGACATCATGGACGCCTTCTTCGGGGCGGGGGCCGGCGCCGCGCGCGGTCCGCGCTCCCGGCAGGCTCGCGGGCAGGATGCCCTCGTCCGCCTCGACATCGACCTGGTCCACGCCGTCTTCGGCGCTGAGCGGGAGCTGGCGATCGAGACCGCCATCGCCTGCTCGACCTGCCACGGCGACGGCGCCCAGCCGGGAACGTCCAGGCGCACCTGCGACGTCTGCGGAGGCCGAGGCGAGGTCCAGCAGGTGCAGCGGTCGTTCCTCGGCCAGGTCATGACGACTCGGCCCTGCATGGCGTGCCACGGGTTCGGCGAGATCATCCCCAACCCCTGCTACGAGTGCTCCGGCGAGGGCCGCGTGCGCACCCGGCGCACGCTCAAGATGAAAGTTCCCGCGGGGGTTGACACCGGCACCCGGATCCAGCTCGTGGGCGAGGGTGAGGTCGGCCCCGGCGCCGGTCCGGCTGGCGACCTCTATGTGGAGGTGCGGGTGGCGCCCCACCACACCTACCAGCGGCGGGGCGACGACCTCCACTGCACGATCGAGGTGCCCATGACGGCCGCCGCGCTCGGTGCCTCTCTGAAGCTCGAGACCTTCGACGGCACCCAGGACCTCGACCTGCGGCCAGGCACCCAGGCGGGCGACACGGTGACCCTGAGCGGGCTCGGCGTGACGCACCTGCGCGGCCAAGGCCGTGGCGACCTGATCGTCCACGCCAACGTGCTGACGCCGACCCGACTCGACTCCGAGCAGGAGGAGCTCCTGCGCCAGCTGGCCGCCCTGCGGGGTGAGGAGCGGCCGGAGGGACGGCTCGCGCCCGCCGGCCAGGGCCTGTTCGGCAAGCTGCGCGAGGCCTTCAAGGCCAAGTAACCCGAGCGACCACCGGATGACCCTTCCCCTGTTCCTTGTCGACGCAGAGGTGCTGGCGGGCGTGGCGGCGGGGTCGACCATCGTCCTCGACGGGGCGGAGGGCCGCCATGCGGCCAGCGTGCGCCGCATCAGCGGCGGGGATCAGGTGCTGGTCAGTGACGGCCAGGGCATGCGCGCCACCGCCGACGTCGTCGAGGCACGCACCGGTGCCCTGGTGCTGCGGGTGGCCCGTGTCGACGCCGACCCTGAGCCCAGCCCGCGCTTCGTCCTCGTCCAGGCCCTCGCCAAGGGCGACCGCGACGAGCAGGCCGTCGAGGCGGCGACCGAGCTGGGCGTGGACGAGGTCGTGCCGTGGCAGGCGAGCCGGTCGATCGTCGTCTGGCGAGGCGACCGGGCGGCGAAGTCGCTGCGCAAGTGGGAGTCCGTGGTCGCCGCAGCGACCAAGCAGTCACGGCGCAGTCGTATGCCGTCAGTGTCGCCTCTTGTGACCACGCGCCAGCTCGCCGACCGGCTGCGGGCCGCCGAGCTCGCCCTGGTGCTCCACGAGGACGCAGCCCAGCCCCTTGCGGCGCAGGTGCTGCCCGACCGCGGTGAAGTCGTCGTGGTTGTGGGTCCGGAGGGCGGGATCACCCCCGATGAGCTCATCGCCTTAGAGGCGGCCGGGGCCGTTCCTGTACGCCTCGGGACGACCGTCCTGCGTTCGTCCAGCGCCGGACCCGCCGCCCTGGCCGTGCTGAGCGCCGCCAGCCGCTGGCGCTGACCGCGGCGCGGGCCGTGACTCGCCCAGGCGTGGGAGCCGGTCGTTGAGCTACTCGACGGTGAACGTCACGGCGGTGCGGTCGAGGACGGACCCGTCCTTGGGACTGGCCCACCAGGCGCTCACCGTGTAGGTGCCGGCGTCGAGGGGCGGCAGGTCGACCGCCCACGTTCCTCGGCCGGGTGCTCCGATGCTGGCCATGGCCATGCCGTTGCGGACCGGGGAGTCCCCACGGGTGAGGCTCCACTGGAGGGTTGCCTCGAAGACGCTCGCCTCGCCGGCCAGGTGGATCGGTGTCCCGGCCTTCACCACCTGTCCGCGAGTCGGCTGGGTGATCCAGACCGGGGCGAGGTCCCGGTAGTACTCAGGAGTCGGCGGGCGGTTGTAGAGGGCCGCCGCGGGGAACCGGCCGAACAGCGCGCTGGAACCGTCGCCGAGCCGGAACGTCACGGGGATCGTCCCCTTGCCGACCGCCGCCTGCGCGGTCCACACCAGCTGCTGCACCGCCAGCCGCTGGACCTCGCGGTCCAGGCCCGTGCCACCTGGGCCGCTCAGGCTCACGGTGATCCGCGCCGCCGTGACGGACACGCCCTCCACCCGGGTCGATCCCCAAGCCTGGAGGTATCCCGCCTCGGGGCCGAACGGCTGCGCGCTCATCGCCAGACCTACCGCGGCCCGCGCCTTGGCGTCATCGGTGGTCGCCGGCACGGTGGCGCGGATGAACTCCCGGTACAGGCCGAACCCCCCGTCGTCCCCGGTGCGCCCGACGAAGTATGCCGGCAGGGCGAGTGTGGTGCCCGCGGTCGCCGTCGACCCGGTGGTGGATGTCGTCGGTGCTGGAGACGTGGGGCTCGGGGACATCACCGGATTCGTCGTGCTGGTTGCCGCAGGAGGAGCCGGGGTGGTGCTGTCGCGGGTCGTCAGCCACGCAGCGCCGCCCACGAGAGCCACAGCAGCAGCTGCCGCAAGGGGTGCGAGCCATCGCCTGGGCGGGGTGCTCCCGTTTCCCGCGGAGCCGCCGGCGTGCGCCTCGGCGAGGATCGACTCGAGGCGGTCGTGCGGCTCGATCCGCCCGCCTTCCGAGCGGAGGTCACGCCGCAGTCGCCGTTCCACCACGTCGAACTCCCCGGGCTCGAAGTCGGGGTCGGCGAAGTCCCGGTGCAGCCGGCTCTCCGAGAAGTCCTCACTCTCGCGGCCCATGAATCCGCCGCCCTTTCCGTCGTCGCTCATTTCGGGCTCCCTATGGCTGTGCGCAGCGTCGCCAGCCCGCGGTGGGCGTGGGCCTTGACGGAGCCGGTCGAGATACCGAGCGCGTCGGCGATCTGCGCCTCGCTCAGGTCGAGGTAGTAGCGGAGGGTCAGCACCTCGCGCTGTCGCCGGGGGAGGGTGGAGAGGGCGCGAACCATGTCCGATGTGGACTCGTGGTCGAGGGCGGCCTGCTCGGCACTTGCGTGGCTCCTCGCACCGTAGGTGCCGGCAGGATCGGCCTGCTCGCGTGCGAGGTGACGCTGCTCGACTCCTCGATGGCGCAGCCACGAACGGGCGCCGTTGACGACGGCCCGGCGGAGGTAGGCCTCAGCGCGGTCGGTGCTGCGCAGCGACCCCCAGCTGCGGTGCACCGCGATGAAGGCGTCCTGCACGACCTCCTCGGCCACGGCCTGGTCGCGCAGGAGCAGCCAGGCGAGCCGGACCAGGGAAGCCCAGTGCACGGCATACAGCTCCGTGACCCCGGTGTCCGCCGCCCATCGCGGGCTCGGCCCCGACGTGCGCCGCCCGGTGCGCTCTGCCACAGACACCATTCTCACGGTCCATTGACGCGCTGCGCCGCATTCCGGTTGACGCGCGGCGGGGCAAGCCGACAGGGTCGAGGCATGACCGAAGCTGCCGCGTCGCAGTCGTGCCCGTTCTGCCGGATCCTCAGCGGTGAAATGCCCGCAAAGGTGGTCTACGAGAGCGACCACAGCGTCGCCTTCCGCGACATCGACCCGCAGGCGCCCACGCACGTCCTGGTGATTCCGCGCCGGCACGTGGCCAACCTCGCCGAGCTGGCCGCCGCATCGCCGGACGAGCTCGCCGACGTGGTCTCCGGCGCGGCCATCGTGGCGCAGCAGGACGGGCTTGACGGGGGTTACCGCACGGTGGCCAACACCGGGCCCGATGCCCACCAGACGGTCTTCCACGCCCACGTCCACGTGCTCGGGGGGCGCACCATGGCGTGGCCGCCCGGATGAGCCGGGCCGTAGACTTGTCGGCGATATGACAGACCCTCATCATCCGGGCGCTTTGGCGGCTGCGGCAGGCGTCGACGACTCCGCCGACCACGACGGTGGCGCGCCTCGGCCGGGTCACGCGGTCCCGACCCACACGGTGACGATCCCGCCCTCGGTCCAGATGGTCACCCTCCTCGGCCCCCGCGACGAGCTGCTGCGCACCATCGAGCGAGGGTTTCCCCGGCTCCAGATCCATGTGCGAGGCAACGAGTTCCGCCTGACCGGCGAGTCCGCGGACGTGGCCCTCGTGGAGCGGCTGATCGACGAGCTGCTCCTGGTGATCGAGGGTGGCCAGCCGCTCAACCGCGATGCCGTCGAGCGCTCCATCGGCATGCTGCGCGCACAGACGGCCGAGCGGCCCGCCGACGTCCTGACCATGAACATCGTGTCGTCCCGAGGGCGCACGATCCGTCCCAAGACGCTCAACCAGAAGCACTACGTCGACGCGATCGACGCACACACCGTCGTCTTCGGCATCGGCCCGGCGGGTACAGGAAAGACCTACCTCGCCATGGCCAAGGCGGTCGCCGCGCTGCAGGCCAAGCAGGTCAACCGGATCATCCTCACCCGGCCAGCGGTCGAGGCGGGGGAGCGGCTCGGGTTCCTGCCCGGCACCCTCAGCGACAAGATCGACCCGTACCTGCGCCCCCTCTACGACGCGCTGCACGACATGGTCGACCCGGAGTCGATTCCGCGGCTCATGGCCGCAGGGACGATCGAGGTCGCACCCCTGGCGTATATGCGCGGCCGCGCGCAACCGGTGGACAGCCCGGTGCTGACGCCGAGTGGGTTCCGTGCCATCGGGTCACTCCAGGTGGGAGACCTGGTCACCGGGTCCGACGGCAGGCCGACGCCCGTCCTCGGTGTCTACCCGCAAGGCCGCAAGGAGGTCTACCGCGTCAACACCCAGGACGGCGCCGCGACCCTGGCCTGCGGTGAGCACCTGTGGACCGTGGTGACGAGGGACGACAAGCGCCGAGGTCGTCAGCGAGTCGTCCAGACCGCGGACATGATCGGCCGGATCTGGCAGAACCACTTCCACCGCTTCGAGCTGCCCCTCGTCGCCCCGGTGGAGCTGGAGCCCAGACCGGTGCTGATCGACCCCTACTGCCTGGGCCTGCTGTTGGGCGACGGCTGCATGACTACCTCGACGACGCCGTCGTTCACGACGGCCGACCCCGAGCTGACAGAGGCGCTTGCTGCTGGACTGGATCGAATCGAGCTGTTCCACAAGGGCGGATATGACTACGTCCTGCGTCATGTCGATGGCCGCCGTGGCGGCGTCATCGTGGCAAACCCCATCACAACCGCCATCCGTGCCCTCGGTCTCGCCGGAAGCCGTTCTTCCACGAAGTTCATCCCACAGGACTACCTGCTCAACTCCTCGGATGTCCGGCTCGCGGTCCTCCAAGGCCTGCTGGACACCGACGGTGGGCCGGTGTCACAGGCCGGCCGGAGATGCCGAGTGCAGTACTGCACCACCTCTGCTCGGCTGCGCGACGACGTGCTGTTCCTCGTGCGCTCACTCGGTGGCGTCGCATACTGGCGAACACGTCGGGCCGCGGGACGCGCGCCCGGTCTGTCCCGTGGGCGTCCGGTCCTCCATCGCCACGACGCTTATGTGCTCGACATCAGGCTCCCTGAAGGGCTGGCGCCGTTCCGCCTGGCACGCAAGCGCGAGCGCTACGAGGCGACGCCAGCGACTCGTCCCATGCGCTACGTCCATGAGATCACTCATGTCGGCGAGATGGAGACGGTGTGCATTCAGGTCGCGGCCGAGGACAGCCTCTATGTGACCGACGACTTCATCGTCACCCACAACACCCTCAATGACGCGTTCATCATCCTGGACGAGGCCCAGAACACCTCGCCCGAGCAGATGAAGATGTTCCTCACCCGGCTGGGCTTCGGCTCCAAGATGGTGGTCACGGGCGACGTTACGCAGGTCGACCTGCCCGACGGCACGCGCAGCGGACTTCGCGTGGTGCAGGAGATCCTCGACGGCGTCGAGGATGTGCACTTCGCGAACCTCACCGCGCACGACGTGGTCCGCCACCGCCTGGTCGGGGCGATCGTCGATGCCTATGGCCGGTGGGACACCCAGCAGCAGAGGAGACGAGCCCCGCGTGAGCATCGACGTCCTGAATGAGACGGATTTCGCGCTTGACGAGCTGGAGCTGGTTGCCTGCGCGAAGTACGTGATGGAGCAGATGCGGGTTCATCCCCAGGCCGACCTGTGCCTGCGGCTGGTCGACGAGGCGGCCATGGAGACCTTGCACGTCCAGTGGATGGACCTTCCCGGACCGACCGACGTGATGAGCTTCCCGATGGACGAGCTGCGTCCAGGCCGCGACGGCGTCGAGCCCGAGGAGGGTGTCCTCGGCGACATCGTGCTCTGCCCCAGCGTGGCCGCCAAGCAGGCCAGGGAGGCCGGCCACGCGACCGAGGAAGAGCTCCTCCTGCTCACGACGCACGGAATCCTCCACCTGCTCGGCTACGACCACGCCGAGCCCGACGAGGAGAAGGAGATGTTCGAGCTCCAGCGACAGCTCCTGCTGACCTTCCTCGCCGGCCGAGGTCGCACCAGGGGCTGAGCCGGAATGGTCACCCGACTGCTGGTCGCGGCCATCCTGAGCGTGGTCGCCGCCTTCCTCCTCTCCCTGGCCGAGGCTGCGCTCCAGCGGATGTCCCGCGTCCGGGCCCACGAGCTGCACGACGAGGGCCGCGCCGGCGCCCGGGCCCTCGACCTCATCGTCGGCGACTCCGCGGCATACCTCTCCACCACCACCTTCCTGCGCGTTGTCTTCGAGGCCGCGGCGGCGGTGATGATCACCTTCGCCGTGGCCGACCTGGTCGACGGGTTCTGGGGAGCGCTGCTCATCGCGATCGGCGTGATGGCGCTGGTGTCCTTCGTGGTCGTGGGCGTCTCGCCGCGCACTCTGGGCCGGCAGCACAGCGACTCGGTCGCGCTCGCCGCGGCCCCGGTGGTCGTCTGGCTCCGCCGGCTCCTCGGCCCGGTCGCGCGGCTGCTGGTCGCGGTCGGCAACGCGGTCACGCCCGGCCGAGGGTTCCGCGACGGGCCGTTCCAGAGCGAGTCGGAGCTGCGCGACCTCGTCGACCTGGCGGGGGAGCGCGCCCTGATCGAGGCCGAGGAGCGCGAGATGATCCACTCGGTGTTCGAGCTCGGTGACACGGTTGCGCGCGAGGTGATGGTGCCGCGCACCGACATGGTCACCATCGACGCCGACAAGTCCAACCGGCAGGCGATGTCGCTGTTCCTGCGCTCCGGCTTCTCCCGGATCCCCGTGGTCGGGGACGACTCCGACGACGTCCTCGGGCTGCTCTACTTCAAGGACGTCGTGCGGCGGGTCAACGCCGATCCCGAGGCCGCGGTGCTGCCGGTCGAGCGGCTGATGCGGCCCATGCACTTCGTGCCCGAGAGCAAGCCGGTCGACGACCTGCTGCGGGAGATGCAGCGCGACCAGAGCCACTTCGCCATTGTGGTGGACGAGTACGGCGGGACCGCGGGCCTGGTGACGATCGAGGACATCCTGGAGGAGATCGTCGGCGAGATCGCCGACGAGTACGACCGGGAGGCGCCTGGCGTGGAGCAGCTCGAGGACGGGATCACCCGGGTGCCTGCCACGATGAGCATCGACGACCTGGCCGACCTGTTCGACGTCACGATCGACGAGGAAGAGGTGGACACGGTCGGTGGGCTCATCGGCAAGACCATCGGACGCGTGCCGATTGTGGGGTCCTACGCTGAGGTGGCCGGACTCGGCCTCACAGCCGAGAAGATGGCCGGGCGACGACACCGCATCGCCTCGGTGGTCGTGCATCGGCTCGCCCTGCCCGACCTGGGCGGAGGCGCCGAGGTCCAGCCGGCCCACCGCGACCAGGAAGGTGTGGCATGACCGAGGCAGCGCCCGCTCCGGCATACCGGGCAGGTTTCGCCTGCCTGGTGGGTCGGCCCAACGCAGGCAAGTCGACGCTGACCAACGCCCTCGTGGGCCAGAAGGTCGCGATCACGTCCTCCAAGCCGCAGACCACGCGCCACGCCATCCGCGGCATCGTGACGACCGACGAGAGCCAGCTCATCCTGGTCGACACCCCTGGCCTGCACAAGCCGCGGACACTGCTCGGGGAGCGGCTCAACGACCTGGTTCGCGCGACGCTGCTCGAGGTCGACGTCATCGGCTTCTGCCTTCCCTCCGACCAGCGGATCGGTCCGGGGGACAGCTTCATCGCTGCCGAGCTGCGCGAGCTCCAGCGGGCGAAGCGCCGGCCCGTGGTCGCCATCGCGACGAAGACCGACCGCGTCGACCGGGGGCGGCTTGCCGAGCACCTCATCGCGATCGACCAGCTCGGGGAGTGGGCCGACATCGTGCCCTGCTCGGCCGAGACCGGTGAGCAGGTGGACGAGGTGGCGGCGGTTCTCGCGTCCCACCTGCCGAGTGCGCCCGGCCCGCTCTACCCCGACGGCGTGCTCACCGACGAGCCCGAGTCGGTGATGATCGCCGAGCTGGTGCGGGAGGCCGCGCTCGAGGGGGTTCGGGACGAGCTGCCGCACTCGCTGGCGGTGGTCGTCGAGGAGATGGTGCCGCGCGAGGACCGACCCGACGACAGCCCGATGCTCGACGTGCGGGTCAACGTCTTCGTCGAGCGGCCTTCCCAGAAGGCGATCATCATCGGCCGGGGCGGGTCCCGGCTGCGCGAGGTGGGCATGACGGCGCGCAAGCACATCGAGGCCCTGCTGGGTCAGAGGGTGTTCCTCGACCTGCACGTCAAGGTCGCCAAGGACTGGCAGCGAGACCCGAAGCAGCTCCAGCGGCTCGGCTTCTAACCGCGGCTGGGGCTCTCACCGACGGGTCCACCGGTCTGGTAGAGCCGCTGGGGGGAACGCTGCGGTCAGGGGGTGCGTTCCGTCGCACCGGTGAGGTGCAGGAGGCAGGCCCCGGGCTCGGCGAACGGGATGAGGCTCGTGCCCTCGCTCGTCGTGTGCCAGGTGGCCAGGGCGCCGCGCACGATGCCCAGGTGCACCGAGCACACCACGTCGGGCTGCTGGCGGGCCGCGTCGAGCAGGGGGCATTGACGCAGGCGCACGCTCATGGCCCGCTGGTCGGGGGACGGGGCGAAACCGAGGCCGTCGAGCAGTCTGACCACATCGCGCCGCGCTGCTCCGGGAGTGGCCGGTTCCTCGGGCAGGGCAACGGCGAGATGGCGCCCCCACTCCATGCCGGCTGCGACGGCATCGTCCCTTGGGTGTGTGCTGCTCTTGGCGAGCTGCATCGCCAGCGCCGTTGCGAGGCCTGCGTACTCGCCCCTGGCTGAGGTGGGGGATGGCGCAGCGGTGTAGAGCCAGGCCGGGCGCCCCCGCCCGTTGGCGCGGGCTCGTTCCCGGGTCGCCAGACCATCCTCGACGAGTGCGTCCAGGTGCTCCCGGACCGTGTTCGTGTGCTGTCCCAGACGGTCGGCGAGTGAGGCCGCGGTGGTCGGCTCCTCCTGGGCGCGAAGCATCTCCAGCACGACGGCAGCGGCCCGACCCGGGCCTCGCTGTGCGCTGGCACCGGCAGGCGTGGGGGAGGGTCCGTACCCAGCCTCCATGCGCCGCTCGAGGGCCGCTGGAATATTCACGGAAAGAAGTGTATTAAATTGAGGGCAACACCGCCATCGGGCGGGGAGAGACCAGGAGGGTCACGTGAACAACGTTCTCATCGCATCAAGTGCGCAGGATGCCGCCGCGGTCGAGGCGGTGAAGCAGCACCACGCCGAGATGTCTGGCGCCCTCGCGACCCTGGCCGCACGGATCACCTCAGCCTCCGACCAGCAGTCCGCGCTCGCCGGTCGCGACGAGCTGGTCCGATGGGCGGAGCGCGAGCTGGTGCCCCACGCCCGGGCCGAGGAAGAGGCGATGTACCCGCCGGCCCACGACGACCCCGCCGCGCGGCTGCTCGTCGACGCAATGCTCGCCGAGCACAAGCTCATCGTGGGCCTCGTGGAGTCGCTGCGAGAGGCTCAGGACCAGGTTCGCGCCGCAGCGGAGGCCCGCGCGCTGAGCGTGACCTTCGAGAGCCACCTGGCCAAGGAGAACGACCAGATCCTGCCCCTGCTGGCGCAGCGGCCTGATGTCTCGGTCGCCGAAGCCCTCGCCGGCATGCACACCCTGCTGGGCGATGGTGCCGAGCACGCGAACGGACACGGGCACCACGAAGGCGGACACGAGCACGCGCACGACCAGCACGGTCACCACGGGCACGGTCACCACGAGCACGGTCACCACGAGCACGGCGCGTCGGCCACCGGATGCGGCGGCAGCTGCACGTGCGGCGAGAGCGACGGAGCCGAGCTGCCCGAGCTGGACGCCCGGTCGGTGCCGCACGCGATCCGGCATGCGACGATCTTCGGCGCACTTGACTCGGTGAAGCCCGGTGGTGGACTCGTGCTCGTCGCGCCCCACGACCCGCTGCCGTTACTTCGGCAGCTCGAGGGCCGGGCTCCTGGCGCGTTCGCAGTCGACTACCTGCAGCGTGGTCCGGAGGCGTGGCGGATCCGCTTCGTCCGCGTCTGAGCCTGCTCCCAGGCGGGCCGCGCCGGCCAGGACATGGGCTGCACGGCACTCATTTCGCCCCGCCGGCGCTTGAAGGCCTCGACCGCGACCACATGACGGAGCCGAGGTGTCCCGGACAGGTCCTGCGTCACCGCGCGCGACGCCGAGAACCCGCCAATCCACCCAAGGTGGCTGCCACATCGTGGGCGGGCGAGCCGGCATACACCTGGGTCTCCTATCCTTGCCGGATGCGAATCGGAGTCTTCGGGGCGACCGGCCAGGTCGGCTCGGTCATGCGCACGCTGCTCGCCGAGCGTGGCTTCCCCGTCGATGGCATCCGCTTCTTCGCTTCGGAGCGCTCCGCCGGCACGAGGCTGCGGTGGGCCGGTGGCGAGGTGACCGTCGAGGACTCCGCGACCGCTGACTTCGCCGGTCTCGACATCGCGCTCTTCTCCAATGGTGGAGCCGCCTCCAAGGTGCTCGCCCCGAAGGTGGCGGCGGCGGGCGCGACGGTCGTCGACAACTCCTCTGCCTGGCGCAAGGACCCCGAGGTGCCGCTGGTGGTCGCCGAGGTCAACGCCGACGACCTTGACGACATCCCCAAGGGCATCGTCGCGAACCCCAACTGCACGACCATGGCCGCGATGCCCGTGCTCAAGCCGCTCCACGACGCGGCCGGCCTGGTGCGCCTCAACGTGGCGTCCTACCAGGCCGTCTCCGGCTCGGGAGGCAAGGGTGTGCAGGAGCTCGACCGCCAGCTGCGCGGCGGCTACGCCGCTGGGGACCCCACCGGGCTGGCGCTGGACGGGCGCGCGGTGGACGTGCCTGCGGCGCAGGTGTATGCCGTGCCTGTGGGCTTCAATGTCATCCCCCTCGCCGGGTCGATCGTCGACGACGGTTCGCTGGAGACCGACGAGGAGCAGAAGCTGCGCAACGAGTCGCGCAAGATCCTGCACATCCCCGACCTGCGCGTCTCCGGCACCTGCGTCCGCGTGCCGGTGTTCACCGGGCACTCCCTGGCCATCCATGCCGAGTTCGCCGGAGACATCACGCCGGGGGAGGCGCTCGACCTGCTCGGCCGCGCTCCGGGCGTGGTGGTGGCCGACGTGCCCAACCCGCTCGAGGCGGCCGGCCGGGACGATGTCTACGTCGGGCGCGTTCGGGTCGACCAGTCCGCCCGCGAGGGGAAGGGCCTGGTGATGTTCGTGGTGGGGGACAACCTGCGCAAGGGTGCGGCGCTCAATGCGGTCCAGATCGCCGAGGAGCTGCTGAAGCGCCGCTGAGCTGTCGCTGGGCCCTGCAGACGAAGCGAGCCGCTGCGTCTCAGAGCTCGGTCTGCCAGTGACGCCAGGTCTGGGTGACGACCATCCCCACGTGCTGGTA
>DASSJT010000247.1:0-14942 GCA_035691065.1 Dermatophilaceae bacterium
AGCACGACGAATCCGCCACCGGGCAGCATCGCGGTCGCACGGCGGTTGTCGCCGGACTGGGCCACGACCGTGTCCAGGGTGTACTCACCGTCCTGCAACACCAGGCCGCCCGCCGTCACAGTCCCGTCGGCGGCAACGGACCAGTCACCCGACTTCGAGCCCTTGATGGCCTGCTGGACGTCGCGTCCAAGGCGCGGGCCGGCCGCCCGCGCATTGACGGTCAGCCGCTGCGAGACGCCGAAGTCCTCCTCGTGCGCCGACTCGATGTCCACCAGCGACACCCTGCGCACGTTGACCTCATCGGCCACGATCGCGGCGTAGTCCTGGAGCGCGGCCGCCCCCGCCGTCACGACGGTCAGGTCGTTCAGCGGCAGCCGCACCCGCAGCTTCTCCGCCTTGCGGAGCGACAGGGCCACCGAGCAGATCTCGCGGGCGGCATCCATTCCGGCCACAAGGGCGTCGTCCGCCGGCAGGTCCTCTGCCTCCGGCCAGTCGGCGAGGTGCACCGAGCGCCCGCCGGTCAGGCCGCGCCAGACTTCCTCGGTGGTGAGGGGCAGCAGTGGCGCAGCCACTCGGCATACGACCTCGAGGGCCGTGTAAAGCGTGTTGAACGCCCGCTGGGCCTCGTGAGAGTCGCCGTCCCCGGTGTCCCAGAACCGCTCCCGCGACCTGCGGATGTACCAGTTGGTGAGCACGTCGAGGAAGGCGCGTGTCGAGTCGCAGGCACCTGCCACCTCGTAGACGTCCATCTGGTCCTGCATCTCCTCGACGTACTGGTGCAGCTTGGCCAGCAGGTAGCGGTCGAGGGGGTCGGTCGAGGCCGTGGACCACTTCGCCTCATAGCCCACTCCCCCGTGCATGGCGTTGGCGTAGAGCGAGAAGAAGTACCAGGAGTTCCACAGCGGGATGAGCACCTGGCGGACGCCGTCACGGATGCCCTGCTCGGTGACGATGAGGTTGCCGCCGCGCAGGATCGGCGAGGACATGAGGAACCAGCGCATCGCGTCGGCCCCGTCGCGGTCGAACACCTCGCGGACGTCAGGGTAGTTGCGCAGCGACTTGCTCATCTTCTGGCCGTCGGAGCCCAGGACGATGCCATGAGAGACACAGGTCGAGAACGCCGGGCGGTCGAACAGTGCCGTCGCCAGGATGTGCAGGGTGTAGAACCAGCCCCGGGTCTGGCCGATGTACTCGACGATGAAGTCGCCGGGGAAGTGGTGCTCGAACCAGTCCGCGTTCTCGAACGGGTAGTGGACCTGGGCGAACGACATCGACCCCGAGTCGAACCACACATCCAGCACGTCCTCGACCCGCCGCATCGTCGAGTTGCCGGTCGGGTCGTCCGGGTTGGGCCGGGTGAGCCGGTCGATGAACGGCCGGTGCAGGTCGGTCACCTCGACCCCGAAGTCGCGCTCCAGCTCCTCGAATGAGCCATAGACGTCGACGCGCGGGTACGCCGGGTCGTCGGACTTCCACACGGGAATCGGGCTGCCCCAGAAGCGGTTTCGCGAGATCGACCAGTCCCGGGCGTTCTCGAGCCACTTGCCGAACTGGCCTTGCTTGATGTGCTCGGGCACCCAGGTGATCTGCTCGTTGAGCTCGATCATGCGGTCCTTGAACTTCGTCACCTCCACGAACCACGACGACACCGCCATGTAGATCAGCGGCTCCCGGCAGCGCCAGCAGTGCGGGTAGCTGTGGTCGTAGGTCTCGCGGCGCACCAGCACGGTGCCCGGCGTGACCGACCCGGTCTCGCCCTCGCCCCGCGTGGCAGCCTTGAGGTGCTCGATGATCAGTGCGTTGGCGTCGAAGACGTGGATGCCCTGGTAGTCCTCCACAGGGAAGATGAAGCGGCCGTCCGGGCCGACTGGCACGACGACCTTGATGCCGTGGGCATCAGTGACCTGCTTGTCCTCCTCGCCGAAGGCCCCAGCGGTGTGGACCAGCCCGGTGCCGTCGGTGGTGGTGACGAACTCGGCGGACATGACGGTGTGGGCCCTGGGGTGGCCGCGGAAGTAGGTGAACGGCGGCACGTAGGAGCGGCCGAGCAGCTCAGATCCCTTGAGCCGCTGGACGACCCGGTCGGCCACGTCATCGCCCAGCTCGCGGGCGTAGGCCGCCAGCCTGGCCTCGGCGATCAGGTACCGCTCGGTCGTCCCGGTGAACTCCGACTCCACCACGACGTAGTCGATGTCGGGGTGGACCATGATCCCCAGGTTGGCGGTCAGGGTCCACGGCGTGGTCGTCCAGACCAGGGCGATCTCACCGGTCTCCAGGCGCAGCCCCACCGTGACGGCGGGGTCCTGGCGCATCTGGTAGACGTCGTCGTCCATGCGCAGCTCGTGGTTGGACAGCGGCGTCTGGTCGTTCCAGCAGTACGGCAGGACCCGGAAGCCCTCGTAGACCAGCCCCTTGTCGTAGAGCTGCTTGAACGCCCAGATCACCGACTCCATGTAGTCGGGGTTGAGTGTCTTGTAGTCGTGGTCGAAGTCGACCCACCGCGCCTGCCGCGTGACGTACTCGCGCCACTCGCTGGTGTACTTCAGCACCGACTCGCGGCACTTGGCGTTGAAGGTCGCGATCCCGAGCTCGAGGATCTCGTCCTTCGTCTTGATGCCGAGCTGGCTCATCGCCTCGAGCTCGGCCGGGAGCCCGTGCGTGTCCCACCCGAACCGGCGCTCGACCCGGCGGCCGCGCATCGTCTGGTAGCGCGGGACGATGTCCTTGACGTAGCCGGTCAGCAGGTGCCCGTAGTGCGGCAGCCCGTTGGCGAACGGCGGCCCGTCGTAGAAGACGAACTCGTTGTCGCCGTCGACTCCCGGGTCGCGGCCCTCGACCGACGCGTGGAACGTGTCGTCCTGGTCCCAGTACGCCAGCACCCGCTTCTCGATGTCCGGAAACTTGGGGCTGGCGGGCACGCCCAGGGCGGCCCCCTGCTGGCCTGACTGCTGGCCTGACTGCTGGCCTGAGTGCTCGCCTGACTGCTGGCCGGCGGGCTGGCGGGCTGCGGGGTCGGAGGAGACCTTGGGGTAGGTCATCGGTGGCTCTCCTGCGGCTAGGTCGATTGCGTCAACTCGTGTCGTGCTCACGAGGACGACACCACTGCCGGTATGCCGTCTGCCTGGCTTGCGCAGGCCGCCGGGCTTCCCGGGTCAGTGGCACCGCGGTACCACCTCGCTTGCCGCAGCCGGGGTGACGCAGTCGCGGGACTGGCACCACGGCATACGGCCGCTCTTGTCCAGGCTGTGACGGGCCCACCCGTCCGGGTCTAGTGGGAGCAGTCGCTCTGTTCTTCCGGAGGCTCGCCGGTGATGGCCGGGTCGATGCCGATGGCTGTGATTCTACGCACCCTCCGACCCTCCTCGCCGACCATTGTCCCGAGGGCTAGAGTGAGCGCCGACAACTGCACAGCGGTGCCATCCAGGGGAAGCCGGTCGAAATCCGGCGCTGACCCGCAACCGTAGGCCGTCCTCAGGACGGCGAGCCGGAATGCCTGGTGCGCACCCGTCACGACTCCTGACACCGCCGAGGTCTGCGGGTGGAGTCCAGGCGCCGCCGGCGTCCGGGCCTCTCCCTCAACCCTTTCTGAGAGGTCCCATGAACACATCCTTCCTGCGTGCGCGCTCGCTGTCCGCCGGCCTTGTCGTGCTGGCCGCCCTCCTCGCCGCACCGGCCGTGGCCGTGGCGGACGAGACTCCGGCCGCAACCAGCGCGACTGGCACGGCAAGCGCCACCGACACGGCCAGCGCCACCGACACAGCCGGCACCACCGACACGACCGGCCCCACGAGCCCGTCGCCGACAGGGTCCTCCGACTCGGCGACCGCGACCTCTCCCACCGCCTCGGACACCAGCGCGCCCAATGGGACAGCGGTGGACACCGCGGCCAGCGACCCGACGTTCACCGTGGTGCCGATCGGCAGCTACGAGCTGCAGCAGGCGGGGTATGCCGGTGGCTTCCTGGCGCGCCAGCTGGCCGCGGCCGGCGACCGCTTCTCCTACCCCGGGACGACCTACTTCGACGGCGGCCTGACCATCGACGCCATCCTCGGGCTGGACGGCGCGGGGGTGGGGAACTCCCAGGCGGGCGAGTCCACGGCATACCTCGCAGCTCACGTGGGCGACTACATCGGCTCGTTCGGCGAGCTGTACGTGGGTGGGACGGGGAAGACGCTGGTGGCCGCCGAGGCCCAGGGCGTCGACGCCACGTCGTTCGGCGGGGTGGACCTGGTGTCGTCGCTGCAGTCGCTGCTGACGCCGTCGGGCCGGTTCTCTGACAAGTCCGCCTACGGCGACTATTCCAACGCCTTCGGCCAGTCCTTCGCCATCATCGGTCTGAAGCGGGCCGGCGTGGCCGTGCCCGACTCGGCGGTGAGCTTCCTGCTCACCCAGCAGTGCGCCGACGGCGGATTCAAGCTCAGCCCGGATGACGCAGGATGCTCGAGCGACACCGATGCCACCGCCCTCGCCGTGCAGGCGGTCATCGCCGCCAAGGGCCCGTCCGACGCCGCCGCGGTCAAGGGCTTCGACTTCCTCAAGGGCAGGCAGGCAGCCTCTGGCGGGTTGGCGGGAACGGGTCCGACCGCCGTGCTGAACGCCAACACGACGGCCCTGGCCGCGCAGGCGTTCGCCGCGGGCGGCCTCGGCAACGAGCTGCTCAAGGCGCAGACCTACCTCGAAGGCCTGCAGTACGGCTGCGCGTTCCCGGCAGGTCTGCGCGGCGGCATCGCCTACGACGCAGCGTCCTTCGCCAGCCAGAAGAAGGCCGGCTCCAAGGCGAAGGTGACCGACCAGGACATCCGCTCCACGGCCCAGGCCACGCTCGGCCTGTCCGGCCAGTCGCTCCTCACCGTGACGTCCACGGATGGCAAGGCCGACGTCCCGACCCTCGACTGTCCGACGACTACCCCGACGACCACGGGCACCGGGTCAAGCACCTCGCCGGTACCGGGTGGGTTGGGTGGCTCCGGCGGGTCGGGTAGCGCGGGCGGTTCCGGCGCCTCCGGAGGCTCTGGCACGAGCCCTGCGGGCACTGCGGCCAACGGATCCACGCCGGGCGGGCCGCTCGCCTTCACGGGTGCGAACCTGCTCGGCCCGGTGCTGCTGGGCGCGCTGCTCGTCCTGGTCGGTGGCTTCGCGATTGTCGTCGGCCGCCGTCGCGGAAGACACGCATGACCTCGACGGTGCACCGCGCGCTGCGGTGGCCCCGGCTCGCGGTCGCCGCAGTGGTCGCCGGGAGCGGGATCGCCGGTGCGGCTGCCCCCGCTGCGGCGGCCGCCTGCTCGGGCACGAGCGGGGTCACGGTGGTGGTGGACTACGGCGGCTCGGAAAGCATCCGGTGCGCCTCGGGAGACCCCACGAGCGGCTTCGACGCGCTGGCGAGAGCCGGTTTCTCGGTGACGCGGGTGCAGCAGTTCCCGAGCGCGGTCTGCCGGATCAACGGCTACCCGGCGTCCGATCCCTGCGTCCAGATGCCGCCTTCCAACGCCTACTGGTCCTACTGGCACGCCAAGCGCGGCGGCACCTGGTCCTACTACAGCGTGGGTCCGGCGAGCAGTAACCCTGCGCCGGGCACCGTCGAGGGCTGGGCGTTCGGCGCGGGTGCACCCCCGTCGGTCGCGCCGCCCGCCCCCACGGCGACTCCGTCGTCGAGCAGCTCTACCTCCTCGAAACCAAGGAGCACGAGCTCCTCCTCCCCCAAGCCGTCCGCAGGCTCCAGCCCGCGTCCCTCCACCACGTCGGGCACCTCCGCAAAGAAGCCGTCGAAGTCCCCCTCCGCTGTGCCCAGCCCCACGACCGCAACGACCCCGGCCGCCACCGCGGCGACCACCTCCCCCACCGCCGGCACCACGGGCGCGATGTCACCACTGGCCGCCCGGACCGACGGCGGGTCCGGGAGGGGCGGCCTGCTCGCGGGGCTGGGCCTCATCGCCGCCCTCGCCGGAGCCGCTAGCGTCGTCGTGTGGCGCCGGCGGCACACCTGAGCGAGCTTCCGATGGGCGGCGACATTCCGGGCCTGCGCCGGCAGCTCCACCCGGCTGCCTGGTGGGTGTGGGCGCTCGGGCTGGCCGTCGCCGTGAGCTTCACGACGAACCCGCTCCTGCTCGGGATCGCCCTCGCCGCGGCGTGCCTCGTCGTCGCCTCGCGCCGGGGCGACTCGCCCTGGGCCCGAGCCTTCCGGCTCTACCTCGTGCTGGGCGGAGTCATCGTGGTCGCGCGGCTGGTCCTCCACGTGGTGGTCGGCGTGAAGTTCGGCGAGCACCGTCTCGTGACCCTGCCCGGGGCGGACCTGCCGTCGTGGGCGGCCGGGATCAGCCTTGGCGGCCCGGTCTACCTGGAGGGTCTGCTCTCCGCCCTCGTCGTGGCCCTGCGCCTCGCCGTGCTCATCGCCTGCATCGGTGCCGCCAACGCCCTGGCCAACCCCAAGCGACTGCTCCGAACCCTCCCGAGCGCGCTCCATGAGATCGGTGCCGCGGTGGTCGTGTCTGTGACCGTGGCACCCCAGCTGGCCGAGAGCGCCCAGCGCGTCCTGCGGGCCCGGGCGCTGCGGGGCGAGGCCTCCCGAGGGCTCAAGGCGGTGCGGCAGGTGGCCGTCCCGGTACTCCAGGACACCCTCGACCGCTCCCTGATGCTCGCCTCCGCCATGGACAGCCGCGGCTACGGGAGGCGCCAGCCCGGCTCGAGCGGCCAGCGCTGGCTCACCGCCACGCTGACCCTGGGTGGACTCCTGGTGGCCTGCGTGGGCGTGTACGGCGTGCTCGACGCGCGGTCGCCCGCACTTCTCGGCTTCCCCGCGCTCGCCGGGGGCCTGCTGCTCGGCGGGCTCGGCCTGTGGCAGGGCGGGCGCGCCATCCGCCACTCCACCTACCGTCCCGACCCCTGGCGCCTGGCCGAGTGGCTCACCTGCGCCAGCGGCCTCTCGGCCGCCCTGGCGGTTGTCGCCACCTCGCGCCTCGATGCGGCGGCTCTGGCGATGCCGGTCGAGCCCCTCAGCCCGCCGGCGCTCCCGCTGCTGGCGACCCTGGGGGTCCTGGCCGCCGCGCTGCCCGCGTTCGCGACCCCGGAGCCGCCGACCGGGCCCCGCGCCTCCGGTGCCCCGGGCACCATCCCGGCAGGCCGGCATACCGCCGCCGTTTCCGAGGGGGCAGAGTGAGCCCCGTGCCCGAGCCCGCGCTCGTCTTCGAGGACGTGACGATGACGTATGCCGGTTCGAGCCTCCCGGTGCTGCGTCACGTCGACCTGGTGGTCCAGGAGGGCGAGCTGGCGCTCGTGGTCGGGCAGACCGGGGCCGGCAAGTCGACGCTGCTGGGCGCCGTCAACGGCACCGTGCCCCACTTCACCGGGGGGACGATGCAAGGACGGGTCACCGTGGTGGGACGCGACACCCGGACCCACCGGCCGCGGGACCTTGCGGATGTCGTCGGCGTCGTGGGTCAGGACCCGCTCGCGGGCTTCGTCACCGACACGGTCGAGGAGGAGCTCGCCTACGGGATGGAGCAGCTGGGGCTCCCGCCGGACGTGATGCGCAAACGGGTCGAGGAGACCCTGGACCTGCTCGGGATCGCCGACCTGCGCGCGGCCCCCCTGCGCGACCTCTCCGGCGGGGAGCAGCAGCGGGTGGCCATCGGCTCGGTCCTGACGACGCACCCCCAGGTGCTGGTGCTGGACGAGCCGACGTCGGCACTCGACCCCACCGGTGCGGAGGAGGTGCTGGCAGCGATCACGCGGCTGGTCCACGACCTCGCCGTGACGGTGGTGCTGGCGGAGCACCGGCTCGAGCGCGTGCTGCAGTATGCCGACCGAGTGGTGCACGTCGCCCGCGACGGCACCGTGACCAGCGGTGACCCCGCGGCCATGATGGAGACCTCGACCGTCGCTCCGCCCGTGGTCGAGCTGGGCCGGTGGGCCGGCTGGCGCCCGTTGCCGCTCTCGGTGAGGGACGCCCGCCGGGCCAGCGCGTCCCTGCGCCGCGACTTCACGGCTCTCGACCTCACGCCTCTCGACCTCCCCGAGGCCGTACCTCAACTGGCCGCGTGGGTGGCGCTGGAGGCCGAGCGCCTGGTCGTGCGCCATGGCGAGACACTGGCCGTGGCCGGGGTCGACCTCGAGCTGCGCCGTGGTGAGGTCGCCGCCGTGATGGGGCGCAACGGCGCCGGCAAGTCGTCGCTGCTCTGGGCCCTTCAGGGCAGCGGTCCCCGCACAGGCGGCAAGGTGCTGGCTGCGCGGGAGGAGGCCGCGGCCACCGGCCGCGATGCCTCGGTGGACCCCGCGACACTGCCTCCCTCCCGCCGGCGTGCCGTAGTCGGCCTGGTGCCGCAGACCGCGTCAGACCTCCTCTATCTCGACAGCGTCAGCGCCGAGTGCGACCAGGCCGACCGCGAGAGCCGTGTCGCCGCGGGCACCTGCGCGGCCCTGCTCGGGAGGCTCGCACCCGGCATACCCGGTGGTCGGCACCCGCGCGACCTGTCCGAGGGGCAGCGGCTCGCCCTCGTCCTGGCGGTGCAGCTCACGGCCGACCCGCTGGTCCTCCTGCTCGACGAACCCACCCGCGGACTCGACTACGCCGCGAAGCGGGCCCTCTCGGAGGCGGTCCGCAACCTGGCCGCCCAGGGCCGGGCGGTGCTCCTGTCGACCCACGATGTCGAGTTCGTCGCCGAGACCGCCGACCGGGTGCTCATCATGGCCGCTGGCGAGGTCGTGGCCGACGGTCCCGCAGCGGACATCGTCACCGCCTCCCCAGCCTTCGCCCCCCAGGTCGCGAAGGTGATGTCGCCGGAGCGCTGGCTCACGCTGGAGCAGCTCCGCGGAGCCGTCGGGGCGCTGCCGTGACCGGGGCGCTGCCGTGACCGGCGTGAACGGGGCGGCGCCGTGACCGGGGCGCTGTCGTGACCGGCGTGAACGGGCCCGTCACGATGCCCCGGCAGGCCCGTGCTGTCGCCCTGCGCCCCCGCTCCGCAGCGGCGATCGCACTCGTCTCCCTCGCTGGGATCGGCGCGTTCGGCTGGCCGTTGTTCGCCGATGCCGGCTCGGCAGTCGCTCACGGCACCGATGCTCCCCTGGTGTTTGCGCTGCTCCTGCCCCTCCTGCTGGCGATCGTGCTGTTCGAGATCGGCGAGGGCGGCCTCGACGTCAAGGGAGTTGCGCTGCTGGGCGTCCTCTCAGCTGTCGGGGCGGCCCTGCGACCGCTCGGCGCCGGCACGGCCGGTCTGGAGACCGTGTTCTTCCTGCTGGTGCTGGCGGGCCGGGTGTTCGGCGCCGGCTTCGGCTTCGTGCTGGGAGCCACCACGCTGTTCGGGTCTGCGCTGATCACCGGAGGGGTCGGCCCGTGGCTTCCGTTCCAGATGCTCGGGTCCGCCTGGGTGGGCCTGGGCGCAGGTCTGCTGCCAAGGGCAAGAGGACGCGCCGAGCTGCTCCTGCTCATGGGCTATGGGTCGGCAGCCGGCCTGCTCTACGGGGCCATGCTCAACCTGTCGTTCTGGCCGTTCGCGGTCGGCGGCGGCACCGGGCTCTCGTTCGTGCCTGGCGCGCCGCTCGCCGAGAACCTCCGCCGGTTCGTTCTCTTCACGCTGGCCACCTCGCTCGGCTGGGACCTGGTGCGGGCGGCAACGAACGCCGTGCTGATCGGGCTGACAGGTCGCGCCGTGCTCGGCACACTGCGCCGCGCCGCGCGGCGTGCGGCCTTCGAGGCGCCCGCAAGCTTCGAAGGCACGCAGCCGGTCCCCTGAGCTGGATCAGTGGCGGTGCTGGCTGCCTCCCGGTCGCTGCGGTGTCATGCAGCCGCGTCCGCAACGTCACTGGGAATGCCGACGTCTGCCGGGATGAAGTTCCTGACTGCCTCCATGACGTCCGCAGTCTGCTCGTCGTGCGGGTTGTGCCCAGCGTGCTCGATGATCTCGAGTCGCGCACCGGGGATGCCCGCCGCGAGCTGGCCCTGGCTCTCGGGCGGGAACACGAAGTCGTCACGTCCCGCCATCACCAGCGTCGGCACCCTGATCTCGCCGAGGCGGTCCATGACCGTCCAGCCCTTGACCATCTGGCCGAAGTAGAAGATCGCGGCCTGAGGGCGGAGCTTCGAGCGACGCTCTTCGAGCATGAGCCGCACGGCCGAGGCGAAGCTCGTGTGGGGATCGTAGGCGCCGCCGAGTCGCATCAGCGTCGGGAGGAACTGCCACGGCGGGACCTGCCCGTTGAACCAGCGCCGGGCCAGCTCCACCTTCCTGCGGGAGAACCCGCGCTTGGCGAGCAGCTCCGGCGCGTTCTTCTGCCCCCAGTAGCTGTCGCCGCCCGTGTCGAGCAGGATGAGGTGCGACAGGCTCTCGGGGTACCGCAGCGCGTACTCGAGCGCCACGCTTCCCCCGAACGAGTGCCCGAGCACCGCCCACTTCTCGAAGCCGAGCCTCTGGCGCAGCGCGTCGGCGTCGGCCGTGAGGTTCTCCCAGGTCATCGACGTGACGGGAGCGCCGACCGACCGTCCGTTGCAGCGATGGTCGTAGAAGACCAGGGTGAACCGGTCCGCCAGCTGCCGGAACGGCAGCATCGTCCAGTGATCTCCTCCCGGGCCGCCGTGCATCAGCGCGAATGGATAGCCGTGTCCGACGACCTCGACGAACAGGCGGACGTCGCGAATCGACAACGTGGTCATGGGGTTACCTCCTTCAGCAGTGGCGTGGGATGGGTCGACACGCCGAGCTTGTCCAGCTCCTCACGCGCTCCGGCCATGAAGACGTCGAGATCGGGGTAGGCGTCCCGGTCGGCAACGACACCGATGTCGAGCGCTCCCGCGTAGGACAGTGCGCCCACGCCCAGAGGTTCGTTCGCGATCAGGGGGAGCACCGGGAACACCTCGATCATCTGCGCGCCTGCGAGGTAGAGCCGAACCGTCGGACCGGGGATGCTCGCGGTCGTCACGTTGACACGCTGGCGCATCACCGCGAACAGCATGACCCTCCGGGCGATCCGGCCACGGATCAGCGTCCCCAAGGACGTGCGAGCCTTCGCCTTCCTCGCCGCGGTCTCCGCGGCGATGCGGCGGAGCTGGTCCCCGGCGTCCGACTCGCGCATCGGGAGCGGGACCGCCATCTGGGCGATCAGGTTGCCCTGCTGCGGCCCGCCGACGCGCAGCCGCAACGAGACGGGGACGTAGGTCCGCACCGTGGTGCCCTCGACAGGTTCGCCGCGGCTGCGGAGGAGGATTCGCAGGCCGCCCGCCGTGAGAGCGAGGAGGACGTCGTTGACGGTCGCGCCGTGCGCGTCCGCGACGGCCTTGACCTCTTCGAGGGTGGTCCGGACCACCGCCAGGCTCCGGCCAGGGCCGACCATCCGGTCGAGACTCGTCCGGGTCGCCGGCTCCTCCGCGAGAAGCTCGCGGATCGCCGGCCATGCCTCGCGGGCGCGCCGCAGCGTGGTGCCCGGCCGGGCGAGCACCCACCCGGCGCGCACCACTGCTCGGAGGTGCCGCTGGACGTTGTCGATGAACAGGTCGCGATCGGAGGGAGGAAGCGTGGGCCTCCATGGGCGTGCCGGCCCGATGGACGTATTCGGATCGGCGTCGAGGAGCGCCGCGACCGTCGTCATGGCGGCCATGCCGTCCGCGATCGAATGGTGCAGCTTCACGAACATCGCGACGCGCCCGTCCGGCAGTCCGGGCAGGAGCCACATCCTCCAGAGCGGGCGTGACGGGTCGAGCCGCTGGCTCCGCAGCTCCTCGGACACCGCCAGGAGGCCGGCCTCGTCGGTGCCGGATGGAACGGGACGGACAACCACGTGGTCGCGCACGTCGAAGTGCGCAGCGTCCACCCAGAGCGGTCCGCCGAGCCCTCGTCGCGGGACGTGGATGACCTGCCGAAGCCGGGGAACGAGATGCAGCCTGGAGGCGACCGTGTCGCGGACAGCGTCGATCCGCAGTTCGCCATTGGGATCCAACAGCCTGGCCCCGTCGAGGATCGCGAGGGCGCCGATCTCCTGCGGCCATCGCTTGCTCGCCGCCAACATCAGCCGGTCGAGCGAGGTGAGCCTGTCGACCGATCCGTTCATCGTCCTCACCTCGGATCCATCGCGGTAATGATGCCGAGCAGGTCCACGATCGCTGTGCCCGCCTCGACGCACAGGTACTCCCGGTGCTGACGGCCGATCACTCGGAGCCCCTGTAGCGCCCGTGGCGCCGCCGAACGCCCGCCGCGGCGGCCCCCATGCCAAGCGCACCGAGCCCGCCCTTGGCCCACATCCGTGGATCGGTCGTGGCGGGTTGCTTGTGAAAGGTCATGGGCATGCCCGGCAGGTCAACGTGGAGTGCGGCCTTCTTCATAGCCGGTACGCGGCTGAAGACCACACGGCTCGTCCCCATGCCCAAGCCGGAGAGATCGATCCGGAAGACGTCCGGGTCCTCGTCGTCGTCAGGGTGCAGGGCGAAGTCTCGGGGCAACCCCGGTATGGGTGTCACAAGCCGGGCGGTGAGCTGACCGCGACGCACGAGCACCTCGACTCCGGAGACGGCCCACTTCATCACGTCGCGCAGGGACCCCGGGAACGCGTACCAACCGCAGAGGTCGCCCCATGTCTCCGGGTGGTGCGGGACAGCGGTTCGGATGGCGTCGTCGGGAACCCCGAGCACGCAGGCGAGGATCCCCAACACCTCGGGCTCCAGCCATGCGTGCGCCGCTCGCGCTCCGTTGGTGAAAGCCACGACACCGACTCCGTCGCGAGGAGCCACGAACATCTGGGAGGCGAAGCCCCGCACCAACCCGTCCTTCTCGACGATGAGGTGGCCGCCGAGGTCGCGTCTGTAGAAGGCGAGGCCGACGCCTGGAAGGCGAGGATCGGACTGGTACTGGGGCGCGAACATGGCCGAAAGGGTCTCGGTTTTGAGGACTGAGCCGCGTTCGTTGGCGCCGCCCCCGAGCAGAGCGGCGAGGTAGCGAGCCATGTCCTTGGTGGTCGAGTAGATACCTCCGCCCCCGGCCGTGATGAGGTCATAGTCCCGAGCCGGCCGCGGGCCGTGGGCACGCAGTCCATACTCCGTCGCGAGCCGAGCCCTCACCCGCTCGGATCGGAGAAGATCCGTGTGCTCCATGCCGAGCGGCTCGAAGATGTGAGCCCGGAAGTAGCGGTCCAGCGGCTCTGCGCTGACGTCCTCGACGATCTGACCGAGCGTGGCGAAACTGTGGTTGCTGTAGATGTGCATGGTGCCCGGCTCGACGACGAGGTGGAGTGCGCCACGGTAGAACTCGGCAAGCGTCGGCAGCCGCCGTCCGAACCGGGCCATCTCTCCCAGAGTCGGCTTGAACGCGCGGGAGAGGTATACGGCCTGGGGAAGCCCCGCGGTGTACGTCAGCAGGTGTCGCACCGTCGCCGGCCGGTGCGTGGCTCTCGCAGGGATCAGCTTGTACGCACTCAGGTAGTCGTTGGCGGGCGCGTCAAGGTCGACGAGGCCCTGTTCATGGAGCTGCATCACGGCGATGGCCGTGAAGCACTTGGTGAGCGAGCCGATCCGGAACACCGTGTCCTCGGTGATCGGGGTGCTCGACCCAAGGTCCGCGAACCCATGTCCGCGGAAGAGATCGAGAGACCCGTCTCGTACGATCCCCACCGCGAGACCGACGGCGGGATGGCGATTGAGGATCCCGCCGATCTTCGCCTGCAGCTCTGGTTCGTCCAACCGGAGCCGGGCGCGATGACCGGCGGACTCCTGGATGACACGGTCCCCCGCTTGTCGCTCGACCTTCCCTTGATCACGTGTCGTCGCCATGGCGCCCCTTCTTGCCCCACGATTCCGACCGCGCCCAAGCACGGCCCGACAACTCCACGCTCGCAGCCATGGGCCGCCGGTACAGGGTCGTTGGTCCCTGCCGGAGCGACTCCTCGCGGGCGGTCGTGGCGCGCAAGGGTCATCGACCCGGTATGGCGTCACATGCCGAAACAAGCATGATGGGCCCATGTCCGCCTTGCCGCACGAGGTCACCGATGCCGACGTCAAGGCGACGTACGCGGTCGACATGTCCCTGGGCGCCACAGCACCGGACGACTTCACGCTGGTGCGGGCACGCGACCTCTCGGACGTCGTGGAGGTGATGCGGTACGCGCAGGTGACCCGCACACCGGTGGTGCCCCAGGGCGCGCGGAGCGGCCTCGCGGGAGGAGCGGTCGCCGTCGACGGCGGCATCGTGCTCAACCTCGAGGGCCTGGCCACCATCGACACCGTCGATCCAGTCGAGGCGCTCGCGGTGTGCGGCCCGGGCACGGTCACGGCCGACCTCAAGGCGGCAGCCGCGACCGAGCGCCTCTTCTACCCTCCGGACCCTGCCTCCTCGGCCTTCTCCACGATCGGCGGGAACGTCGCGACCAACGCGGGCGGCCTGTGCTGCGTGAAGTACGGCGTGACGGCCGACTACATCCGCGGGCTGCAGGTCGTGCTCCCGGGCGGCGAGGTGATCCGCACCGGCCGCCGCACCGCCAAGGGGGTGGCCGGCCTCGACCTCACCGGCCTGTTCGTCGGGTCCGAGGGCACGCTCGGCGTCGTCACCGAGGTGACCGCGAGGCTGCTGCCCGCGCCCGACCCGGCGCTCACCGCTCTCGCGACGTTCGACTCGCTCGAGTCCGCCTCCCGGGCCATCCTCGCGCTCCGCGCCGACCGCCACCGGCCCAGCCTCATCGAGCTGCTCGACGGCGCCACGATCGAAGCGGTCCAGGCGCTGGCCGACTACGGCTACCCCGAGGACTCGGCGGCAGCCCTGATCGTCCAGTCCGACCGGGTCGGCCACACGGCCGAGGATGTGCAGCGGTATGCCGGTCTGCTGGCTTCCGCTGGCGCCGTCGAGGTCGCGGTCGCCGACGACCAGCAGGAGGCCGACGCCCTGCTGGCCGGCCGTCGCGCGTTGAACCCCGCCCTCGAGGCCCGCGGGAGCCGGTTCATCGAGGATGTCTGCGTGCCGGTGGGTCGGCTCGCG
>DASSJT010000248.1:0-8058 GCA_035691065.1 Dermatophilaceae bacterium
AGGTCCGCGAGCTCATCAGGGGTCACCACCCGGTCGCGGGCCAGCAGCTCCTTGAGCGGTCCGGCCTGCTCGTACATCCGGGTCTGCACACCCTGCGGACAGACCGCCTGGATGACCACACCACGGTCGCCGTACGTGATCGAGAGCCACTCGGCGAACGCGACGGCCGCGTGCTTGGTCACCGAGTAGGGTGCGCTGCCGATCATCGTCAGCAGGCCGGCCGCCGACGCGGTCACGACGAACCGTCCGGCGCCGCGCTCGAGCCACCCGGGCACCAGCAGCCGGGCGGCTCGCACATGGGCCATGAGGTTGACGTCGAGGGACCTCGTCCAGTCATCGTCGGGAGTGTCAAGCCCAGTGCCCGTCTCGACGCCTGCGTTGGCGAAGAACACGTCGATGGCGCCGAGGTGGTCCCGGGCAGCGGTGACCACGCGCTCGACCCCAGCCGCGGTTGCGGCATCGGAGCACACGGCATACGCACCCAGTTCCTCGGCCACCTGCGCGAGTCCGGCCTCGTCGATGTCGGTGACCACCACCCGGGCGCCCTCGCGCGCCATCCGCGCAGCGAGCGCGCGGCCGATTCCGCCTGCCGCGCCGGTGACCACGACGCCCTTGTCCCGGACGAGCCGATCCCCGACGAGTGGATCGCCAGAGAGTGCGTCGTCGGCGGGCACGGTCAGAGCCCGCCGGCGAGCGTCACGCCGCCGTCGATGACGAGGGTCTGGCCGGTGATCCAGCCAGCGTCCTCAGACAGGAGGAACGCGACGACGCTGCCGATGTCCTCGGGCACGCCCAGGCGACGCAGGGGATAGGCCGCGGCGACCTCCTCCTCGCGGCCCTCGTAGAGCGCAGTCGCGAACGCGGTCTTGACGACGGCAGGCGCGACCGCGTTGACCCGGATCTTCGGGCCAAGCTCTGCCGCAAGGTCTTTCGTCAGGTGAATGAGGGCAGCCTTGCTGGCGCCGTACATCGCGATGCCCGGGGCGGCGTTCATGCCGGCCACCGAGGCGAGGCTGACGATCGCGCCGCCGTGCTCCTTCTGCCAGTGGTGGTAGGCGACCTGGGTCCAGGCCAGGGTCGCGAGGACGTTGACGTCGAGGATCTTGCGGGCCGCGCCGAGGTCGAGGTCCATGAGCGGGCCGTAGACCGGGTTGATGCCCGTGTTGTTCACGAGGAAGTCGAGGCTGCCGAAGGTCTCGATCGTCTGTGCCACAGCCGCCAGCTGGTGCTCCGGGTCGTCGGCCCGGCCGGCGATGGCCAGGGCGTGCTCGGGGCCGCCCAGCTTGTCGACGGCCGCCGCCAGGCCCTCCTCGCGGCGGGCGGTGATGGCCACGCGGGCGCCGTCCTCGACCAGCCGGTGCGCGATCGCCAGGCCGATCCCACGGCTGGCTCCGGTGATGAGGGCGGTCTTGCCGGTGAAGCGGGACATGCTGCTCCTGGTGGTTCAGAGGTATGCCGTGGGCAGGCTCGGCGACCGCGCCCGGCCTTGGCTTCGGGCGGCCGCAGGTAAGCGCTTGCTTAGTGCTGGCGCCAGCGTGGCCCAGAACGGGTGCTCGCGTCAACCACTCGGCCCCAACGGCAGGGCGGGTGCGGCGGGGGAGGGCGACTCACTCCCACAAGGGCTGCAGCGCCTCGGCCAGTCGCTCGTACCAGGCGATCTGGCGTCCGTCGAAGGCACCCGTACGGCCACTCGCGTGGGCGGTGAGTCCCTGGTCACGGGGAACGTGGGGTGCGCTGCCGCCGCGGGTCCGCTCCAGGTCTCGTTGGCGACGACGCCGCCGTTGACCGAGTAGATGCCCACCCAGCGAGCCTGCCCGGCCCCGCGGATCAGATCTCCCGCAGCTTGAGCCCGAGAGGCCCGGGAGTCGCGGGTTCCCACGATCTCGTTGAGTGGGGTGAGCAGGGAGTCATCCACATGCGCACGGTACGAAGCGCCCGGACGTCGCGCCACCTCTCCAGCAGAGGGCGGCCCAGGGGGCTACCGGTAGTTGGTGAACTGGAGCGCGACGTCGAGGTCTTTGCTCTTGAGCAGGCGCTGGACCTCCTGCAGGTCGTCGCGAGACTTGGATGTGACGCGAAGCTCGTCCCCCTGGATCTGGGCCTTCACCGACTTGGGGCCCTCGTCGCGGATGATCTTGGAGATCTTCTTGGCGTTCTCCTGCGAGATGCCCTCCTTGAGCGGCCCCTCGAGGCGGTACTCCTTGCCTGAGGGCTTGGGCTCCTTCTCCCCGAAGTCGAGCGACTTGAGCGACACCCCGCGGCGGACCAGCTTGGTCTCGAAGACGTCCAGCACCGCCAGCACGCGCTCGGGGGTGTTGGCCTTCAGCAGAACGTTGTCGCCGCTCCACTCGATCGAGGCGCCGACGCCCTTGAAGTCGTAGCGCTGGGAGACCTCCTTGGCTGCCTGGTTGAGGGCATTGTCGACTTCCTGCTTGTCGACCTTGCTCACGATGTCGAACGAGCTGTCAGCCATGAGGGCGTGCCTTTCTGGTGCCGCCTGGGCGGGCGGGACGGGTCTGCAGGACGGGTCTGCGGGAGGCCTGGATGGCGCTCTCGTTATCCTGCCACGCTCGCCTCGGCAAGCATCTCGTCGAGCTCCTCCCGCAGGTGGCCGGCCATCGCGTCGAGGTCCGGGACCAGCTCGCGGCAGGAGACCAGGCCGAAGTGCAGCATGCCGCGGTAGCTCATCACCGTGATGTTGAGGCCGTTGCCGTCGGAGACTGCCGAGACCGGGTAGTAGGCCTCGAGCTCAGCGCCGGCGAGGTAGAGGGGCCGCGGCGGGCCAGGCACATTAGAGATGATGAGGTTGAATGGCGACGCCCGCTCCAGCAGCCGCAGCCGGGCCGACAGCCGCCAGGCCCGGTTGGCCAGCACCGGCAGGGCGAACTGCGTCACATCGGCCAGCAGGCGCGCCGGCAGCGCGCCGTGCTGCTCCTTGGCTGCCGCCATGGCCTGATGGGTCGCGGCAAGCCGCTCGCCCGCGGTCTCGAGGTGGGTCGGCACGGCGGCGAACATGAGCGACACCTGGTTGCCGAGCGCTCCCCGCTGGTCCCGCGTGCGCACCGACACCGGCACCGCGGAGACCAAAGGCGACCCAGGCAGCGCGTCGTGTGCGAGCAGCCAGCGGCGCAGTGCTCCGGCGCACAGCGCCATGACCACGTCGTTGACCGTGAGCTGGGTGCCGGCCCGGACCTGCTTCACCTCGGCCAGCGGGAGGCTGACCGCTGCCCAGCGACGGTGGGGCGTGATGGGCGCGTTGAAGGGGGTTCGCGGTGCACGGAGGCGTATGCCGGGCAGCAGGTCGGCCGTCGACGCCCGACCCTCGGAGCTCATGGCCTGGACCAAGCCCGTGAGTGGGCCTTGGGCCAGTGCCGCGATGGCAGGCGAGGACTTGGCGAGGTCGGAGACGATGCGGACCGCCTGGGCCGGCTGGCGGAGCGCCGTGATGGCCGTGCGGGTCAGGAGGCCCAGAGTGCTCGGCGGCTGTTCGCCGTCGAAGGCGTCGATCGGGTCGACCGAGCGCCCCTCGGGGGACAGGTCGAGCAGGGCAGCGAGCACGTCGCCTCCAGAGATCCCGTCGACGGCGGCGTGGTGGATCTTGGAGTAGACCGCGACCCTGCCCTCGGACAGCCCGGAGATGAGGTAGACCTCCCACAGGGGGTGGGATCGGTCGAGCGGCCGGGCGTGCAGGCGGGCGACCTGTTCCTGCAGCTGGCGCTGGCTGCCCGGGGCCGGGAGGGCCAGCTCGCGCACATGGAACTCGATGTCGAACGAACCGTCGTCGATCCAGTACGGGTGGTCGAGCCCGAGGGGCACCTCGACCAGCCGCTGCCGAAGAAGCGGGACCAGGGGCAGTCGGCTCGCAATCGCTCGGGTGAGGTGCTCGAGGGTGAAGGCGTCTTCTTCGGGGCCGGAGTGAGGGGTCTGTCCGCTCGTCTGTCCGCTCGTCTGTCCACCCGGGGCCGGAGCGAGGACGCAGACGCTTCCCACGTGGCCGAAGACGGCGTGCGTCTCCATGGCCAGGAACTGCGCATCGAGGCCGGACAGCTGCTTCACGACGCCCGCCCCTGCGCTTCGGGGTCCGTGCCGACGGCCTCGGAGGACAGCCAGTCGAGGATCCGGCCGGCGGTCCAGGTGGGGTCCTCGAGCTGAGGGACGTGGCCGAGGTCTCGTGCCACCTCGAAACGCCACCCGGGCTGGGTCCGGGAGACGGCCTCGGCCGAGGCTAGCGGCACGAGCCGGTCGCTGTCCCCGTGGAGCAGGAGCACGGGACAGGTGACCCGGTCGCTCATGGCGGCGAAGCGGCGACGGCGAGCCAGCACCAGCATGAGTGAGCGGGCAGCCTCGATCATGGCCGCCGGCGCTTCGGTGAAGTCGCCACGCGCCCGGGCCAGCTCGACATGCTGCTCGACGACGTCGGCGGGGACCCTTCCCGGGTCGACGCAGCACATCTTCAGCACCTCGGCGACCGCGCGGCGGGGACCCAGCCGCCTGCGGGCGTTGAGCACGCGCATCCCGAGGCGAGGCACGGCATACATCGCGAACGTGGCCGACACGAGCGGGTCGGGACGTCCGCGCCTAGTCATCGGCAGTGCGGGGTCGACCAACACGGCGGCAGCGACCGTCTCGGGGTGCGCGGCAGCTTCCATGAGCGTGATCAGGCCGCCCATGGAGTTGCCGACCAGGATGGCCGGCTCGCGCACGACGTCGGTCAGGAACCGGTGGAGGAGCGCCTGGTTGGCGTGGACCGAAGCGGAACGCGTGCCGGGCCGGGTGAGACCGAACCCGGGCAGGTCGAGCGCGATGACGCGGGCACGGTCGGTCAGGTGGGGCGCCAGCGCGGCGAAGTTGAGGTGGGAGCCGCCGAGTCCGTGGACGCAGACGAGCAGGGGAGCGTCGGCAGGGCCGCCGTAGTCGACGTAGTGGACATCTCCGCCGAGGTCGGCCCACAGGGAAGGCGGGGGCGAGGGCGGGAATGCGGGCGCTGTCACAGGGCCATCCTGCCGCGACGTCGGCCCGAGTGGTCAGTCGATGACGATCTCGGCAGGGGAGACCGTTCAGCCGCTCGCCTAGCCGCGTGGCGGCGGTGGGCCACCCGCTCGTCCCGCGGTGGGCTCCGCTCGGTTTCAGGGATGGGCCGAAGCCTTGCTATCCTTCCACGCGCACCACGGCAGGTTGTCCGAGCGGCCAATGGAAGCGGACTGTAAATCCGTCGCGAAAGCTACGAAGGTTCGAATCCTTCACCTGCCACCACGTGCACACGGGGCCCCTGACCTGCGCAAACGCCGGTTGGGGGCCCTAGGCGGTCGTGTGGGCGGTGTTTCCGGGAGCGCCCGCCGCTAACGACTTGCTAACTCGCGCGGTTGCCAGCTCTGCGGTCATGCCCCCCACACCGCCCTTGAGAACGTGTCCACAGCCCGGCCGTCGTCGTCCGGGATCGCGTCCGCGTACACGTTGAGGGTCACGCTCGGGTCCCTGTGGCCCAGCCGCTTGGCGACCACGTGGACCGGCACCCCATCCCGCAGCAGTACCGTGGCGTGACTGTGTCGCAGCTCGTGGAGCTTGAGCCGGGGCACCTCCAACGCGGCGGTGAGCGTAGCGAAGGTCTTCGTGACGCAGTCCGGGGTGGCCGGTCGCCCGTCCTGCCTCGTCCACGGCACGTCTTCCGAGCCCCGGTAGGCGCTGCCCCACTCCAGGCGCTCGGAGAGTTGCTGCTTGCGCCACGTGCGAAGGGTGGCGACGGTGCGCGGGTCGATGCTCACGTCCCGCCGCTCGTGGTTCTTCGGGCTCACGTACACCCGCTCCTGGCCCACCTGGGTCACCGATCGCTCCACGTGCACCACCCCGGCATCGAGGTCGACGTCGGCCCAGCGCAGGGCCATCAGCTCGCCGCGACGCATGCCGGTGGCGGCCGCGAGGGTCCACAGCGGCGCCCACCGGCCGGTCTCTTCGAGCCCGTCGAGGAACGTGCGCAACTGAGCCCCGGTCCAGTTGACGTTGTGCCGGGCGGCGTCGCGAGCGTCCTTGGCGGCCTTCTTGGTCGGGTGACCGCCCACCCAGCGGGGCTTGGTCTTGCCGGTCTTGGTGGTCTTGGGGTCGCGCTCGCGGACCACGTAGCTCCACGTCTTGCCGCGCTGGATGATGCCGTCCCTCATGCGCTCGCTCACGCGTGGCTTCCTCTCCGGTTCCGTCCTGTGGTCTTCGGCCAACCGCCCGGCGGCCTGATCTCTCGTGCTCGTTCCTGTGCCCAGGGACCGAGCAGCCCCTGGTTCCGGGCTCGCTTCAGCCACCGATCGACGGTCACCCGTTGCACACCGAAGTGGTTGGCGATGGCCTCCCTTGGCGGCGCGCCCTGGCCGACTGCGGCGCGGTAGACGGCCACAACCGCGGCCAGGTGCGCGGGCGAGTAGGCCCGAAACCGGGCGGGGTCGGGAGCGACGTTGGCCGCGACCGCCGCCACTGCCGGGAATGGGTCGACAGCCAACCGGAGCAGGGTCCCGATCGGAATGCGACGGAACCGGTCGGCGGTGATCGCCACCTTGGCCGGGGCGGTGGCCTCGATGGAGCCGACGACCACGCCCGCATCGGTGGTGATCGTTCACAACCGGAAGCTCCACCCGGGCCAGCCGGGCAACGATGCAACCCGTATGCTCTCCGAGCTGCTGCTGACGACCGGTCGGCACCGTCCGAGTCGCCGGTCACGTTGAAGCGATCGGGTGTGGGGTAGGGGACGAAACATCCAGAGCGGGACGATCCGTCGCTGGAGCCTTTTGAGACGGCTTCGGCCGGCCAGGTCTTCGACCTGCCCCGTTGGTCAGCACGACCCGTAACCGCCTCCCGCGGCAGCGGCCGACATGAAGCCCACGGTGTACCGGTGCGCGAACCACGGTCCCGGCAGCGCCAGCCGGCCATGGGTCGCGCCCGAGACCATCCTCCGCATCGATCAGCACCGAAAGATCACGCCCGCGAACTCCATGGAAGACCGAGGCTAATGGGGGAGCAAGACAGATGCTGCGCTCGCCAGGAGCGGGGCCAAGATGATCATCTGGGTCTGCATGTCTGCGATCACGCTGCGGTCTACGCCAAGGACCATCTCCAGCTTCTGCCGGTCCGTGGCTGTGCTCAAGATCGCCGACGCCTCGCCGAGGGATCGCAAAGGAAACAGTTCGTCACAGAGACGCTGGCCATGACGCTGCACCGCCGTCCACCCGGGAACATAGACCATGGCGACCAGCAATGAGCCGGTGGCCCCGAAGACCAGTACGTACTGCGGAGACCGGCTCCCGAATACCGTCTGCATGCTCCGCTCCAACGCCAGCAGAGCACCGCCCTGCAAAGTCAGGAGCGCGACAACCGATCCGACCGCGGCAAGCAGTCGCTGTAGATGTCGTCGCAGGTCAAGAAGCAACGCAAGCTGCTCACCTGCGGTGGGGATGAGGTGTGACTTCGATGCGATATGCCGAACACCGTACATGGCGCCGCCCGCGGGGATCCCGGCCAACAGGGGGGCGGTCACAAGTACGGCATTCCGCCAATTTGTACGCGCCGCCCCGGGAAGGAGCACTGTCACATTGATGCCCAGAGCACCGACGATTGCGACTGCCACAATTGGGACCGCCACGTCGCGAACACGTACGGGCTGCAGTGCAACGAGCTCAGCCCAGCGATGTAACCCATAGACGCACAGAGCGCCTGCAGCAGTGGTTAGACCGACCGCCAATGGCGCCCAGAGCAGCCACGGCGCTGTGCCGATAGCGGACGACGTCAAGACGACGACCAGCCCGAGGGCAAGCCCCACTGCAGGAGGTAGGAATCCCGTTGCCAGGACTGTCAGCCGTCCCCGCATGAGCGGCCTCCCTCATGGCGTCTGTTTGACCGGCCCTTCGGTCGGATCCGCGATCTCCGCGACGCGCTTGTCGATCGATGCTGCGACACATTTGCGCCGAGACTCGTCGAACCCCATCATGCCCGAGCGAAGGCTTGGGAGAGTGACGGCGGCCACGAGGAACTGCCCGGATACGGCCACGAGGGACAGGCCACCCCTCCTTCTCGACGAAT
>DASSJT010000249.1:0-2967 GCA_035691065.1 Dermatophilaceae bacterium
CCTCAGAACACCTCCGCCAGGCCGGATTCCTGCAGCGGGTGGGCGCCCTTGTGGCGGCCGGGGACCTCTCCGCACAGCCGTGGGGTCGGGAACACCTTGCCCGGGTTGGAGATGTTGTCGGGGTCGAAGGCGCAGCGCACCATCTGCATGGTGTCGAGGTCATCCTCGTGGTACATGCGGGGCATGTACTTCGCCTTGTCCACCCCGACGCCGTGCTCGCCTGTGATGGAGCCGCCGTGCTGGATACAGAGGTCGAGGATCGCGCCGCTGACCCGCTCGGCGGCCTCGCTCTCGCCCTCCTTCGACTCGTCGAAGAGCACCAGGGGGTGCAGGTTGCCGTCGCCGGCGTGGAAGACGTTGGCGACGCGAACGCCCGAGGTGCCCGACAGGTCGGCGATCGCCCGCAGCACCTCGGGCAGCGCGGTGCGCGGGATGACGCCGTCCTGCACGATGTAGTCCGGGCTGATCCGGCCGACCGCTGCGAACGCCGACTTGCGGCCCTTCCAGATCAGCGCCCGGTCTTCGGGGTCGGTGGCGAGCCGCTGCTCGAACGCGCCGTTCTCGGCGCACAGCCGCTCGACCTCGTCGTACTCCTGCGCCACCTCGACCGCGGCGCCGTCCAGCTCGATCACGAGGACCGCGCCGGCCCCCTCGGGGTAGCCGCACCGCACGGCCTCCTCGGCCGCCTCGATCGCCAGCGCGTCCATCATCTCGATGGCCGCCGGCAGGATGCCGGCCGAGATGATCGCCGAGGTGGCCGCACCCGCCTGGTCGGTGCTCTCGAAGCCCACCAGGAGGGTCCGGACCTCCTCAGGCAGCCGCACCAGCCGCACGGTGGCCGACGTGACGATGCCGAGCGTTCCCTCCGAGCCGACCACCGCACCGAGCAGGTCGTAGCCGGGGGCGTCCGGGGCGCCGGAACCCAGCTCGACGACCTCACCCTGCGGCGTGACGAACTCCGCGCCGAGGACGTGGTTGGTGGTGAAGCCGTACTTCAGGCAGTGCGCGCCCCCGGAGTTCTCCGCGACGTTGCCGCCGATGGAGCAGATCTGTTGGCTCGACGGGTCGGGGGCGTAGTAGTAGCCCTCGGGGGTGGCTGCGCGGGTGACGTCGAGGTTGATCACACCGGGCTCGACCACCGCGCGCTGGTCCTCACGCCGGACTTCGCGGATCGCGCGCATCCGCGACGTCACGATCAGCACGCCGTCCTTGTGCGGCAGCGCCCCGCCCGAGAGCCCGGTGCCCGAACCCCTTGCTACATAGGGGATCTGGTGCTCTGCACAGACCTTCACCACCGCGGCCAGCTGGGCGGTGTCCTCGGGGATCACCACCAGCGCGGGCGTCACGCGGTAGTGCGCGAGGCCGTCGCACTCGTAGGTGCGCAGCCGAGCGTGGTCGCTGATGACCGCATCGTCGGGGAGCAGCTGCCTGGCCCGGGCGACCACCTTGTCCAGCGCAGCCCCGCTCGCGGCGGCCACCGTCATCGGGAGCCCGTCAGCTCGCGCCGCTTGCGGCTGGCTCGGCGCCTGTGCAGGATCGGCTCGGTGTAGCCGCTGGGCTGCTCGAGACCCTCGAACACCAGCGCCCGAGCGGCCAGGAACGCGTCGCCGTCGAAGTCCGGCGCCATCGGGGTGTACGTCGGGTCGCCGGCGTTCTGCTCGTCGACGACCTTCGCCATCCGCCGCAGGGTCTCGTCGACCTGCTCGGGGGTGACCACCCCGTGGTGCATCCAGTTGGTGACGTGCTGGGCCGAGATGCGGCAGGTGGCGCGGTCCTCCATCAGGGGTTCACCGGTGATGTCGGGCACCTTGGAGCACCCGACACCCGCGTCGATCCAGCGAACGACGTACCCGAGGAGGCTCTGCAGGTTGTTGTCGATCTCGGCCTGCCGGTCCTCGTCCGACCACGAGTCCGGGTCCCCCAGCGGGATCGTCAGCAGATCCGCCCGGGTCGACCGGCGGCCGCCCTTCAGCTCCTCCTGACGGCCCCGCACGTCGACCTGGTGGTAGTGGAGGGCGTGGATGGTGGCCGCCGTCGGCGAGGGCACCCAGGCGCAGCTGGCGCCGGCCTCAGGGTGGCCGATCTTGGTGGCCAGCATGTCGGCGAGGCTGTCCGGCGCGGGCCACATGCCCTTGCCTATCTGGGCCCGGCCGAGCAGCCCGCACTCCAGACCGATGTCGACGTTGGAGTCCTCGTAGGCCTGGATCCAGGTCTCGGACTTCATGTCGCCCTTGCGCACCATCGGGCCAGCCAGCATCGAGGTGTGGATCTCATCGCCGGTGCGGTCCAGGAAACCGGTGTTGATGAAGGCCACCCGCTCGCGCGCGGCCGCGATGCACGCCTTGAGGTTCAGCGAGGTGCGCCGCTCCTCGTCCATGATGCCGACCTTGATGGTCAGCGGCGGCAGGCCCAGGACCTCCTCGACCCGGCTGAACAAGACAGTCGTGAACGCGACCTCGTCGGGGCCGTGCATCTTCGGCTTGACGACGTACATCGACCCGGTGCGGGAGTTGCCCAGCCGGGACTCCCCACGGAGGTCGACCATGCTGCCCAGGCCGCACATGACCGCGTCGAGGATGCCCTCGGGCACCTCGTTGCCGTCGCGGTCGAGCACCGCGTCGCTGGTCATCAGGTGGCCGACCTGGCGGATGAACAGCAGCGCCCGGCCGTGCAGCGTGACCGTCCCACCGTCAGGCGCGGTGCAGGTGCGGTCGGGGTTCAACGCTCGCGTGAAGGTCTTGCCGTCCTTGGTCACCCGCTCCGCGAGCGTGCCCTGCATCAGCTTGAGCCAGTTGCGGTAGCCCACGACCTTGTCCTCGGCGTCGACGGCCGCGACGGAGTCCTCGAGGTCCATGATCGTGGAGACCGCCGACTCGAGCACCAGGTCCTTGACCCCGGCGTCGTCGGTGCTGCCGATGGGGTCCTCCGGGTCGATGGCGATCTCCACGTGCAGGCCGTGGTGGACCA
>DASSJT010000250.1:0-9829 GCA_035691065.1 Dermatophilaceae bacterium
GTCCAGGGCAAGATCCTCGTCCAGGCAGGGCAACCCGGAGCCGTGGTCGCCACGGCCCTTGCCGCCACCGGTCTGATGAGCACCGGAGTCCTGCTCACCCTGCCCGTCCTCACCGTGCCAGCAGTGATCATCGGACCGCCCCCGGCCCGCCAGCTCCAGCTCGGGCTGCTGGTCTCCTTCCTGCTCGCGGTCGTCGTCGTGGCACTCGGCACGATGATGCTCACGTGGGACCGGTTCGTGCTCGTGGTCGGCCGCGTCGCGGGGCGCCTCATCCACCTGGTCCGTCGCCAGGTCACCGCAGATTCCTCAGCAGCCGCGCTGGTCGTCCAGCGGGACAAGGTCGCCGCCGCGTTCGCCGGCCGATGGCATGGCGCCCTCGTCTACGCGGCCGCCAACCGGTTGCTCGACTACGCAGCCCTGGTCGCGGCCCTGTACGCCGTCGGCGCCCACATCCGCCCGGCTCTGGTCCTGCTGGCCTACGTCGTGGCCCTGGGCCTGGCGATGGTCCCGATCACCCCTGGTGGTCTCGGGTTCGTGGAGGCCGGCCTGACCACGCTGCTCGTGCTGTCCGGGGTCGACGCGGACCAGGCCGCGGTCGGAACCTTGTTGTACCGGCTCGCCTCGTACTGGCTCCCCATCCCGCTGGGCGCGCTGGCGTGGGGTGCCTGGGGGATGCGGCACCGACTCCAGCCCGGCGACCCGGTGCCGCCGCTCTAGCTGGTCAGGTCTCGGTCAGGCGGGTGGCCAGGGCCCAGATCACCAGGATGTTCATGGCGATCAGCAACAGCGCCCAGAAGGGGTAGAAGGGCAGGAACATGAACTGGCTCAGTGCCGAGATGACGGCGAAGAGTATGCCGAGGATGTTTGCCCATGCCTGGCCGGCGAGGATGCCGAGACCGACAGCCACGCCGATCACGCCGATGACGAGATGGATCCAGCCCCACGTGGTCAGGTTGATCTCGTAGGTGTAGTTGAGGCCCGAGGCGTAGACGTTGTCCTTCAGGACGGCGGACAACCCCTCCAGGACCTGGAACGACGCCAGGGTGACGAGGATGACGCCGGCGAACACCGAGACGCCGTACGCACCGACGGACGGCTCACGCTCGCGGCGGGGATCGGTCGTGGTCATGGTGAGGTCCTTCCTGACGGCCACGCATGGGGCTGTGCGCTGGAGACGCTAGGAGCACTGCACGGTGAGCGGCTCACCCGGAACGGATGAGCCGCAGGCACACGCGAGTGACGGCGACGGTCACGGGGGCGGTGCCAGCAGCTCGTCGAGGCGCCGGCGTGCCTCCTCGGGCAGGTCGGCGGCGATCAGGGTGGCCTCGCTGTGCGCCAGGATCGGGCGGATCAGCTCCTCCCGGGCGTCGCTGCTGAGCACGATCAGTGCGGACGTGCCAGGTGCCAGCTGCTCGCGCACCGTGCCCAGGAACTCCTCGTCGATGCCGGTGCTCCGCAGCCGGTGCGCCGCAGCGGTAGCGGCGGCGCCGGCGGCGGCCCCGGCCACGGGATTGAGCACCAGCATCCCGACGATGCCGCCCCAGAGTGCTCCGCGACCCGCCGACCGCGCGGTGTCGTGCCGAAGATGTCGCACCTTCGGCTCCTCGGCGCCCTCCATCCAGACGACGCTGGCCGCGTCGTGCACGACGAGGGCGTCCTGCTCGACCAGGATCTTGAGGTGCAGCTCACCTTGGTCGGCACCGAACGGTGTCGGGTAACGCCACACGGTCAGTGCGGTCATCGGCGTGAGGGTCCTTCCTGTGTCGTGCCGTGTCCTTGGCTGAGACCCGCTCAGGGCTCGGCGACCTCCCGGGGTGCTGCGGTCGCCGGTTGTGCAGGGGTCGCCAGGAGCTCCAGCACCAGCACCAGCAGTCCTGTGACGACGACGAACACCAAGGCGGTCCTCCCGGTCGGGTGGTCCTGGGCCAGGTAGGCCAAGGCTGCGATAGCGACGATCCCGACGCGGAACGAGCTGCGGTACTGCCCGAGCACGACGCCGAGCCTGCCGGTCTGCAGCCCCGCGCGTGACATCCGAACTCGCACCGTGTCGATGCCACGGACCAGCGCACCCCTGGCCGCTGCGCCGGAACCGCGTCGTGCGCTGAGCCAGGCGACGACGGCGACCGTGAGGGCGACGACCAGCAGGCCACGGAGCGCGATCCGGATGAAGTACACCAGCTGGTCGTAGATGGCTCCCGCGGCCGCAGGGGACGCGCTGTCCGGGAGGGCGTTGAGGTAGAACGGCCGGATGGCGTTGAGAACCGCGCCGAGCAACAGCATCGAGGCGGCGACCGCGATCCCGGCGGCCAGCACCGTGCGCCGTCGGTCCCGCGACACCAGGACCGCCACGGCGAGGAGGCCGAGTCCCAGCACGGGCAGCCAGCCGGTCAGGTTGTCGAGGACACCCAGCAGGGTCTGCACCGTGTCGAGGTTGTCGGACTGCACGATGGTGAAGCTCGCCGACACGTCCGGGATCCGGTCTGCAATGGCGAACCCGGCGTCGGAGAGCTGTTGCTTGATGGTGTTGATCACCACCGCCAGGTTCACACTCACAGCCCCTTTGTTGACGGTGACGGCGCCACCGCCGCCGCCGGTCAGCGCGGTCACCAGCTCTGCGTGGGCGGTTCGGTTTGCCTCGATCCAGGCCTGCTCGAAGGCGTCCGACTTCACGAAGGCGAGGATCCGGTCGGACACGAAGCTGCGGATTGCGTTGGCGAGGGGCCCCGAGACGGTCTGCAGGGTTGTCGCCACCCTGGGTGGCAGGCCCTGGTCGCTGAGCGCCTGTGCGAGATCATCGATGGCTGTGTCGAGGTCGAGGTAGGAGAAGATCACCTGCTCCGCGCGCGCCGCGATCGCCTTCTGGACGTCCGGGTCGTTCGCGAGCGGGCCCACGGTGGCGACGTACCGGTCGGTGTCCTCGATCTGACCGCTCGCCCAGGTGGCGAGCACGGACAACGGGGCGAGCAGTGCAGCCACTGCCACCAGGAAGCCGGCCAGGACCGGGCGCCACCATCCCCGACGTCGGCCGCGGGCATCGGGCAGCTCCTGGCGTAGCCGTGCGATCTCAGCCTGCAGGCGCGCCACCTCGTCGTCGGCGGCAGGGCCGGGGGGCGGGCCTGCGGTTCCGGATTCGGTCATTCGCCCACCGTGCGTCAGCCGGGAGCGACACACGTCACCCGCAGTGGGTGACGCGTTCTCTGTCCCGACGGGGAAGGTTGGGTGCGTTCGCAGCCGGCCCGACGAATCGAGATGGCCATGGCGAGAGCCGCCTACGAGATCCGCGTGGCGGGGGAGGTGCTGCCTCGCCTGCTGGAGGACTTCGCCGACGTCACGGTCAAGACCGACCCTGCCAGCACCACGATGCATGCCGTGCTGGCAGACGAGGCCGAGCTGCACGGACTGCTCGAGGCGCTGCGACGCGAAGGACTCGTGCTCCTCGACGTCCGCAAGGAACAGGACTGACACCCGTCCAGTCAGGCCCTCCTCAGCGCCCGCAGCCTTCAGCGCACACGGGACGTCGTCCCAGATGTCGGTACGGGCACTGACGCTGCTCGGGCACGAAACGCCAGTCTTGAGCCCGGCGCGAGACGGGAATGTGCCTTATCGTCCCAGTGGGAGGAACCATGGCACGTCCGAGCATGGGGACGAGGGATCCCGGGGACGGGCGCCACCGCACGACGGCGGCCGTCGACTCGTTCATCAACGCGAAGTTTCACCGACCGCCCACGCGCGGCGACTGGGTCGACCGTGCCCGCCTGATCGGGAAGCTGGACCAGGCCACGCAGCTGCCGGTCACGCTGGTCTCCGCGCCGGCTGGGTACGGCAAGACCACGCTCGTCTCCCAATGGCTGGCCGCCACCCGGAATCCACGGGCTGCGTGGGTCTCGCTCGATCCCGGGGACAACGACGCCGGCCGGTTGTTGAGACAGCTCTCCCTGGCCCTCACACAGGTCGGCTGCACCGTGCCCACAGACGTCGGCGACATCCGGGACGCCGCCACCGGCGAGACCATGACCGGGGTGCTCCCGCGCCTGCTGAGTGCCCTGGCCGCGATGCCCGACGACATCGTCGTCGTGCTCGACGACTTCCACGTGCTGCGTGACGCTGCGGTGCGCGACCAGGTCGAGGTCGTGATCCGAAACCTGCCGACGCAGGCGCATCTGGTGATCTGCACGCGCGCGGATCCGGGTCTCCGGCTGGGGCGGCTGCGCGCGTCAGGCCGGCTCGCGGAGATCAGGGCCGGCGACCTCAACTTCACCGTGGAGGAGGCAGCGACCCTCCTGTCCCGGGTGGACGTCGTACTGTCCGGCGACTCGCTGGCCCGGCTCGTGGACCGGACGGAGGGGTGGCCGGCCGGTCTGTACCTCGCCACGCTGTCACTCGCCGGACGGGCCGACCCGGACGAGTTCGTGCGGCAGTTCAGTGGTGGCAACAGGTTCGTCGTGGACTACCTCACCGAGGAGGTGCTTGCCCGGCACAGCGACGAGATCCGGGAGTTCATCGTCAGCATGTCCGTCCTCGACAGGTTCTCCGCGCCGTTGTGCGACTTCGTCCGCGACAGCACGGGGTCTGCCGCGATCCTCGACCACCTCGAGCGCAGCAACCTCTTCCTCGTGCCGCTGGACGACGAACGCCACTGGTTCCGCTTCCACCACCTGTTCGCGGCGGTGGCACGGATCGAGCTCGAGTTCGAGGGTCCCGAACGGTCCCAGGCCCTGCACTCGCGCGCGCTCGAGTGGTTCCGCGACCACGGCCACATCGACGAGGCGGTGAAGCACGCACTCGCGGCGGGCCGGACGACCGACGCCGCGGCCCTGGTGCGGGAGAACTGGCTGTCCTACGTCGACACCGACCGCGCCGCCACGGTCGCGGGGTGGCTCGAGGCGCTCGGAAACCGGTCGGTGGCCGACGACCCCGCCGCAGGCGTGACGGCCGCATGGATGGCGGCGCTGTTCGGACAGGAGGAGACGCTGAACGGACTCCTCACCGAGCTCGAGGAGTTCCGTGACATCGGCCCGCTCCCTGACGGAGCACGGTCGGTGGAGTCCGCGATGGCGATGATCCGTGGGCTCTTCGGCTACAACGGACCGGTCGACATGGCGGCCGGGGCGCAACGGGCCGTCGAGCTCGAGACCGACAGCAGCTCGCCGTACTACTCGGTCGCCCAGGCGGCGCTGGGGCACTCCGCCTACGTCCAGGGCGACCTGGAGCTCGCGTCGACGACACTCGCGAACTCGTCCAACAACGCGGCCGCCCCGTTGGTCATCCGGGTGCTCAGCCTCGCCACCGAGTCACTCGTCGACGCAGAGCGAGGGGAGCCCGACCGCAGCCGCGAGCGCGCGGAGCTCGCGATGGAGCTCGCCCTTGATCGCGGGCTGGGCGACATGCCCCAGACATCGTTGGTGTGGACCGCGCTCGGGCTGGCCCAGGCCGCGGCAGGGAAGCTCGACGACGCGATGATGACCCTCGAAAAGGGTCTGGAGATGAGACGCCGCAATCCCGCGCAGGGGCCCTGGGGCACCATCCATCACCTCCTGGGAACGGCCCGCGTGGCCGCGGCCGCGGGACAGCTGGTCACTGCCCGGGACCTCCTCAGGGATCTGGGCGCCCGCATGGACCGCTACGACGAGGGCATGCGCGCGATGCGAGCCCGGATGGCGGCCCTCCAGGAGCTCCTGCGGGAGCGGCCCGAGTCACCCGGTCCCGGCGAAGCGCTCACCGACCGCGAGCTCGACGTCCTGCGCCTCCTCCAGGGCTCCCTGAGCCTCGGCGACATCGCGCGCGAGCTGTTCCTGTCCGCCAACACCGTGAAGACGCACGCCCACGCCATCTATCGCAAGCTCGACGCCCACTCGCGCGACGAGGCGGTCCGGGCGGCCCGGCGCAACAAGCTGATCTGAGCACGGTGCCCGACTCACCCTGAGATCTCACCCGGGTGAGATCGCCCCGCGGGTGAGGACGCCTCACCCCACCCTGCGGGATGAATTACGGAACTGGAGAATCTCGGACGAACCCGAGGCGGGCGACATGTCTTCCCTGGCCACATCGCGGCTCCCCGGGCCGCCCATCATCCCCTGGGCACCCGACACCGGGGACCTGTCAGTGGCGGGCTACGCGCTCGTCGAGGTACGCGCGGACGGGTCCTTCGGCCGCTCCCGGCTCCTGCCCGACGCGGTTCCCGTGGGCGAGGTGACCGCAGTGCGCACCGCCCTCGCACACGGCGACTGGTCGGAGGTGGCGACGACCCTGGTCACGTCCCACGCCGTGGTTCGCCTGCTGGCCGGCACCGCGGATGCCTTCGTCCGGTCGACCGCCGGGATCGACGCGGTCAGCTCCGGGGAACCGGTGTTGCGCGCTGCGCTCGCCCTGTGCCGTGGCGACGGCGAGTCGGCGGGCGCGGCCCTCGGTCAGATCCGGTCCACCGATGGGGTGACCGGGCCCGTGCCCCATCGTCTGGGGATCGCCTGCACCAGGCTCGCGCAGGCCCGGCTGCGGGGCGACGTCGCTGCGGGTACGGCGTACGAGGGCCAGGCGCGGCTCCTGATGAACCAGCTGCCCGTCGCCGCTCTCGCGGAGCTGCCCGAGCTCCCCGTCCTGCTCGACGCGCATCTGGGGTCCCTGCAGCTGCTCGCAGGACGGCTGCACGAGGCTGCGCACACCCTCGCTCGTGGGGCTGCCGCGTCCGGGGTTCCTGACGCATGTGTCGTCCGCGCCGACTGCGAGGGACAGCTCGCCCTGCTCGAGGCGTTCCGGGGCAACCTGCGTCGTGCCACGCTCCACGCCGACCGCGTCCTCGAGCTCGCCGGGGAGACCGGACGCGCCGGCGCCACGCACGCTCACCTCGCCCACGCCTGGGTCCATCTCGAAGGCGACGAGCTGGGGAAGGCGCACGAGCGGCTCGAGCTGGCCGGCGTCGTGCCGAGTGGTGGGTGGGAGCCGTGGCTGGTGGCCAGCAGTCTCCTTGCGCAGGCGCGGCTGCTGACGGCGGAGGGAGAGCCGGAGGCCTCCTTGCGGCTCCTGGCCGAGGCCACCGGCGCGACCTGGGCCGCCGGCAACGCCGAGTGGTTCCACGACCTGCTCGCCGTGGACGCGGCCGAGTTCCTGATCGCGGCGGGGGAGCCGCAGCGGGCGCTGGCCCTGGTCACCCCGCTGCCGCCACGCGCGACCTCGGGGTCCTCCGTGCTGGCCGCTGTCGCACGCTGGGACATCGGCGACATGCGCGGCGCGCGCGCGGTCCTGGGCACGGTCGTGCCCGCCCTTGCCGGTGCCCCCGTGGGTCTCCAGATCCGGTCGTGGCTCCTGGAGGCCCGCCTCGCCCAGGACCACGGGGACGACGATCGCGCCCGGCTCTTGGTCGACCGGGCACTCCGCGTGGGCAGCGCGGAGGGCCTGCGCCGGCCGTTCGCGCACGACTGGGCCTGGTTGAGTGGCTACCTCGCGCGCGACGTCGGCCTGATGCGGGCGCACCGAGGCTTCGTGTCGTCGTTCCAGCCGTCGAGATCCCGCGAACCGCTGGTGCGGGCAGCCGCCGTCTCCGAGGACACCGGGGTCGTGGGAACCCTGACCGAGCGCGAGGGGGAGGTGCTCGAGCTCCTCGCGCAGATGTACTCGACCGAGGAGATCGCGAGCGCCCTGTTCGTCTCGCCCAACACCGTGAAGACGCACCTCAAGGGGATCTTCGGCAAGCTGTGTGTCAGCCGACGTGTGGACGCGGTGCGCCGGGGCCGGGATCTGGGGCTCTGCTAGCCCCTCCGGTCAACCGCGCGTGGACGGGGAGGGGTCGATCGGGCGCACGCTCTCGATCGTGAGCCCGGCGTCCGTGAGCGCCTGCAACAGGTCGGGCAGGTCCGCCGGGTCGGCGGCCACTCGCAGGACGGTGTGCTCCGGGACGACCCGGTGGGACCAGTGCAGGTGCTGCAGCATGGCGAGGCCGACCACGCCCTCGACCCGGACCTCGCAAGTGCTGCTCACGACGCACTCCTCGACCCAGCTGCGGGTGGCTCCATGTGCAGCTCGCTCAGGTTCAGGCCCACCGACCGGATCTCCTCCAGCAGCTCGTCCAGCTCGCTCACACCCTCGACGTGACGGAACAGCACGGTCTGCGCCGGCGTCGTACGCACCGCCATGGAGGGATACCGCTCACGCAGCGATTCCGGCGGTGTCCCGTAGAGGCGGATCTCGTACATCGGGGCCGCCGGGAGGTTGCTGCTGTCCATGCACCCCAACATTGCGGGACAACGCGCCTCGAGACGTCACCCGGATCGGGTGAGGCTGCGCGCGGCGCTGACCCGGATGCTGTGGTCACTGGATGGTCGAGAGAGGAGACCTCAGATGGCAAGCAGCATGGCAGCAGGTGCACCGAGTGCACCACGTTCGGTCCGCAGGGCGGAGCGGACTGGTTGGTACGGATGGATCGTCTTCGCGGGCACGATGATGCTCATGCTCGGGTCCTTCCACGCGGTGGCCGGGCTCGTGGCGCTGTTCAAGGACGAGTACTACCTGGTGGGCAAGAGCGGACTGGTGGTCAACGTCGACTACACGACCTGGGGGTGGACGCACATCATCTTCGGCGTGATCGTCGCAGCCGCCGGCGTCGCGCTCTATGTCGGCGCCATGTGGGCGCGCGTGGTCGCCGTAGGGGTCGCGTTGCTCAGCGCCCTCCTGAACCTCGCGTTCCTGTCGGCGTACCCGGTGTGGTCGGCGATCATGATCGCCCTGGACATCCTGGTGATCTACGCGGTGACCGCGCACGGGGCAGAAGGGTCTGACGACTACGTGAGCTAGCCGTGCGTCGGCACTCTCGCGCGGGCGGGAGGGGACCACCAGGGGAGCGAGCCGTTGCGCATCGCGTGCCGGCTCCTCACCTTCGTGGCCTCCTCCGGGCGGGTGCGTCGTCCCGGTCACCCGCGGCGGGTGAGCCTGCCTCGTTGCCGGGTGGAGATGCTCGCCACGTCAGTGCCGGAACCTCATGTCCGACACGAACTACGCAAGGAGACACCCATGCAGGACTTCGGCCTGTGGGACGTCATCGTCTCGACGTTCTGGTTCATGTTGCTGCTGGCCTGGATCTGGCTGATCATCTCCATCCTCAGTGACATCTTCCGCGACCACGAGCTCAGCGGCTGGGGGAAGGCGTGGTGGACCCTGTTGCTGATCTTGCTGCCGTGGCTCGGCGCGCTCGTCTACCTGATCGCCCGCGGGGGCTCGATGCACGAGCGCTCCGCGCAGGCCGCGCAGGCCAACGAGGAGCGGATGCGCGCCTACGTCCAGGAGGCGGCGGGCACGAAGAGCATCGCTGACAAGCTGCGCGAGCTCGAAGAGCTGCGCGACGGCGGTGTGATCACGGGTGCCGAGTACGAGCAGGCCAGGGTCAAGGTCCTCTCCTGAGGACCGACGTCCGTTCGTCATGAACGTCGAGCGGCCGCACCAGGATCCCGGAGTTGGTGCCGGGCATCGACGCCCGGGCGTGGTGGCCTGACATGCAAACGCGAGAGGAGAGGAACAGGGACCCGCAAGCCCCCGCGTGGAACCGACGTACCCCGCGTACGGCCGACGTGGTCAGGCTGCTGGCGTCGTGGTTCCTCACGTTCCTCGCGCTGCTGCTGACCGCCGACCTGCTACCCGGCTTCACGTACACGTCGTGGTTGCCGCTCGTGGTGGCTGCCGCCGTCACCGGGCTGGTCGGCATGATCGTGCGCCCCGTCCTGGTCACCCTCAGCGCGCTGATCGGATGGATCGCGGTCGGACTGGCCACGATCTTCGGCCAGGCGCTGGTCATGTCGATAGCCCTGGCGGTCGTCCCGGGGGCGAGCTTCGACAGCTTCTGGAC
>DASSJT010000251.1:0-23878 GCA_035691065.1 Dermatophilaceae bacterium
CATTGACCAACCGACCGGTCGGTTTTCTACTGGACCCATGGCTGAGGCAGATGCGGCGCGGGCGCACCGGCCGGCTCAGGAGCGGGCCGAGCGGTCGCGCCGCGCCATCCTGGAAGCGGCGACCCCGGTGTTCCTGCGCGACGGGTACACAGCTGCCTCGCTCAACCGCATCATCGAGGCTTCCGGGCTGACCAAGGGCGGGTTCTACTTCCACTTCCCCTCCAAGCAGGCGCTCGCGCTGGCCGTCGTGGCCGACCACCGCGAGCGGTGGGTCGAGCGGGTGAGCGCAGCTTCCGCGCCGCTACCCCGGGCGGTGGATCGCATGTTCGAGGCGCCCCGCATCCTCGCGCGCCTGTCCACGAGCGCCGACAGTCCGGCCGGCCCGCGCAGGGTGATCGAGGAGCTCGCGCGCGACCCCGACCTGCGTGACGAGCTGTGCGGCGGGCTGCGCTTCTGGGTCGAGGTGGTTGCGAGCCATTTCGCGGCCGCACAGCGGGAGGGCGACGTGCGGGCCGACGTTGATCCGACGGAGTTCGCAGAGGTCGCGGTGGCCTCGTTCACCGGCATGCAGGGCATGTCCGAGCAGCTGGACGACGGTCGGCTGCCTCGGCGGGTGGAGTCGTTCATCCAGCTGATGCAGGCATCGGTCCTGACCGAGCAGGGCTGGGAGGTCTCGGCGACAGAGGGAGGGCAGCGGGATGGCTGACGTGGTGATCGTGGGAGGGCGCCTGGCCGGGTCGGCCACGGCCATGCTGCTGGCCCGGGCCGGCCTTGACGTCCTGGTCCTGGAGCAAGCCAGCTTCCCGTGCGACACGCTGTCCTCACACCAGCTCCAGGTGACCGGCTCTGCCCTGATCGCCCGCTGGGGCTTGCTCGACCGGCTGGAGGCGACGGGGGCGCCGCCGACCCGCCTGATGCGCTTCGATGCCGGCCCCCGCACGGCGGTGTGGGGCCGGGTCACGGCGGTCGACGGGGTCGATGCGATGTACAGCCCGCGGCGCACCGTGCTCGACACGCTCCTGGTGGATGCGGCCCGGGAGGCAGGTGCCAAGGTGCGCGAGGGTGCCATCGTGGAAGAGCTCACCACCGAGGGAAGCACGGTCACCGGCGTGCGCCTTCGGCTGAAGGGCGGCGGGCGCGCCGTGGAGCGGGCATCGCTCGTCATCGGCGCCGACGGCAAGAACTCGACCGTGGCCCGCGCGGTCGGCGCCCGGACCGTCCGCGAGGCGGTACCGACCACGCTCGCTACCTACGCCTACTGGTCTGGCGTGCCCCTCGACCACGGGTGGATGGCCAGCGGGAGGAGGCTGGTGTTCGGGGCGTTCCCGACCAACGACGACCAGGTCGTCACCTTCCTCGCCCGACCCGTCGAAGCCCTGGCCGACCACCGAGCCGACGCGCAGGAGGCGCTCGCGGCCAGCCTGCGCACGCTGCGCGAGATCGGCGAGCGAGTCCTGTCGGGCCAGCGGGTCGGACCCATCCGCGCCACGGTCGACGTCCCCAACCGGGTCCTGGCCTCCGCCGGGCCGGGGTGGGTGCTGGTCGGGGACGCCGGTCTGGTCATGGACCCGGTCACCGGCCAGGGCATGGGCAACGCGCTCGCCGATGCGGCCGCGCTCAGCGACGCGGTCCTGCGGGGCTTCGCCGGCACCACGCGACTGGGCACCGCGCTGCGCCGCTATGAGCGTCAGCGCAACCGGGCCCGGCGCCCGATGTTCGACTTCACGGTCGGGCTCGCGCAGCTGCGCCCGCCCACCGCGGCCGAGGGCCGCCTCTTCGCGGCGGTCGCGGACGACCCGGCCGCCTCCGAGCAGTTCCTCGCCGCCCTGGCCGGCGTCCTACCCATGGACGAGTTCATGTCTCCCGCGAACATCGTCCGGCTCGTGGGGCTGCGCGGGCTCGCGCAGCTCGCGCGGAGCAGGCCGCGACGGCCGAGACCTGCCGCCCGAGTGCGGCGCTCCGGCCTGGGCGTCGCCATGCGGGTCCCCGGGCGCTCACAGGTGCGCTGACCCGCCGACCAGCAAACCGGGGGTATGCCGGGTGGTCGCGCGCCGGCATACCCCTCGCCTTTGCCTGGGAAGCCTGTGACGATGGGCTGCATGGAAACCCGGCATGGCGTCTGCAACCTGTGCGAGGCCACGTGCGGTCTGCTGTTCACCCTGGAGGACGGGCGGATCGCCTCGGTGCGGGGCAACCCCGACGACCCCCTGTCCCGCGGCCACATCTGCCCCAAAGCCGTGGCCCTGCAGGACGTCCACGAGGACCCCGACCGGCTGCGGCGGCCCGTGCGCCGCACCGCGGACGGCTGGGTGGAGATCTCGTGGGAGGAGGCGTTCGAGCTGGTGAGCGCACGACTCGCCGACACCATGCGCCAGCACGGCCGTGACGCGCTCGGCATCTACCTCGGCAACCCGAACGTCCACAGCCTCGGTTCGATGACACACGGCATTGCCATGGTCAAGATGCTGCGGACCCACAACCGGTTCAGCGCCACGTCCGTCGACCAGCTGCCGCACCAGCTGGTCAACATGCTGATGTTCGGCCACCAGCTGCTCCAGCCGATCGCCGACCTCGACCGCACCGACTACTTCCTCGTGTTCGGGGCCAACCCGATGGCCTCGAACGGGTCGATGATGACGGTCCCCGACTTCCCGCAGCGGCTGCGCGAGCTCAAGGCCCGCGGCGGGCGGATGGTGGTGTTCGACCCGCGCCGCACCGAGACTGCCAAGGTGGCCACCGAGCACCATTTCGTGCGGCCCGGCTCCGACGCGGCGGTGCTGCTCGCCATGGTGAACACCCTCTTCGAGGAGGGTCTGGCCCGGCCGGCCGAGTGGGTCGAAGGGGTCGCCGCCGTGCGCGACGCGGTGGCGCCGTTCACGCCCGAGCGGGTGGAGCGCGCGAGCGGGGTTCCGGCGGAGGAGATCCGCAGGATCGCCCGCGAGTTCGCGGCCAGCCCTGCGGCTGCGGCATACGGCCGGATCGGCCTGTCCACCCAGGAGTTCGGCGCGCTCTGCCAGTGGGCGCTGCAGCTGCTCAACGTGCTCACCGGCAACCTCGACCGAGTCGGCGGGGCGATGTTCACCCGGCCGGCCATCGACACGGTCGGCCGCCGGATTGTAGGCCCGGGTCATTACGACCGCTACCGCAGCCGGGTGCGCGGACTGCCGGAGTTCGGAGGTGAGCTGCCGGTGGCCGCGATGGCCGAGGAGATACTGACACCTGGCAAGGGCCAGGTCCGGGCGCTGCTGACCGTGGCAGGCAACCCCGTGCTGTCCACGCCGGGCGGCGCGCGCCTCGACGCGGCCCTCGACCAGCTGGGCTTCATGGCCGCCGTGGACTTCTACATCAACGAGACCACCCGACACGCCGATGTCATCCTGCCGCCGACCGCGGCTCTCGAGCGCGACCACTACGACGTGGCCTTCCACACCCTTGCCGTCCGCAACACCGCCCGGTTCACGCCGGCCCTTTTCCCGAAGGAGCCGGGCGCCCGCCACGACTGGCAGATCTTTGCCGAGATCACCTTGCGCACGACCAGGCGGCTCGGTGCGACCGGCGGATGGCGCCGCCGGCTGCGGGCCGTCATCAGACTGCGCACGTCGCCCACCCGGACGGTCGACCTGTTGCTGCGCACCGGGGCGGCGCGGCTGTCCGTCCGCCGGCTCCGGCAGCATCCGGACGGCGTCGACCTCGGCCCGCTCGAGCCGTGCGTTCCCGCGCGTCTCCAGACGCCCGACCACCGGGTGCACGCCGCTCCAGGCCTGCTGCTCGACGACCTGCCGCGCCTGGCCGACCGGCTGGACCGCCAGGTCACCCCCGGCCTGGTGCTGATCGGGCGGCGCCACCAGCGCGACAACAATTCGTGGATGCACAACACAACCCGACTCACGCGGGGCCGGGCCCGCCACCAGCTGTACATGCATCCGGACGACGTGCGGGCGCACGGGCTCGCCGACGGCTCGCTGGTGCGGGTGGCCTCGCGGGTCGGCGCGATCGAGGTCGAGCTCCTGGCCACCGACGACGTCATGCCGGGCGTGGTCAGCCTCCCGCACGGGTACGGCCACCAGCGCGAGGGAGTCCGCCTGACCGGAGCCGTCACCGTGCCCGGGGCCTCGATCAACGACCTCACCGACCCCGACCGGCTCGACGTGGCCAGCGGCAACGCCGCTCTCAGCGGGCTTCCCGTGACGGTGACCGCGGTGGGCGTGGCTGGGCGGCCCGAGACCTCGCCGGTGGGCGTGCGCCAGCCCTCCTGACTCGACCTGAAACCCGGCGAAAACCGTTCGCGCTGAAACCCGGCGAAACCGCACCGGCGCGCCGTGAAACCGCCGTGAAGCCGGCGACCTGCACCGTATGCCGTGACACCGGGAGGCTGCTGAACGCAGCTCCCACCGACTCACGGAAGGAGCAGGCCACATGGCACACACAACCGACCTGGCGGTCCGCGCCCGCGGTCTCGTCAAGGAGTTCAAGGGGGTGCGCGCCGTCGACGGCATCGACCTGGATGTCCCGCGCGGCGGAGTGTTCGGCGTCCTCGGTCCCAACGGCGCCGGCAAGACCACGACCCTGCGGATGCTCGCCACTCTGCTGCGCATCGATGCCGGGCGCGCCGAGGTCTTCGGCGTCGACGTGGAGCGACACCCGCACCACGTCCGCCAGCTGATCGGCGTGACCGGGCAGTACGCGTCGGTGGACGAGAAGCTCACGGCCAGCGAGAACCTGCGGTTGTTCGCCCGCATCCACGGTCAGTCACGCCCGCAGGCGAGGTCGACCGCCGCGACTCTCCTGGAGCAGTTCGACCTCGAGGAGGCGGCCGACCGGCCCCTCTACCAGTTCTCCGGTGGCATGCGCCGCCGACTGGACCTGGCGGCCAGCCTGATCTCGCGCCCCCCGCTCATCTTCCTGGATGAGCCCACCACAGGGCTCGACCCGCGCACCCGCGGGCAGATGTGGGACACGATTCGAGGGCTCGTCGCTGCCGGCTCCACGATCCTGCTCACGACCCAGTACCTGGACGAGGCCGACCAGCTCGCGAGCCGCATCGCCGTGATCGACCGCGGGCGGAAGGTCGCCGAGGGTACGTCCGACGAGCTCAAGGCGTCGGTGGGGGAGTCCACCCTGGACCTGCGGCTGGCCGACCCGGACGACACCGGCGCGGCGGTCCGGGTCATCCTCTCCGTCCTCGGCATTCTCCCCGCACGCTCTCCGGAGGCGGGTCGGCTGGGCGTCCCCATGCGGTCGGCCGACGAGGCAGGCGACGTCCTGATCGCCCTGCGCCAGTCGCGGATCGGGATCGCGGAGGTATCCGTGCAGAAGCCGAGTCTCGACGAGGTGTTCCTTGCCCTCACCGGGCACACGGCGGAGGACCCAGAGCGCGAGTCCGAACGGGGGTCCGAGCACGAGTCCGAGCGCGAGTTCCCGAGCCAGAACGCCGACCTTTCCAGGCGCGAGTCCGAGAACGAGTCCGGGCAGGGGCCCGGGCGCCCGTCAGACACCCAGGCCGACCCCACGGTCGAGAGCGTGATGGAGACCCTCCGATGACCACCTCAGCAGCCACGATCCAGACACCCCTCGCCCAGCCGGGACTGCCGGCCCTGCGGGAGCGGGTCAGCACCCGCGACACCATCCGGCACATCCTCCTCATGGCCTGGCGCGCCCTGATCAAGATGCGGCGCAACCCGGAGCAGTTCTTCGACGTGACCCTGCAACCGCTGCTGTTCACGCCGATGTTCGGCTACATCTTCGGCGGTGCCATCGCGGGCGGGGTGTCGAAGTACCTGCCCCTGCTGATCCCCGGCATCCTGGCCCAGACCGCGCTCACGACCTGCATGGGCACCGGTGTCCAGCTCCGCGAGGACCTCGAGAAGGGCGTCTTCGACCGGTTCAAGTCGCTGCCCATGTCCCGCGTGGCAGCGCTGGCAGGGCCGGCGCTCGCCGACACGGTGCGCTACGTCGTCGCGACCACGGTGACCCTCGCGGTCGGCCTGGCCATGGGCTACCGGCCCGGCGGCGGGTTCTGGGGAGTCGTAGCGGCGGGTCTCCTCGTCGTGGTGGCGGCGTGGTCCCTCGCCTGGATCTTCACGTTCCTCGGCACCATCCTGAGGTCAGCCCAGGGCGTGCAGGGAATCTCGCTGATGATCATGTTCCCCCTCACCTTCCTGTCCAACGCCTTCGTGCCCGTCGACTCCCTGCCGGGCTGGCTGCGCGCGTTCGTCAACGTCAACCCGGTGTCCTACGTGGTGTCCGGGGTGCGCTCGATGGCGAACGACGGTGTGGTCACCTCGCAGGTCGGCTGGGCCCTGCTGGGCTGCGCGGCCGTCGTGGCCGTGTTCCTCCCGCTGGCGGTGCGCTCGTACAAGCGCATGCTCTGAACCGGCACCCGCCAAGAGGGTGTGAGGGGTCTGCGGCCACTCGGCCGCGGACCCCTCACGTGCCGTCGGTCAGCACGCGCAGCGCGACGGGGGCGAGCTGGTCGAGCCCCAGGCCTGCATAGTCCGCCACTGCCCTGTCGTATGCCGTGTGGTCGGCTGCCCGGGCCCGCTCGGCCGCCGGTGCGAGGAACAGGACGGGGTGGCTGCGCTTTGCGGCGAACCGCTGGGCCAGTGCGAGCAGGTGAATGCCGCGCAGACTCGCATGGAAGTCGTCGGCTCGTGTACTGGCCAGCGTGTGGAGGGCCAGCCCGAGCAGGACGGTTCCGCAGATCGGGAAGTCGACAGAGGGATCCGCGCGGGCGAGCAGGGCGACCACCTTCGCCTCCAGGGCGGCGGCGAGCGCGGCGACGTCGTCGGGCCGGTGATGGCGAGCGTGTGCCGCCACCACCGTCGCCTCCGCGTAGAGGGTCCACGGCTCGAAGCCCAGGGCCTCCGGCGGCAGCGGGGAGGGCGTCGAGCGCAGGGACTCCAGGGCGGCGAGGTAGTGCGCCAGGCCCCGGTCGACCTCGCCGCGGGCGAGGGCGATCTCGGCCGCACAGGTCTGGTGGACCACGGCGGTGCCGAAGGGGGAGTCCTGGGCTTCCAGGAGCTCGGTGTAGGGCAGCATCAGCTGCGCGCCCTCGAGGTCGCCAGAGGCGAGCCGGGCCAGCAGGCGGAGCCCGCGCAGCTGCACGACATCCGGCCAGGCGCCGATGCGCTCCAGGCCGGGGAGGGCCTGCAGGGCATGGTGCTCGGCTCCCCGCAGGTCCTCCCTCTGCATGGCGAGCTCGGCCAGCCTGGCATGGGCACTCGCCCGGCCCCATGGGCTGTCGGAGCTGAGCTCGAGGCCGCGCCGCGCATGGCGCTCGGCAGCCGCCAGGTCGCATCGGTTCTCCCAGATCTGCGAGGCGAGAGCGTTGGCACTGAGCGACACCATGGGGTTGGGGCTCTGGGCCAGCTCGTCCAGCCTGGCCGTCTCGCCGCGCATCAGACTGCGGGCTGCGTCGACCAGCAGCGCGATGGCGGATCCCGGGCTGTCCGGGTCTCCCGGCGGTAGCCGGCGCAGCGCGATGATGGCCCGGGAGGCCGAGCGCAGCGAGGCGATGAGGCAGTTTCCTGCCATGACCGCGAGCGCCAGCCGGGCCGGCTCGAGCTCCGTGGGCTCCGGCCGCAGGGCGACCAGGAGCGGGAGCAGGTCGTCGACCAGCGCGAGGACTCGGCCGTGGTTGGACTCCACAGACCAGGCGCTGCCCAGGGCCGAGAACACGGTCGCCGCCGTCACGGCGTCAGCCTCGGCGATGGCGAGCCGCAGGATGTGGTCGAGGTTCCCCTCCTCGAGGCGTAGGCGGTCGAGGGCCGTGTAGACATCCGGCCCAAAGACGCGAGGTCCCCACACCGTGGCGACGGAACGCCCCCAGGCCCGCAGCCGCTGGTCGGCAAGGTCGACCTGGTGCGCGACAGCCAGCTGCCTCAGGCCGAACTCCCGGACCGTCTCCAGCATGCGGTAGCGGACCTCGCCGAGAGCCTCGGGGTCGCCGACCGCCGGCTCGGTGACGGTCAGGAGCGACTGGCTGGCCAGGCTCTCGACGATGGCCAGGGCGTCGGCTGCGCCGAGCATGGCCTCCGCCGCCTCCAGCCCGAAGCCGTCCTGGAAGGCCGAGAGCAGGCGCAGGGCGTCCCGCTCGTCGGCACTCAGCAGGTTCCAGCTCCAGTCGATGACCGCCTCGAGGGTCTGGTGCCGCTCCGGTGCCGTGCGGCTGCCGCCCCGCAGCAGCGCGAACCGGTCGGCCAGACGGCGCTCCACCTCGGCGACCGACATGACCCGGGTGCGGGCCGCCGCCAGCTCGATGGCGAGAGGAAGGCCGTCCAGCTGGGCGCACAGCCGGTCGACCACGGCCGGAAGGAGCTCCACACCGGGCCGGGCAGCGCGGGCCCGCTGGGTGAACAGCTCCGATGAGGTCGGCCCGTCGAGCTGGGGAAGGGGGTAGGTGGTCTCGGAGGTGAGCCCCAGCGGGATTCGCGTGGTCGTGAGGATGGTCAGTCGCGGACACCGTCCCACGAGCACGTCGACGAGATCTGCGGCACCCTGCACGACGTGCTCGCAGTTGTCGAGCACCAACAGCGCGGGGCCGGGGCCCAGCAGCTCGACGAGCCCCGTCATGAGGTCGGCAGGGCGGACCGCGCGCCCCCCGGGACGCAGCCGGAGCATGGACTCGCGGACCCCGAGCTCGGCGGCGACCTCTGGGGCAACGCCCTCGGAGGTCGCCACGCCCGCGAGCTCGACGAAGTGGACGATGCGCTGGTCGGCCTCGCGCCCGATGACGTGGGCGAGCCGGGTCTTGCCGAGGCCGCCAGCGCCGACGATCGACACCACGCGGGACGTGCGCAGCAGGGCCAACAGGCTCCCGATGTCGGCCTCCCGCCCGAGCAGCGGGTTCGGCTCATGGCGGAGTCCGTGGCGGGCCTCGCCCTCGTTGCCGAGGAGCTCGGCCTGGAGGTCCTGCAGCGCCGTCCCCGGGTCGAGGCCGAGCTGCTCGCGCAGACTCCTCCGGTAGCGCTCGTAGCGGTCGAGGGCCGCGGCCTGGCCCACGACCTCGGCCTCGCTGCGAAGGAGGGCTGCGAGCACCCCCTCGTCGCGCGGGTGCTCGGATGCGAGCTCGAGGAGCGCCGGCAGCGCGAGGGTGTGCCGAGCCAGCTGGCCCAGCGACAGGGCACGGCTGCGCCGAAGCTCGCGGTGGGCCGTCTGTGCCGCACGACGGACCCGGGCCAGCGCAGGCTCCAGCGCACCGAGGGCCGCGACCGGCTGGTGGTCGGCCTGGCCCCACAGCTGGAGGCCGTCATCAGCGGCGTCGAGCGCCTCGGACGGCCGACCGTTAGCGAGCGCCTCGGCGGACTCGCGCGCGCGTCGGCGGGCCAGATGCACGTCCACCTGGTCGGACGGGAGGCCGAGTCGGTAGCCGGCCGCAGTGTTGGCGATGACCCCGGGACCCAGCTGGCTCCTCGTCCGCGAGACAAGGACCTGGAGCGCCTTGCCCGGGTTGGCCGGCCGTCCGTCGTCCCAGATCTGGTCCGCCAGCGAGGCGGCACTGACGCCCGCCGGCTCCTCCACGAGGAGGGCGAGGAGTGCGCGCACCCGCCGGCTGCTGATGTCGGTGCCCCCGAAGGACGCGCCGCCCAAGAGCCGGAGCGCGATCGTCACCGCGTCAGGATAGGCCGCAGCGGTGACCGTCTCGGGCGCGCGACGCCGGGGCCAGGCCCGGGGCGCTCAGCGGCCGCGCATCGGCACTGGCTGGCGCGCCAGCCACTCGCCGAAGGGTATGCCGCCGAGCTCCGCATCGGCGGAGGGAAGGCCGTGGCCGGCAGCGAGTGCTCGCAAGGAGCCGCCAACGGCCGGGACGGAGACGATTCGGGGCGAGCGCCTCAGCTCGTGCGCAGCCACGAGCCGGGCGAGCTGCCCCATCGTCAGGCGTTCCGGGCCAGCGACGTCGACCACCCTCCGGAACCTGGAGGGCGGCGGCCCGAGGGCGAGCGCCGAGAGCCGGGCCGCGACGAACTCCCGGTCGACGGGCTGGAACTCCACGCGTCGGATCGAGAAAGCGACCGGCCCCTTGGTGGTCGCCCGGGCGATGGCGGCGACGAGGGAGTGGAACTGGGTGGCCCGCAGCACCGTGGCTGGGATGCCGGCACCCTCGATGGCGTACTCCGCCCGCGTCTTCGCCCGGTAGTAGGCGTAGGGGCTGCGGTCGCAGCCCACGATGGAGACAGCGACGAGGTGGGCGGGGCGGTCCATGGAGGCCACCGCCTGGGCCAGCCGCCGGGTGCCGCCCTCGGTGACGCTGCGGAACTGCCACGGCCTCGTGGTGTCGGCGGTGTGTACGACGGCGTCCGCACCGTCGAGCACTGCGTCGAGACCGGTGCCGGTGACCAGGTCGACTCCGGTGCGTCTGCTGGCGGGCACGGCATCGTGGCCCGCTCGGCGAAGGTGCTCCACGACGAGCGAGCCCAGCGCACCGAGACCGCCGGTCACCACGACCCTCATCCCGCCCTCCTTCCGACAGCGTCGGCCTTCGGCGGCGACAGCGTCCACGGCAACTATCGCACCGTGGCGGTCCACGGTCTTGCGCTCCGCGCGCTGAGATACCGGTTCCACATGCCGAGCCAGCGCATCCACATGCTGGTCAGAGTCCTAGGATGGGCGCCGGCACAGCGCCGTGCCCAAGGTGCCCAGGCCAGCCCCCCGCTTCCTGGGCGCGCGCTCCCACCAGGCCGGACGGCATACCGACCTGTCACGCTGCCCACCCAGAACAGGACTGCCAGTGACCAAGCCCGTCGTGCTCATCGCCGAGGAGCTCTCGCCCGCCACCATCGACGCCCTCGGCCCAGACTTCGAGATCCGCCACTGTGACGGCGCAGACCGCGACGAGCTGCTGCCCGCACTGGCCGACGCCGACGCTGTGCTCATCCGGTCAGCGACGAAGATGGACGAGGAGGCAATCGCCGCCGGCAAGAACCTCAAGGTCATCGCTCGGGCCGGCGTGGGCCTCGACAACGTCGACGTCGATGCCGCCACCAAGGCCGGCGTCATGGTGGTCAACGCCCCCACCTCCAACGTCACCTCCGCCGCCGAGCTTGCCGTCGCGCTGCTCCTGGCGACGTCGCGCAACATCGCCCCGGCCAACCAGGCGCTCAAGGGTGGGGCGTGGAAGCGCAGCAAGTACGGCGGGGTGGAGCTGCTCGACAAGAAGGTGGGCGTGGTCGGGTTCGGCCGGATCGGCCAGCTCGTCGCCGAGCGCCTCAAGGGCTTCGGCATGGAGGTCCTCGCCTACGACCCGTACGTGTCGGCTCAGCGCGCGGGGCAGCTGGGGGCGCGGCTGGTCACCCTCGACGAGCTGCTGGCCGAGTCCGACTTCATCACCGTCCACCTGCCCAAGACGCCGGAGACCATCGGCCTCATCGGCAAGGAGGCCCTCACCAAGGTCAAGCCGACGGTGCGCATCATCAACGCGGCTCGTGGTGGCATCGTCGACGAGGACGCCCTCGCCGAGGCACTACGCGAGGGGCGCGTCGCCGGGGCAGGCATCGACGTGTTCGCGAAGGAGCCGACCACCGAGAGCCCGCTGTTCGAGTTCGAGTCGGTCGTCGTGACGCCGCATCTGGGCGCCTCGACGGACGAGGCCCAGGAGAAGGCTGGTGTGGCGGTCGCGAGGTCGGTGCGGCTGGCCCTCGGCGGCGACCTCGTCCCGGATGCTGTCAACGTCTCCGGCGGGCTGATCGACGAGGAGGTCCGGCCCGGGATCGCCCTCGTCGAGAAGCTGGGGCGGATCTTCACCGCCCTCGCCGGCACCGTGCCGGTCCAGCTGGACGTCGACGTCCACGGTGAGATCACCGAGCACGACGTCTCGATCTGGAGGCTCTCGGCGCTGAAGGGCATCTTCTCGGATGTCACCGAGGACCCGGTGACGTATGTCAACGCGCCGCTGCTGGCGGAGGAGCGCGGGCTCGAGGCGCGCCTGTTGACCGACCCGACGACGCAGGACTTCCGCAACGTCACCACCCTGCGGGGCACGCTTGCCGACGGCACGGTCGTCTCCGTGTCGGGCACCCTGACCGGTCCGCGCATGATCGAGAAGATCGTGGGCGTCAACGGTTTCGACCTCGAGGTCCCGATCTCCGAGCACATGGCCTTCTTCTCGTACGAGGACCGGCCCGGTGTCATCGGCACGGTGGGGCGGCTGCTGGGCGATGCGCAGGTCAACATCGCCGGCATGCAGGTCGCCCGCGACGCCAAGGGCGGCCACGCGCTGGTCGCGATGACCGTCGACAGCGCGATCCCGGCCGACGTCCTGGCGCACATCACCCGCGAGATCGGGGCTGCCTCGGTCAAAGTCGTCGACCTCGACGGCTGAGCGGCTGCGGGCGGGGCCCGGCGGCCCTGCCCGCGGGTATGACCGGCCGGCCCCTGGCCACGGGCGCGGCCCGGCGGCCCTGCCCGCGGGCCCGGCCCCGCGGCCCTGTGCCCGTCCCCAGCTCACCCGAATGCGTCGACAGCCTGAGCGGGTGCACCGCGCCGGAGGCTCAGTCGACAGCCCGGGGCCGCGCCGCCACCACACAGCATTCGGCTCGAGACGCCTCGCGCCGCAAATCATCAGCCGAACGTCTCAGATGGCGGGAAACCAGTACCAGTTAGTTGGACGTCCATCTAATCTGATCGACATGACGCGGCGGCTCGTACTCCTCATCGCCAGCCGCGGCGGGTTTCGGTAGTCAGCACCCTCGCCGCGGAGATCCCGCGTTGCTCTCGCTGACTGGGGTTCGCCGACACGGCTCGAGCCCCCGAAACCACCCACCCGTTTGCACGGCTCCGGCAGGAGCACGAAGGACTGATTGACATGAGCGAAGAGGCACAGAAGGCCAGGCAGGCGCTGCAGGAGTCGATGGACCTGCGCGACCAGGGCCACTCGGACGACTGAGCCGAGGCCACCACGACCGAATGGCCCAGCCCGCAGGGGCGGGGTCATTCGTCATGTGAGACACACATTCCACATCACAAGATGACACCTAACCTGAAGCGCATGGCCGACACGCAGCCCACCGCGGCGAACGCCGCCGCATCCGACGTCCTGGAGACTCTCGACATCGCCGTCATCGCCGGCGATGGCATCGGTCCCGAGGTCGTCGCCGAGGGGCTGAAGGCGCTCCACGCCGTGACCAGCGACGCCGGTCCCAAGGTGAGCACGACCGAGTACGACCTGGGTGCGCGCCGATGGCACGCCACCGGCGAGACGCTGCCCGACTCGGTCCTGGAGGAGCTGCGCGGCCACGACGCCATCCTGCTCGGCGCCGTCGGCGACCCAGGGGTGCCGAGCGGCGTCCTCGAGCGCGGCCTGCTGCTCAGGCTGCGGTTCGCCCTCGACCACTACGTCAACCTGCGCCCGGCCAAGCTCTACCCCGGTGTGGCCAGTCCCCTCGCGGTCGAACGCGTCGCGCCAGGGGGAATCGACTTCGTCGTCGTGCGCGAGGGCACCGAGGGCCCCTATGCCGGCAACGGCGGGCTGCTGCGCCAGGGCACTCCTGCCGAGGTCGCCACCGAGGTCAGCGTCAACACCAGGTTCGGGGTCGAGCGAGTGGTGCGCGACGCCTTCGCCCGCGCGGCCGCCCGGCCCCGCAAGCACCTCACCCTGGTGCACAAGCACAACGTGCTGACCTATGCCGGCCACCTGTGGCGCCGCACCGTCGAGGAGGTCGGACGCGACTTCCCCGACGTCGCGACCGCCTACCAGCACGTCGACGCCGCCACGATCTTCATGGCCACCGACCCCGGCCGGTTCGACGTCATCGTGACCGACAACCTCTTCGGCGACATCCTCACCGACATCGCTGCCGCCATCGCCGGCGGCATCGGCCTCGCCGCCAGTGGCAACATCAACCCGGACCGCACGACGCCGAGCATGTTCGAGCCGGTGCACGGGTCAGCCCCCGACATCGCGGGCCAGGGCAAGGCCGACCCCACGGCCACGATCCTCTCGGTCTCGATGCTCCTGGCCCACCTCGGCCGCGCCGACGAGGCCAGCCGGCTCGAGCGGGCGGTGGCCGCCGACCTCGCCGAGCGGGGCGCCGCCGTACGCACGACCTCCGAGGTCGGCGACGCGATCGTCGCTCGCCTCTAGGACACTGGCCGCGCTCTCTCCTCCCTGCCCGGGGCGTTCGCCGGGGCAGGTAATCTTCGAGGCAGGGATCTCGACGCAGGAGGAACCATGAGCCAGGCCGCCACCGCCCCGCTGACCTTTGAGGTCACCCGTCGCAGCGACCCGCTGCCGGACGCGGAGCGAGAAGCGGTACTCGCCAACCCAGGCTTCGGCACGACGTTCACCGACCACATGGTCCTGGCGACCTGGACGCGAGGCCAGGGTTGGCACGATGCCCGCGTCACGGCATACGGCCCCATCTCGCTGATGCCCTCGGCAGCGGTGCTGCACTATGCCCAGGAGATCTTCGAGGGCATGAAGGCTTACCGCCACGAGGACGGTTCGGTGTGGACCTTCCGCCCGGAGGCCAACGCGCAGCGGATGATCCGCAGCGCTCGCCGGCTGACCCTGCCCGAGCTGCCGGAGGATGACTTCATCGGCTCGCTGCGGGCCCTGGTGGAGGTCGACCAGAACTGGGTCCCCGCCCACGGCACCGGCGAGACCAGCCTCTACCTGCGCCCGTTCATGTTCGCCAGCGAGGCCTTCCTCGGCGTCCGCCCGGCCCACCAGGTCACCTACTCGGTGATCGCCTCGCCGGCCGGCGCGTACTTCCCCGGGGGGATCAAGCCGGTCACGATCTGGGTGTCCTCCCATTACTCCCGCGCCGGCGCGGGCGGCACCGGTGCGGCCAAGTGCGGCGGCAACTACGCCTCCAGCCTCGCGGGCCAGCTCGAGGGCATCGAGCACGGCTGTGAACAGGCCGTCTTCCTGGACTCCGCGACGCAGTCCTACGTCGAGGAGCTCGGCGGCATGAACCTCTTCTTCGTCACCAAGGGCGGCCAGCTCGTCACGCCCGAGCTGAGCGGCTCGATCCTGGAGGGGATCACCCGGTCGTCGATCATCGAGCTCGCCAAGGAGCTCGGCCTCGAGCCGGTCGAGCGCAAGGTGTCCATCCAGGAGTGGAAGGACGGAGCGGCGAGCGGCGAGATCTCCGAGATCTTCGCGTGCGGCACCGCTGCCGTGGTGACCCCGGTGGGCGAGCTGCGCTGGGAGGGCGGCACTGCCGACCACCGCCGCGGCGTCGGCTACGGCGAGGTCACCCGCACCATTCGCGAGCGGCTCCTCGACATCCAGTACGGCCGCGCCGAGGACACCCACGGCTGGATGACCCGCCTCGTCTGAGGTGGAGCGCGCGGCACGGTCAGAACCAGGCGGTATGCCGTGGCGCTGGCTCACCGGTGCACCGTCGACCGGGCTGCCCTCGGCATCGCCGCAGTGCTTGGGTCGCTGATCGGCTGATTCTCGAAATGGTATGCGCTCAGACCATTGACGATGAGCTCGTGGCGGGTGTTGGATGCGCAGCACTACTCCTTGTCAGCGGAAAATGGTCCGCTGGTAGACGTCTATGAGGTGACCAATGAGTGTTCCTCCGTCTCAAACCACTCTCGATGAGGACGCTGCGCGGCTAGCCGAGCTGGGCTACAAGCAGGAGCTCCACCGGGGCATGAGCGGGTTCTCCAACTTCGCCGTCTCCTTCTCGATCATCTCGATCCTCGCCGGGTGCATCACCACCTACTACCTGGCCATGGACGCCGGCGGCCCCGTCGCCATCACCATCGGCTGGCCCCTGGTCGGCATCTTCGTACTCTGCGTCGCGCTCGCGATGGCGGAGATCTGCTCGGCCTACCCCACCGCAGGCGGGCTCTACTTCTGGGCCGGTCGCCTCGCCCGCACGAACAAGCGGGTCTGGGCGTGGTACGTCGGCTGGTTCAACTTCCTCGGCGAGATCGCCGTCACGGCGGCCATCGACTTCGGCGCCGCCATCACCTGGATGGCGCTCCTCAACCTGGTCTTCGGGACGACCGTCTCCACGACGTCGACGTTCATCGCCTTCCTGGTGATCATCCTGCTCCACGGCCTGCTGAACACCTTCGGCGTCAACCTGGTCAAGGTGCTCAGCAACGTGAGCGCCTGGTGGCACCTCGTAGGCGTGGCGATCATCGTCGTCGTCCTCGCGGTCGTGCCCGACAAGCACCAGTCGCTGGCCTGGACCTTCACCGAGTTCCGCAACTCGACCGGCTGGGGCAGTGGCCTCTACGCGTTCATGATCGGCCTGCTCATGGCGCAGTACACCTACACCGGGTACGACGCCTCGGCGCACGTGGCGGAGGAGACCAAGCAGGCGGCGATGGAGGCCCCCAAGGGGATCATCCGCAGCGTCTGGGTCTCGATCGTCGCCGGCTGGATCCTGCTCATCGCGGTGACCGCCTCGATCCAGAACTACGCCGCCGAGCGCGCCAGTGAGACCGGCCTCCCGCCCGCCCAGATCTTCATCGACGCCGCCGGGGCGACGACCGGGAAGTTGCTGCTGTTCATCGCCGCGGTCGCCCAGTTCTTCTGCGGCATGGCCTCGGTGACCGCGAACTCCCGCATGTCGTATGCCTTCTCGCGCGACAACGCGCTGCCCGGCTCGGTGTGGTGGTCGAAGGTCAACCCGCGCACGGGCACCCCGACCAACTCCATCTGGCTGTGCGTGGCCGGCTCGATCGTGCTGACCCTGCCAGCCCTGAAGAGCCTCGTCGCCTACTTCGCGGTCACGTCGATCGCGGTGATCGGGCTCTACATCGCGTATGCCGCGCCGGTGCTGCTGCGGCGGCTCAACCCCGAGTTCCACCCCGGGCCCTGGAGCCTGGGCAAGTGGAGCCCGCTCATCGGGTGGATCGCCGTGGTCTGGGTCGGCTTCATCGTGATCCTGTTCATGCTCCCGGCATATTCTCCCGGCAGCTTCGGGGACGACACGTTCAACTACGCCCCCGTCGCAGTCGCGGTGGTGCTCGTGTTCGCCACCGTCACCTGGCTGATCGGCGGACGCATGCACTTCCTGAAGGACGTCCCCGAGGGCCACGACACCAAGCCGGCCAGCGAGCTGCTGCTGGACTGAGGCGGCGCCGACCGAGGACGGGTTGACTGGGGTCATGGCACCGCAGTTCTCGAGGTCCGACAGCCGAGAGCACCCACTGCCGGAGCGCCGCCTTCCCGACGCGGTGCTCCGGCCGGCCGGCGCGAACGTCTTCGAGTCGACGGTGGAGCAGCTGGCCACCGCGATCCGGCTCGGGGTGTTCGCCCACGGCGAGCAGTTGCCGCCCGAGCGCGAGCTGGCCGAGCGCCTCGGCGTCAGCCGGGTCACGCTCCGCGAAGCCATCGCGGCGCTCCGGGACTCCGGCCTGGTCACCACCACACGGGGCCGCGGCGGCGGCACCGTGGTGGTCTACCAGGGTCCGGACCTCCCGGTCCACGCGCCGCCGTCCAGCCGCAGGGGCGCTGACCTCTCGGACGCACTGGACTTCCGGCGCGTGGTCGAGCCAGGGGCCGCCGCGCTTGCGGCGCGGCGGCCGCTCTCGGCCGACCAGCGGGCCTGGCTCACGGGCGCACTGGCCGAAGTGGGCGGGGCTCATGACCCGAAGGCACACCGCGTCGCAGACTCGCGGCTGCACCTCGCCATCGCCACCCTCTCGGGCTCTCCGATGCTGATCGAGGCGGTGACGAGGGCCCAGGCGGCCCTGCACGAGATGCTCGTCGCGATCCCGGTCCTCCCGCGCAACATCGCCCACTCGAACGAGCAGCACGAGGCGATCGTGGGCGCGATCCTCGCGGGCGACCCCGAGACCGCGCGGGTGCAGATGGAAGAGCACTGTGACGCCACGTCCGCGCTGCTGCGTGGCCTCATCGGGTGAGACGCCCGAATGACACGACCCGAAAGACACTGCCGAACGACCAAGGAGGACCTGTGACAGCACCACCCCAGCTGACCCTCGACGAGCTGCGCAGTGAGATCGCCTCGGGCGCGATCGACACCGTCATCGTCGCCTTCACGGACATGCAGGGGCGTCTGCAGGGCAAGCGGATCCACGGCCAGTTCTTCCTGGACCGGGTGCTCGCGCACGGCACTGAGGGCTGCAACTACCTCCTGGCCGTCGACGTCGACATGAACACCGTGGACGGCTACGCGATCAGCTCGTGGGAACGCGGCTACGGAGACATGATGTTCGACCTCGACCTCACGACCCTCCGTCGCACGCCGGGCCAGCCCTACTCGGCGACGGTGCAGTGCGACCTGTCGTGGCTGGACGGCTCCGGCCTCGTGCGCCAGTCCCCGAGGTCGGTGCTCAAGGCGCAGGCGGAGGCCGCGGCCGACCTCGGCTTCGTCGCCCTGGCCGGCACCGAGCTCGAGTTCATCGTCTTCGAGGAGAGCTACGAGCAGGCCTGGGACCAGGGCTACAAGGGCCTTACTGGTGCCAACCGCTACAACGTCGACTACTCGATCCTGGGCGGCACCCGCGTGGAGCCGCTCCTGCGCGACATCAGGAACGCGATGTATGCCGCCGGAGTCACGGTCGAGAGCGCCAAGGGCGAGTGCAACCTGGGCCAGCACGAGATCGCCTTCCTCTACGACACGGTGGTGCGTACCTGCGACAACCACGTGGTGTACAAGAACGCCGCAAAGGAGATCGCGTCGGCACACGGCCAGTCACTGACCTTCATGGCGAAATTCGATGAGCGCGAAGGCAACTCATGCCACATCCACCTGTCGCTGCGCGGGCTCGACGGCGCGACGGTCTTCGCCGATGACAGCCGCCCCGGCGGACACAGCGAGGTCTTCGACCACTTCATGGCCGGCATCCTCGCCACGATGCGCGACTTCACCCTTCTCTACGCGCCGAATGTCAACTCGTACAAGCGGTTCCAGCCCGGATCGTTCGCACCCACTGCGGTCGCCTGGGGCACCGACAACCGGACGTGCTCCCTGCGCGTGGTGGGCCACGGGTCGGGCCTCCGCGTCGAGAACCGGCTGCCCGGGGGTGACGTCAACCCGTACCTCGCGATGGCGGGCATGCTCGCCGGCGGCCTGCACGGCATACGTGAGGAGCTCCGGCTCGAGCCGGCGTTCGCGGGCAACGCGTACACCTCTGGGAAGCCGCGGGTTCCGCACGTGCTCAGCGATGCCCGCGATCTCTTCGCCGGCTCGGAGATCGCGCGCGCGGCGTTCGGCGACGACGTCGTCGAGCACTATGTGCACGCCGCGGACGTGGAGCTGACCGCCTTCAACGGCGCAGTGACCGACTGGGAGCGGACGAGGGGGTTCGAGCGGCTGTGAGCACGGATGTCCACCATGTCGTCAACCCGGCGACCGGCTCGGCAGTCACGACCGTGCGGCTGTCCGGCGTCGAGGAGACCGACGCCGCGATCGCCGCGGCCCAGGCGGCCGGGCCGGCTTGGAGGGCCGTGGCCCCCGCTGACCGGGGGCGCCTGCTCCGGCGCTTCGCGGAGCTGGTCGACGGACATGTCGAGGAGCTGGCCCAGCTCGAGGTCGCCAATGCGGGACACACGGTCGGCAACGCACGCTGGGAGGCGGGCAACGTCCGGGATGTCCTGCACTACTACTCGGCCGCGCCCGAGCGGCTGTTCGGCCGGCAGATCCCGGTCGCCGGCGGCCTCGATGTCACGTTCAAGGAGCCCCTTGGCACTGTCGGGATCATCGTCCCGTGGAACTTCCCGATGCCGATTGCGGGCTGGGGCCTGGCCCCGGCCCTGGCCGCGGGCAACACCGTCGTCCTCAAGCCGGCCGAGCTGACGCCCCTGACGGCGATGCGGCTGGGCGAGCTCGCGCTGGAGGCCGGCCTGCCCGAGGGGGTCTTCACGGTCGTCCCGGGCAAGGGCTCGGTGGTGGGCGAGCGCTTCGTGACCCACCCAGCGGTGCGCAAGGTCTGCTTCACCGGGTCGACGGAGGTCGGGCAGAGGATCATGCGCGGGGCGGCCGACCGCGTCAAGCGGGTGACCCTCGAGCTGGGCGGCAAGAGCGCCAACATCGTCTTCGCCGACTCCGACCTGGAGAAGGCCGCGGCGACTGCGCCCTACGGCGTCTTCGACAACGCGGGCCAGGACTGCTGCGCGCGCAGCCGCATCCTCGTCGAGCGCTCGGTGTTCGACCGCTTCATGGAGCTGTTCGAGCCGGCGGTCAGGAACGTCGTCGTGGCCGACCCCGCGCAGGAGACCTCGGAGATGGGACCGCTGATCAGCGCCGGGCAGCGGGACACCGTGCGGTCGTTCGTCGAGGAGTCTCCGGAGCCGGTCGACGTCGCCTTCCGGGGAGAGGCGCCCGCGGGTGGGGGTTTCTGGTACCCCGCAACCGTGGTCCTGCCTCGCTCGACACAAGACCGGGTCTGGCAGGAGGAGGTGTTCGGTCCGGTCGTGGCCGTGATGCCCTTCGACGACGAAGCCGACGCGGTCGCGAAAGCCAACGACACGGCATACGGCCTCTCCGGGTCGATCTGGACCCGAGACGTGGGGCGGGCCATCCGGGTCGCGCGCGGCGTGGAGGCGGGCAACCTGTCGGTCAACTCGCACAGCAGCGTCCGGTACGCCACCCCCTTCGGCGGCTTCAAGCAGTCGGGGCTGGGACGCGAGCTCGGACCAGACGCGCTCGACGCGTTCACCGACGTCAAGAACGTGTTCATTTCGACCGAATCCTAAGAACCACAACGATTTTCGAGAGGCAGACGCACGATGTCAGGAAGGCTCGACGGCCGGGTGGCCGTCGTCACCGGCGGGTGCAGCGGCATTGGGCTGGCGACGGTCCGGCGCTTCGCGCAGGAAGGGGCCAGGGTCGTCATCGGGGACCTGGACGAGATCGCCGGCCCCGAGGTCGCCGACGAGGTCGAGGGCCTGTTCGTGCGCTGTGACGTGACGAGCGCAGAGGACGTCGAGGCGCTGTTCCGGTCGGCCAAGGACACCTACGGCAGCGTCGACGTCGCCTTCAACAATGCCGGTATCTCACCGCCCGACGACGACTCGATCCTGACCACCGGCATCGAGGCGTGGCGCCGGGTCCAGGAGGTCAACCTCACCAGCGTCTACTTGTGCTGCAAGGCGGCGCTGCCGTACATGCTGGAGCAGAGGCGTGGGTCGATCATCAACACGGCGTCGTTCGTGGCGGTGATGGGTGCGGCGACGAGCCAGATCTCCTACACGGCCAGCAAGGGCGGCGTGTTGGCGATGTCACGGGAGCTCGGTGTGCAGTTCGCCCGCCAGGGCGTGCGGGTCAACGCGCTGTGCCCGGGGCCGGTGAACACGCCGCTGCTCCAGGAGCTCTTCGCGAAAGACCCGGAGCGGGCGGCGCGTCGGATGGTTCACATCCCGCTGGGGCGGTTCGCGGAACCGGAGGAGATCGCGAGCGCGGTGCTGTTCCTCGCGAGTGACGACTCCAGCTTCATCACCGCCTCCGAGTTCCTCGTCGACGGCGGGATCTCTGGCGCGTATGTGACGCCGATCTGACACCCTGAGTCGTCATGGCACGCCCCATCATCGGCATCACCTGTTACGTCGAACCAGCCACGCGCGGCGCCTGGGTGGATGTCCCCAGCGCCCTGGTGCCCTATGCCTACGTCCGCAAGATCGAGGAAGCCGGCGGCCTGGCAGTGCTGGTGCCGCCGCGCAGCGACGCCGACGGCGGCCTGGCCCGCGAGGTCCTCGAACGGCTGGACGGGCTGGTGCTGGCCGGGGGTGCGGACGTCGACCCGGCGCACTACGGGCACGAGCGGCACGAGATGTCGCAGGAGAGCCGCCCCGACCGCGACGCCCTCGAGCTCGCGCTGGCGGCGGCGTCGATCGAGCTCGACACCCCGCTGCTCGGCATCTGCCGCGGAATGCAGGTGATGGCCGTCGCCGCCGGGGGCCACCTGGAGCAGCATGTGCCCGACCGGGTCGGCCACTCCGACCACTCGCCGCCACATGCGCGCTACGGCACGCACCCGGTCCGGACCGTGCCCGGGACGCGCACGTCCGACATCCTCGGGGTCTCGCTCGACGTGCCGACCTTCCACCACCAGTCCGTCCTGAGCCATCCGGGCTACACGGCGTCGGCGTGGGCTTCCGACGGCACCCTCGAGGCGATGGAGGACCCGGAGGCGACGTTCCGGCTGGCGGTCCAGTGGCACCCCGAGCAGGGTGCCGACCCGCGACTGTTCGACGCGCTGATCAAGGCCGCCGGGACGCGGTCGCGCTGACGCCCGCGGCGGGAGGCGAGCGGACGGCATACCAGCATGCGGACCACGGGTTCGCAATGTGGAGGGGGTGTGCGAGAGTGCGCCTGTGACGTACCGGAGCATGGCCACCGCCATCGAGATTATCGCCTAGCGCGACGAGAGCTCCCTCGTCGCGCAGACCTCCCTACCCGGGGGGTCTTTTGTTTTGCCAGACACCACTGGCCGAACCGGCTGCCGGACGCCACCCATGACCGCGCAGCAGCAGCGCTGGGACAATGACCGCCGAGCCGCCACGCACGCCACAGCACGACCGAAGACGGGACCGAGCCATGAGGGCCATGACTGACCTGCACGTCTACGACACCACCCTGCGCGACGGAGCGCAGCAGGAGGGGCTCAACCTCTCCGTGTCGGACAAGCTGGCCATTGCGGCGCATCTCGACGAGCTGGGCGTGGGCTTCATCGAGGGCGGCTGGCCCGGCGCCAACCCGAAGGACACGGAGTTCTTCGCCCGTGCCCAGCATGAGCTGACCCTGCACAACGCCAGCCTGGCGGCCTTCGGCGCGACTCGGCGGGTCGGCGGCAACGCGGCCGACGACCCGCTGGTCCGCGCCCTGCTCGACTCCGGCGCGCCGGTCGTGACCATCGTGGCCAAGTCCCACATCGGGCACGTCCAGCGCGCCCTGCGCACCACGCCCGAGGAGAACCTCGAGATGGTGCGCGACACGGTCCGGTTCCTGACCAGCGAGGGGCGGCGCGTCTTCCTGGACGCCGAGCACTTCTTCGACGGGTATGCCGTGGACCGGGCCTACGCGGTCGAGGTCGCCCGGGCGGCCATGGAGTCCGGTGCCGAAGTGGTCGCGCTGTGCGACACCAACGGCGGCATGCTGCCCGGACAGGTCGGCGACGTCGTGAACGACGTCCTCGCCGCGACGGCGGCCCGGCTGGGCATCCACTGCCACAACGACACCGGCTGCGCGGTGGCGAACTCGATGGCAGCCGTCGAGGCCGGCGCCACCCACGTCCAGGGCACCATCAACGGCTACGGCGAGCGGACGGGCAACGCCGACCTCATCACCGTGGTGAGCAACCTCCAGATCAAGCGCGGGCTGCCCCTGCTCGAGCCGCACCGCCTCCAGGAGGCCACCCGCATCGCCCACGCGATCAGCGAGGTCACCAACGTTCCGCCCTACAGCCGCCAGCCCTACGTCGGCGCAAGCGCGTTCGCGCACAAGGCGGGGCTGCACGCGAGCGCCATCAAGGTCGACCCCGACCTCTACCAGCACATCGACCCGGAACTGGTCGGCAACGAGCGCCGCATCCTCGTCAGCGAGCTGTCCGGCCAGTCCACCATCGTGTCGAAGACGGCCAAGTATGCCCTGGCCAACGACAAGGCGGTGATGGCCAAAATCCTGTCCCAGGTACAGGACCTGGAGTACGCCGGGTACGAGTTCGAGGCGGCCGAGGCGTCGTTCGACCTGCTCGTGCGGAAGGCGACTGACCAGTATCGGCCGTGGTTCGAGCGGCTCGCCTACCGGGTCAACATCGAGGCCGCCGGGGCCGAGGGGCCGCCGACGACCGAGGCGACGGTCAAGGTCCGGGTCGGGGACGCGACCTCCCATACGGCCAGCGAGGGCGACGGCCCGGTGAACGCCCTGGACGGGGCGCTGCGGAAGGCCCTGCTGCCGGCGTTCCCCAGGCTGGCGGAGATGGTGCTGGTGGACTACAAGGTGCGGGTGGT
>DASSJT010000252.1:0-2458 GCA_035691065.1 Dermatophilaceae bacterium
ATCCCGCCGTCCGCCAGGGCCGCCTCGGCGAGCGTCGCCCACGCGAGGGGTGACTCGGGATGGCGTCGTACGACGTCGTGCGCGTCGGCGTCCCCCGTCAGCTCGGCCGCGGCCGGGTCCTCGGGGAGGCGGGTCGGCGGGGGGCCCGCCATCAGGTCCTGGCCGGTGAAGGAGTCGCTCATGGAAGAAGTGTCCACCGTCGGGTGTTGACTCCTCCCATGAGCCACCCCGCACCCGCGCCTGCCCAGGCGGCCCCCGACGAAGTCAACCCCTGGCCGGCGCTCTTCGCGCTGTGCCTCGGCTTCTTCATGATCCTGGTCGACTCGACGATCGTGTCGGTCGCGACGCCCGCGATCATCGCCGACTTCGGCAGCGACGTGAACAGCGTGGTCTGGGTGACCAGCGCCTACCTGCTCGCCTACGCGGTCCCGGTGCTGATCACCGGACGGCTCGGCGACCGCTACGGACCCAAGCGGCTCTACCTGCTCGGGCTGACGGTCTTCACTTTGTCCTCGCTGTGGTGCGGTCTCACCGGCACGATCGAGGGCCTGATCGTGGCCCGTGTGTTCCAGGGCCTGGGCGCCGCGATGATCACCCCGCAGACGATGGCGATCATCACCCGGATCTTCCCGTCCGAGCGCCGGGGCCGGGCGATGGCGCTGTGGGGCGCGACCGCGGGCGTGGCGACGCTCGTCGGCCCGCTGGTCGGCGGGGTCCTGGTCGACACCCTCGGCTGGGAGTGGATCTTCTTCATCAACATCCCGGTCGGACTCATCGCCTTCGTGCTGGCCGCCCGGCTCGTGCCGACGCTGCCGACCAACACCCACCAGTTCGACTGGGCGGGGGTCGCGCTGTCGGGCCTGGGCATGTTCCTGCTGGTGTTCGGCATCCAGGAGGGCCACCAGTTCGACTGGGGCACGATCACCGGACCGATCAGCGTCTGGAGCCTGATCATCGCCGGGCTCGTGGTGTTCGTCGGCTTCGTTCTGTGGCAGGCCCGCAACAAGCGCGAGCCGCTGGTGCCGCTGCCCCTGTTCCGCGACCGCAACTTCTCGCTGGCCAACGTGGCGATCTCGTCGATGGGCTTCGCGATCACCGCGCTGGTGTTCCCGTTCATGCTCTACGCCCAGCTGGTCCGCGGCATGTCACCGACCGAGTCGGCCGCGCTGCTGATCCCGATGGCGCTGATGTCGATCGTGCTCGCGCCGTGGGTGGGCAAGCTGACCGACAACGTCCACCCCCGGTTGATCACCGGCTTCGGCTTCTCGGCCGCGATCACCTCGCTGGTGTGGCTGTCGGCCGAGATGACCCCCGGCTCGGCGACCTGGCAGCTCCTGCTGCCGATGGCCCTGCTCGGCGTCGGCAACGCCTTCATCTGGGCCCCGACGTCCGCGACGGCGACCCGCAACCTGCCACCGCAGAAGGCCGGCGCCGGTGCCGGCATCTACAACGCCACCCGCCAGTTCGGAGCCGTGCTGGGCGCCGCCGCGATCGCCGTCCTCATGGACTCCCGGCTCGCCGCCGGAGGCCTCGCGCTCGACCCCACCAAGGCGTCCAGCGTGAGCAAGCTGCCCGACGCGGTCACCGGCCCGTTCGCCACGGCGATGGCCCAGTCCCTGCTGCTGGCCCCGATCATCCTCGTCGCCGGCCTCGCCGCCGCCGTGATGTTCGACCGCCCACGCCACCAGCAGGCGGCCGCCGACGCGCGGACGGCCGCGGCGGCCGAGGAGCCGGCCGCGCCGGCACAGCTCTGACGCGCGGGACGGGCGCCGAACCTCAGCCGACCGTCTTGCCGCTCGACCTCAGGTTCTCGCAGGCCTCGACGACCCGGGCGGCCATGCCGGCCTCGGCGGCCTTGCCCCAGGCGCGAGGGTCGTAGGCCTTCTTGTTGCCGACCTCGCCGTCGATCTTCAGCACGCCGTCGTAGTTGGCCATCATGTGCCCGGCGACCTGGCGGGTGAAGGCGTACTGGGTGTCGGTGTCGACGTTCATCTTCACCACGCCGTAGTCCACGGCGGCGCCGATCTCCTCCGCGGTCGAGCCGGAGCCACCGTGGAAGACCAGGTCGAACGGCCGGGAGCCCTCGGGCAGGCCGAGCTTCTCCGCGGCCGCCTGCTGGGCCTTCTGCAGGATCTCCGGACGAAGCTTGACGTTGCCCGGCTTGTAGACGCCGTGCACGTTGCCGAAGGTCAGCGCGGTCAGGTAGCGGCCGTTCTCGCCGGCGCCGAGCGCCTCGATCGTGGCCAGCGCGTCCTGCGGGGTGCTGTACAGCTGCTCACCGCCACCTCCCTCGACGCCGTCCTCCTCGCCGCCGACGACACCGATCTCGACCTCGAGCACGATGTGCGCGGCCGCGGCCTTGGCCAGCAGCTCCTGGGCGATCTCCAGGTTCTCCTCCAGCGGTACGGCGGACCCGTCCCACATGTGCGACTGGAACAGCGGCGGCTGGCCGTTCTTC
>DASSJT010000253.1:0-7980 GCA_035691065.1 Dermatophilaceae bacterium
GCCCCGGTTCTTGGCCGCCCAACCCAGTCCGAGCACGATTCGGGAGCCAGCCGGGACGGTGCACTCGCCGCCCTCCGCGAACGTACAAGGAAAGAGCCTGACGACGATCTCTTCAGCCATGTGTGACCCCTGACACCCCGACGAGAACCTGGCGGTAGTCAACCAGGTGGTCACCACCGATGTCTCGGGTATCGCTGAGTTTGGCAGGTAGCGTCGAGTACCTCAGTCGAGGCCTTCCACCCAGCGCGGCTCGGGCTGCCCGCGGAGCAGCTGGTCAGCCGTCAGCGGCTGCCCCGGATCGCGGTGGTCGCGGGCAGTCCTTCCTGATCAGAGGCCGACGGGCCACGGGCCGACCTCGAAGCCAGAGAAGCCCAACCGGACGGCGCAAGGCCCCATGCGGACGGCGAGAAGCCCTCCCGCATGATCCGGGAGGGCTCTCGCTTCGTCTTAGCGACGGGTGGGTCGGCTCGCTGCCGGACCACCGGTTGGTCCTCTTGTGTGGAGCTGAGGGGACTCGAACCCCTGACCCCTTCCATGCCATGGAAGTGCGCTACCAACTGCGCCACAGCCCCCGATCTCCCGAGCGGGACTCCCCCGAGGGGGACTGCGGAATCTTACCCAGTGACCGGGGGGTTTCACCAAATCGCTGGGGTGGCGCAGAAGGTGCCGTTGGGAGGGGGCAGGCTCGGTTGGTCGAGAGCCAACGGAGGTCAGGCGGAGGCGTTCCAGGTCTGGATGCGCCAGCCGCGGTCACCTTCCGCGAGCTCCGCCCAGTGGCAGTTGCCCAGCCCGGACAGGGCCCGCCAGGCCAGGTTCTGGTCGAGCCCGACCAGCTCGGCGACGATGGTCCGGCCGGCCACGCCGTGAGTCGCGATGACGACGCACTCCCCTGGGCCCAGCACGCGCAACAGGTCGCCCAGCGCCGCGCGCACGCGATCCGCGACGTCGGCGACCGACTCGCCGCTGCCCCCGCGCCGGAAGTCCTCGCCGCGCAGGAGCCGGTCCTGGTCCTCCGGGTACCTCTCACGCACCTCGGCGGCCGTCATCCCCGACCACTCCCCCGCATGGATCTCGCGCCAGCGCTCGTCGAAGGCGATCGGGATGCCGCAGATGTCGGCGACGTCCTGACCGGTCAGCGCGGCCCGCTTGAGGTCGGAGGCCACCACACGAGAGGGCCGCAGGGCCTCGAGCGCGCGGGCGGCGGCCTTCGCCTGAAGGTGGCCCCGCTCCGAGAGGTCGCTGTCCAGCTGTCCTTGCCAGATGCCCTTGGCGTTGTGGTGGGTCTCGCCGTGGCGTAGCACGATGATCCGTCGCGGCATGCTCCCCGGGTTCACCGGGTTCCCCGGGCTCGCAGAGCTCACTGGGCTCACGCCTCGCGGCGCTTGACGACGCCGAGGTCGATTTCGGGGCAGTCCCTCCAGAGCCGCTCGAGCTCGTAGAAGTGACGTTCCTCGTCGTGCTGGACATGCACGACGAGGTCGGAGAAGTCGAGCAGGACCCAGCGGCCATCGCGCTCCCCCTCGCGGCGGAGCCGTTTGGCCCCTGCCTTGCGGAGCTTCTCCTCGACTTCGTCGACGATGGCGCCGACCTGGCGCTCGTTGGAAGCCGAGACGATGAGGAAGACATCGGTCAGCGCGAGCTGGTCGCTCACGTCGATGCCCACGATGCTGGTGGCCAGTTTGTCCTCGGCCGCCCGGGCGGCCACCCGGGCCAGCTCGATGGCACGATCCGTTGCGGGCACTACTCTCCTCTTCGCCCCAGTGAGGAAACCCGCGGGGGCTGGATGGGGCGCTGGGCCCGCCGCGTGTCGGCATACAGGCTGTACTTGTTGATGTACTGGACGACGCCGTCCGGGACGAGGTACCAGACCGGCTCTCCGCGCGCGACCCGGTCGCGGCAGTCGGTGGAGCTGATCGCCATGGCCGGGACCTCCTGGAGGGTCACCCGGTCCTCGGGCAGGCCCTTGTCGGAGAGCTCGTGGCCGGGCCGGGTCACGCCGATGAAGTGGGCCAGCGCGAAGAGCTCCTCTGCGTCCTTCCACGAAAGGATCTCCGCGAGCGCATCGGCGCCGGTGATGAAGAACAGCTCGTCATCCGGCCGCTCGGCCCGCAGGTCACGCAGCGTGTCGATGGTGTAGGTAGGGCCCCCGCGGTCGATGTCGACCCTGCTGACCGTGAACCGCGGGTTGGACGCGGTCGCGATGACGGTCATGAGGTAGCGGTGCTCAGCGGGGCTGACGTCGCGGCCGGACTTCTGCCACGGCTGGCCGGTGGGCACGAACACGACCTCGTCGAGGTCGAAGAGAGCCTGGACCTCGCTCGCGGCGACCAGGTGGCCGTGGTGGATCGGGTCGAACGTGCCACCCATGACGCCGAGGCGCATGCTCAGTGGTGGCCGGGCCCGTGGGTGTCGTCGGAACCGGACCTGACGTGACCACCACGCTGGCCCGTCGCGCGGACCTTGCTGGCGGTGCTGCGGAAGCTCCACGTGACGGCCAGCAGGAGACCGAACGCGGCCAGGGCCAGGACCCCGTACATGATGGGATCCATGGGGAGCTGGCGGACCTGCTCCCCGCCTTGGGCCAGAACCAGAGACATCGACATGCGGTCAGCCTACTCGCCGAAGTCCGTATGCCGGTCGGCGACGTCGTCGATGTGTCGGACGGCGAGGCTGCCCCGCCCTACAGCGCCGGCGCGTCGTCCATCACTGTTGTCCACCACTTTTGTGCACAGCGCTGTGTACAACGGGTCTTTCGAGCGGGCCTTCCTGTGGATGAGAGTGTGGGAAAACGGTGGACGAAAAATTGTTCGCGAAACCCCTTGTGGACCAAAGAGATCGCGGCGTAAACATCTGCCTACGCACTTCGCGGAAGGATCCCCGGGGAAACCCGGAAGACCCGAAGCGAGGCCAGGTCAGCCGGATAACGGCACGACACTTCGGGCGGTTCGCCGACCGAAGTCCGGGATCTCGGTCCCGGCCCGTGGGCGACGCCACGGTGGGAGCGCTGAGACCGCAGACCTGGAGCTGCAGACTGGTCGGCTTGCCGGCCAGTGCCACCGTCGCAGTGGTAGTCGCAGCCATCGGCTCGCCGGTGGCGGACGAGCAGCAGCATAGGGAGACGCGTGGTCCTCCGCTCGCCCCCCGACGTGGGAGGCGGTATGCCGGGTTCGCCCGTCAGCTGCCGACCACTCCCCTGCGGGATGCAGGCCAGGCCTTCGGGCCGGTCAGGAGCTGACTGGGATCGCGCACTGCGCGGGCTGGTCGGGTTCGGGCCAGGTCAGCGCAAACCGCAGCGCGAGAAGCGGGTCCGCTTGTCGGACCAGCAGATCGCACCCGCGAGAAGCGGGTCCGCTTGTCGGACCAGCAGATCGCACCCGCGAGAAGCGGGTCCGCTTGTCGGACCAGCAGATCGCACCCGCGAGGAGCGGGCGTCAGGCCCTGGGGTCTGGCGGCCACTCGTCGCAGCGCATGGCTCGGAGCCAGAGCTTCAACGCCGGCCCTGAACATGCGCTCGCGGGCCAGTGGAGCACCTCCTCAGGGAGTTGTTCTGCACGACCCGCAGAGGGCCCCTCGAACTCATACTTCGAGGGGCCCTCACCTTTCGCGGTCCCCACCGCTCGCCCTGAGCCGGAGACGCTGGCGGGGCGGTCTGCCCCGCCAGACCCGCCAGCCCGGTGCGGCCCTGCAGCGACAGCCGCCGTCCCCCGTACCCTTGAGCGCATGGCGCCGGAGCTCAGCATCGTCATCCCGATGTACAACGAAGAGGCCGTCCTCCCCCTCCTCGTCGAGCGGCTCCGCCCCGTGGCCGACGCCCTCAACGCCCCCTACGAGGTGGTTGCGGTCGATGACGGCAGCCGCGACTCGACCCCGGTTCTCCTCCAGCGCCTGCGGCGTGAGTGGCCGCAGCTGAGGGTGGTGCGGCTGCGGGCGAACGCCGGCCACCAGGCCGCGATCTCGGCGGGTCTGGTCAGCGCCCGCGGCAACTTCGCCGTCACCCTCGACGCCGATCTGCAGGACCCGCCCGAGGTCATCACCGAGATGCTGAGCAAAGCGAAGGCCCAGGGCGCCGACGTGGTCTACGGGGTGCGCTACGACCGTTCCACCGACACAGCGTTCAAGCGGTTCAGCGCGCACGTCTTCTACCGCGTGATCCGCATGCTCTCGAGAACCTCGGCCCCGGCCGACGCGGGCGACTTCCGGCTGATGTCGCGCGCGACGATCGACGCCGTCAACGCCCTGCCCGACCACAACCGCGTGCTCCGCTTCGTGGTTCCGGCCCTGGGGTTCCCCTCGACCTCGATCGGCTACCGCCGCGAGGAGCGGGCGGCCGGCCGGTCCAAGTACCCGCTCGGCAAGATGATCCGCCTGTCGGTCGACAGCGTCACCGGCTTCTCGATCGCCCCGCTGCGGGCCGCCACCTGGCTGGGGCTCTGCGGCGGTGTGGGCGCGCTGGCGCTGCTGGTCTACGCGCTGGCCGCCCGGGCCCTGGGGCACACCCTGCCCGGCTGGACGTCCACAGTGGTCGCGGTTGCCGCCATGGGGGCCGTCCAGCTCCTGTGCCTGGGCATCCTGGGCGAGTACGTGGGGCGCATGTACGCGCAGCTGCAGGGGCGACCCGCCTACTTCATCGCCTACGACTCCGACGACGAGACTCCCCACCTCGACCCCGGGGACACGGCAACACCGCCGACGACGAGACCTACGACGCCTACGGCTTCCGGGCCCGCACGAACAGGGTGACGCCAGGCAGTCGCTTCACCGGCAGGTAGCGCTCCACGGTCACGATGGCGCGCAGCCCGAGGTTGACCACCGGGCTCAGCTCCTCCAGGTCGCTCCCGGAGCTCTTGCGTCGGCGCATCCACACGACCGGCCGCAAGAGCACGTTCCACGACGTCATCGACTCGAGGACGAACCCGCCCTCGACGAGCACGTCGTGCAGCGTGTTGCGGGTGTAGCGGCGCACGTGGTCGACCGCTACGTCGTGCTCCGACCACAGCTTCGGGTCACAGGGCACCGCCACCAGGAAGGTGCCTCCGGGGCGCAGGACGCGGTAGATGTCGTCGACGCATGCATCGTCGTCGACGAGGTGCTCCAGCACGTCGAACGCCACCACGAGGTCGAGCGACTCGGAGGCCACCGGCAGCCGGGTTGCGTCGGCCCGCAGGACCGGCAGCCCGCGCTCGGAGGCCACGTGAGCACCGTCGGCCCCGTATTCGAGTGCAGCCACACGCCAGCCGGCATCCCGCAGGACCCGCGTGTTGCCGCCGCCCGCCGCTCCCACGTCCAGCGCCCGCCCTGGTGCCAGCGACCGGATCATGTTCCCCAACAGGTGGCGGCGCTCGGCATACCACCAGTGGGTGTCCTCCAGCGCCGCCAGCTTGCGGACCTCAGTGCCCTCCACGGCGGGTCATCCTGCCATGTGGGGCCGCCGGACGTCGGCACGCCCTCATGCCGGACACCCGTCTGCGGCCGCTCAGCGCATGCCGGTCATGCGGTGTGCCGGCCATGCGCGTAGGGGGGTGGCGAGGACGTCGCACCGGCCGGCATACGACCTGGGGTCGCGGAGGGGTCAGGACCGGGTCTGACCGTCGCCCTCCACGATCCACTTGGTCGTGGTCAGCTCGGGCAGGGCCATGGGGCCGCGGGCGTGGAGCTTCTGGGTCGAGATGCCGATCTCGGCGCCGAACCCGAACTCCCCGCCGTCGGTGAACCGGGTGGATGCGTTGACCATCACCGCGGCCGCGTCGACCTCGCTGGTGAAGCGGCGAGCCGCCGCGCGGTCCTCCGTGACGATCGCCTCGGTGTGGCCGGAGCCGTAGCTGCGGATGTGGTCGAGCGCGGCGTCGAGGTCTGGCACGACGCGGACGGCCATCTCCAGCGCGAGGTACTCGCGTCCGTAGTCCTCGTCGATCGCGGCCTGGTGCGGGACCCCAGCCACATCGGCCGCCGCTCCGGACCGCTCGTCGGTGTGCAGCACGACCCCGGCCCCGGACAGCTCCGCGAGCGCCTTGGGCAGGAAGTCGTCGGCGACCGCCTGGTGGACCAGCAGCGACTCCGCGGCGTTGCAGACGCTGGGACGGTGCGTCTTGGCGTTGACCGTGATCGCGAGCGCCTTGTCGAGATCGGCTGCGGCGTCGACGTAGACGTGACAGTTGCCCACACCGGTCTCGATGACGGGAACGGTCGACTCGGTCACGACGGTCTGGATCAGGCTGGCGCCACCGCGCGGGATGAGCAGGTCGACCTTGCCCCGGGCCGTCATCAGGGCCCGCACGGCGTCCCGGCCGCCCTCAAGAAGGCTGACCGCGTCGGCGGGCAGGCCCTGGGCCTCCAGCGCACCGCGCAGCACGTCTACGAGGGCTCGGTTGGTCGAGGCTGCCGCCGACCCGCCGCGGAGGATGACCGCGTTGCCGCTCTTGAGGGCGAGGCCTGCGGCGTCGACCGTGACGTTGGGCCGCGCCTCGTAGATCATGCCGACGACGCCCATGGGCACGCGGACCTGGCGGATCTGGAGGCCGTTGGCGAGGGTAGACCCGCGCACCACCTCGCCGACCGGATCGGGCAGGGCTGCGATGTCGCGCAGCGCCGCCGCCACAGCAGCGACCCGCTTATCGTCGAGGGTCAGCCGGTCGAGGAGCCCCTGCGCGAGGCCCGCCTCGCGACCGCGCTCGAGGTCCTGGGCGTTGGCCCCGACGATCCGTTCGGTGGCCGCGAGGAGGGCGTCGGCCATCGCGCGCAGCGCGGCATCCTTGTCGGCGCGCGACAGCAGCGCCATGCGCCGTGAGGCGGTGCGCGCAGCGTCGGCCAGCTCCGCGACCTGCATCACCGCGGCGGGGTCGATGGTGGACATGCCCCAAGGGTATGCCGGGTGCTCACGTCGCGAGACCATGGTCCCGGTCCGCGGACGCAGACCACAGGGCAACTCGCGCGCCATGGCCCGGGAGGGCACACGGCATACGGCCTGGCCTGCTGGTTCAATCGGGCGGTGGGCATCCTCTCCATCCAGTCCTCGGTGGCGTATGGGCACGTGGGCAACAGCGCCGCGGTGTTTCCGCTCCAGCGGCTGGGGTTCGAGGTCTGGCCGATGCTGACCGTGCACTTCTCCAACCACACCGGCTACGGCCAGTGGCGTGGACCGCTGCTTTCGGCAGACGACCTGCGGGAGGTGCTCACGGGCGTGGAGGAGCGCGGCGTGTTGTCCGGCTGCGAGGCGGTGCTGTCGGGATACCAGGGTGGTGAGGACATCGGCGGCGTGGTGCTCGACGCGGTGCGGCGGGTGAAGGCGGCCAACCCCGCCGCGGTCTACTGCTGTGACCCGGTCATGGGTGACACCGAGCGGGGGTTCTTCGTGCGGCCGGGGATCCCCGAGTTCATGCGCGACCAGGTGGTGCCGGCGGCCGATGTGGTGACGCCGAACCACTTCGAGCTCGACTACCTCACCGGCCGCGAGGAGCGCACCACGACGCTCGGCGAGGTCCTGGGCGCGGTGGACGACCTGCGGTCCGCTGGTCCCGGCACCGTGCTCGTCACGAGCCTGGTGCACGACGGCCTGCCGGAGGACACCATCGAGATGCTCGCGGTCGACGGCAGCGGCGCGTGGGTGGTCAGCACCCCCCTGCTCCCGATCAGCGTCAACGGGGCGGGCGACCTCACGGCCGCGCTGTTCCTGGCCCACCTGCTCGAGACCGGCTCGGCGGCCACCGCGCTGGCGCGCACCGCGTCGTCGGTGTGGAGCGTGCTCGAGGAGACCGCTCGCTCAGGGCAGCGCGAGATCCAGATCGTCGCCGCGCAGGAGGCGATCGCGCGACCCTCGATGCAGTTCGAGGCGGTGGCCCTGCGCTAGGTGTACTGACCGGACAGGTTGGTCAAGTCGGTGTGACGACACGGTGTGACGTGACGTGAAGGGAGGACCCTCCCGCGGTTGAGTGGAACTGCTGAAGGTTCACTCGACAGGAAGGTCCTCCCGTGTCCCACGCTAAT
>DASSJT010000254.1:0-16655 GCA_035691065.1 Dermatophilaceae bacterium
TCCTGGGGCGTGCCGACGAAGTCCGCGCCGACCACGCCCATGTACGACTTGATCGCGTCCCAGGCTTCGATGACCGTGGGCAGCAGCAGGGCCATCAGGGCGGCGAAGGCCGCCGCGGACAAGGACCAGGCCACCAGCCCCACCCGGCCCCGGAGCAGGGTCTCGGTCCAGACCGCGTCGAGCATCCTGCGCTGGACCCGCGCGCGGGCTCCGGTCCGTGGTGCCGGCGGCGCCTGCCGGCCCACCAGGGCCGCACCGTAGTCGCGGACCTGGAAGACCCAGGCGGCCAGGCCCAGGAGGACCACGGCGGATGCCGTCATGAGGAGCATGGAGGCGAGGTCGGCCCCCTCCCCCGGGACGAGGGCCCGCGAGAGGTTGGCGTAGTAGAAGGGCGAGACGAACCGGAGGAGCCCGAGGGCACCGACCTCCTGCCACACGTTCGTGACGACGTAGAGGACGCCCAAGAGCAGGGAGGTCACGCCCGCCGCGACCCGGGCGCTGCCCACCACCTGCGACACCAGGACTCCGGCGGCGTAGGCCATCATCGCGCCCAGCCCCGAGGCGGTCACCGTGACGAAGGAGCCGGACACGTTGGGTTCGCCACCGGCATACATCGACAGGGCGATCCCGGTCCCGAGCCCGAGGGTCACGAGCACCATCGACAGGAAGAAACCGATCGCGAGGTCGCGCACGATGGCCGGTCTGGGCCGTCCAGCGGCGAGGATCTCCTCCATCGAGTGCTCCTCCTCGGCACGCCGCACGGCGCGGGCTCCCTGAACCGCGGCGTAGATGCAGAGGGACAGCGTGTACAGGGTCAGGTTGTGGTAGGTCAGGTAGCCACCCAGCGTGTCGAGGCGGTCTGCCGGCCAGCGCAGCGGTCGCATCGCCTCGATGCCCGCTCGCAGGCTCTGCGCGAAGGTCGCAGCACCACCCGGGAAGCGCTGCATCTCCGACGCGAGAGCAAGGGCCATCGCGTACATCACGCCGGACCCGGCCAAGACCCACACCACGGTTCCCACCCGGTGAGCGCGCAGGCTGGCGGCGACCAGCGTCAGGCTGGGGCGACGGTCACGGAGCTGGTTCGAACTCAGAGAGGAACACCTCCTCCAGCGTGAGCTCGCGACTGTCGAGCTCGACGATGTCGGCGTCCGCCAGCCAGCGCAGCAGCGGGCGCACGGAACCGCGCACGGTGCACCTGACCACGCCCTGGCCGGTCTCCGCGTCTGAGACGCCCGGAACCGCCGCCAGAGCGGCGAGGTCGACGGGACCCTCGGCGATGGCCTCGACCCGGTGCACGCGCACGTCGCGGAGCTCCTCGAGCGAGCCGGCCCGCAGCAGCCGGCCGCCACGGATCAGACCGATGCGGTGGCACGCCTTCTCGACTTCGGTCAGGACATGCGAGGAGAGCAGCACCGTGGCACCGCCCGCGACCGACTCCTGCACCAGGCGGTGGAACTCACGCTGCATCAGCGGGTCGAGACCGAGGGTCGGCTCGTCGAGGATCAGCAGCTCCGGACTGTGCATGAAGGCTTGGACCAGGCCGACCTTCTGCTTGTTGCCGTGGGAGAGCTTCTCGTACCTCTGCGTCAGGTCGAGGTCGAACCGGTCGGCGAGCGAGGTGATGCGCTCGGGGTCCACCCCGCCTCGGAGCCCCGCCAGCAGCCCGACCACCTGGCCGGCGGTCATCCCCGGAAACCGCGGCAGCTCTCCGGGCAGGTACCCCACACGCCGCTTCACGGCAATGCTGTCACGCTGGGCGTCCAGGCCGAGCAGGGTTGCGTGACCCCGGTCGGGCCGGATCAGGCCCATGAGCAGCCGGATCGTCGTCGTCTTGCCGGCCCCGTTGGGGCCGATGAAGCCGAAGACCTCCCCGCGCGCGACGTCGAGGTCGAGGTCGAAGAGCCCCCGGCCCTGTCCGTAGTCCTTGGTGAGGCCGCGGGCGGTGATGGCGACCCCAGAACCGCTCTGGGCTCCGGTGTGGCCCGGAGCGACCGACTTCCGGGTGACGACGCCCTCTTCTGCGTGAACCATGCTTGCCCCCTTTCGGGCGGACCCTGTGCAGCGCAGCCAGACGTTGCGCAGCGCAGCCAGATCCTGTGCAGCGCAGGCAAGCCCCTGCGCCGCGCAGGTAAACCCCTGCACCGCCAAGGCAGGGCCCTGTCCTTGCCAGCAGAGCGCGTCGAGCACCCGGGGCGAAGAGCCAAAGGTCCCCCGCGCCCCGCGCCACCGTTTGGTCCTCTACGGCGCCTGGCGGATCGAGGCGGTCAAACTCGCACAGCCGTCCATCCATCCGCCCGTGAAGGCGCCGACGCGAAGGTGAGGAGGAGCCGGGTCAGCCGATCGGGAGGTGGAGCAGCGGGTCGACCGCGACCGCCAGGAACAGGATGGCGACGTAGGTGATCGAGAAGTGGAACAGCCGCATGGGCCGCAGCATCGCCGGACCTGCCCCGGACCGCGCCGCCCGGAGCAGCCGGTGGGCCTCCGCCACGAACAGCGCCCCGGACACCACGGCGCCGAGCAGGTAGACCCAGCCCATGGACGCCACCGGCACCAGGAGCAGGGAGGTGGCCACCATCACCCACGAGTAGACTACGACCTGCCGCGCCACCACCACCGACCGCTCCACGACGGGCAGCATGGGCACGTGCGCCGCGGCGTAGTCGTCCCTGAACTTCATCGACAGCGGCCAGTAGTGAGGCGGGGTCCAGAAGAAGATGACGAGGAAGAGGATGACCGCGGGCCAGCCCACGTCGTTCTTGACCGCCGACCAGCCGATGAGCGCCGGCATACATCCTGCTGCACCGCCCCACACGATGTTCTGGCTGGTGCGCCGCTTGAGGAGCATCGTGTAGACGAGCACGTAGAACAGGAGTGCCGCAAGCGCCAGTACCGCCGAGAGGGGGTTGACCAGGACCGCGAGCCACGCCGTCGACCCGACCGCGAGCGCGATGCCGAACCACAGGGCGCTGCGCGGGCTCACCTCCCCGGTGACCAGGGGACGGCTGCTGGTGCGGTGCATCACCGCGTCGATGTCGCGGTCGAGGTAGCAGTTGAGCGTGTTGGCGGCTCCCGCGCTCAAGGTCCCCCCCGCGAGGGTCGCCAGGATGAGCCACAGGGAGGGTATGCCGCGCTGTGCCAGAAACATGACCGGAACCGTTGTCACCAGCAGGAGTTCGATGATCCGTGGCTTGGTCAGGGCGACGTAGGCAGAGACGGTGCGACGCCATTCCCGGGTCTTCGAGGCCGCGAGCGAAGCGGTCGTCTCGGCAGTGGCCACGGTGTCCTTCAGGGGTGGGTTCGGGGCGGTGATGCGGCTGGCGAACGCAGGAAGTCTAACCCTCCGGCCTGCTGTCCCCCGCGGCAGTCGGCGTTGCGACGCAGGTCACGTCCCGGACTAGGCTGACACGGGTCAGCCAGCATGCGACGAGAGAGGCCTGTTGTGACGACGACCGACACCAGCACCCAGCCCAAGGCCGCCAGCAAGAAGGCGGCCGCCTCGACGAAGTCGGCGGGGGCGGGCTCGACGAAGACGTCCGACCGCAGCACCGGTGCCCGCAAGCGGTCACCGCTGCTGAGGATGCCGGTCGCGCGCCGAGCCGGCTGGGGCGAGCTGGACGTCCGGGCCGTCGACACCGTGCGCGTGCTGGCCGCGGATGCCGTGCAGAAGGTGGGCAACGGCCACCCCGGCACGGCCATGAGCCTGGCTCCGGCCGCCTACCTCCTCTACCAGCAGGTCATGACCCACGACCCCGCCGACCCGGCCTGGCTGGGGCGGGACCGGTTCGTGCTCTCCTGCGGGCACTCGAGCCTCACCCAGTACATCCAGCTCTTCTTCTCCGGCTACGGCCTCGAGCTGGGCGACCTGAAGGCGCTGCGCACCTGGGGTTCCCAGACGCCGGGCCATCCTGAGGTCCACCACACCAAGGGCGTCGAGATCACCACCGGCCCGCTGGGGTCCGGCTTCGCATCGGCGGTGGGCATGGCCTTTGCCCAGCGCCGCCAGCGGGGGATGCTCGACCCCGACGCGAAGCCCGGCGAGAGCCCCTTCGACCACCACATCTGGGTGCTCGCCTCCGACGGCGACATGATGGAGGGCGTCTCGTCGGAGGCGTCCTCTCTCGCCGGCCACCAAGAGCTCGGGAACCTCACGGTCATCTACGACTCCAACCAGATCTCGATCGAGGACGACACCGACATCTCCTTCTCGGAGGATGTCGGGAAGCGCTATGAGGCCTATGGCTGGCAGGTCATCGAGGTCGACTGGCGCAGAGGCGGCGACGGTGGCAACGGAGCTGGGTACGTCGAGGACGTCGACGCGCTGCTGGCGGCCTGTGAGAGGGCGCGGAAGTCGCGCAACCGGCCGACCCTCATCGTGCTTCGCACGATCATCGCGTGGCCGGCACCCACCAAGCAGAACACCGGCAAGGCGCATGGCTCGGCGCTCGGGGCGGAGGAGGTTGCGGCCACGAAGGAGCTCCTCGGCTTCGACCCGAAGAAGACGTTCGAGGTGGACCGCGCGGTGCTGTCGCACGCCCGGCAGGTCAAGGCCCGCGGGAAGAAGGCACACGCCGCGTGGGACAAGGGGTACAAGGCGTGGCGCAAGGCCAACCCGGACCGGGCCGCGCTCCTTGACCGCCTCGTCTCTGGCGAGGTGCCGGCTGAGCTGGACAAGGCTCTGCCCACGTTCCCGGCGGACCTCGAGAAGGGCGTGGCGACCCGCGCGGCCTCCGGCAAGGTGCTGAGCGCCCTGGGCGAGGTGATGCCCGAGCTGTGGGGTGGCTCCGCCGACCTGGCCGAATCCAACAACACGACCATGGACGGGGTGGGGTCGTTCATTCCCCGCTCGAAGCAGACCCGCGAGTGGAGGGGCGGCCCCTACGGCCGGACCCTCCACTTCGGCATCCGCGAGCACGGCATGGGGATGATCCTCAACGGGATCGCCCTCGAGGGCCTGACCCGGCCCTACGGCGGGACGTTCCTCGTGTTCTCCGACTACATGCGGCCCGCGGTGCGCCTCGCCGCCCTCCAGCAGCTCCCCGTGACCTTCGTGTGGACCCACGACTCCATCGGGCTCGGAGAGGACGGCCCCACCCATCAGCCGATCGAGCAGCTCGCCGCGCTGCGCGCCATTCCGGGCCTCGATGTCGTGCGGCCCGCCGACGCCAACGAGACGGCCGTCGCCTGGGGCACGATCCTCAAGAACGCCCGCACGGCCGGGATCGCCCTCTCCAGGCAGGCACTGCCGGTGTTCGACCGCAAGGAGGTCGCCAGCGCGGCGGGGACGGCCAAAGGCGCCTATGTGCTGGTGGAGGCGTCCACAGGCACCCCGGAGCTGATCCTCGTGGCGACCGGTTCCGAGGTCGGGCTCGCCGTTGAGGCCCGTGAGGCGCTGGAGAAACAGGGGGTTGCCACCCGGGTGGTGTCAATGCCCTGCCGGGAGTGGTTCGAGCGCCAGAGCGCGGCCTACCAGGAGAAGGTCCTCCCCCAGGCCGTGCGCGCGCGGGTGAGCGTCGAGGCGGGGGTGCCGTTCGGTTGGCGGGAGATTGTCGGGGATGCCGGGGAAATCGTGGGTATTGACCACTACGGCGCCTCCGCCGACTACAAGACCCTGTTCCGCGAGTTCGGGTTCACGACGTCGGCAGTGGTGGCCGCTGCGAAGAAGTCCCTCAAGAACGTGAAGGGAAAGTGACATGACCCACAACCCAGCGCTTCGCGCCCTGGCCGACAACGGCGTATCGGTGTGGCTGGACGACCTGTCCCGGAACCGCATCGTGTCCGGGAGCCTCCAGGAGCTGGTCGACGAGTGGGGAGTGGTCGGCGTGACGACCAACCCCACCATCTTCCAGGCTGCCCTGGCCACGGGCGATGCCTACGACGCCGACCTCGGGAAGTTCGCCGCCCGCGGGGCGTCCGTGGAGGAGACGGCGTTCGGCCTCACCACGGATGACGTCCGCACCGCCTGCGACATCATGCGCCCGGCGTACGACGCGTCGCACGGAGTCGACGGACGGGTGTCGATCGAGGTCGACCCCCGGCTGGCCCACGAGACCGCCAAGACGGTCGAGCAGGCCACAGAGCTGGCCGAGGCGGTCGACCGGCCCAACGTCTTCATCAAGATCCCCGCGACGGTGGAGGGCCTGCCGGCGGTCTCCCAGGTCCTCGCCCAGGGGATCAGCGTCAACGTGACGCTCATCTTCTCCCTCGATCGCTACCGGGGCGTCATGAACGCCTTCCTGACCGGGCTCGAGCAGGCGAGGGAGGCCGGCCGGGACCTGTCGACGATCCACTCGGTCGCGAGCTTCTTCGTCTCCCGCGTGGACACCGAGGTCGACAAGCGCCTCGAGGGCCTCGACAGCCCCGAGGCCGCAGCGCTCCGAGGCAAGGCCGGCGTCGCCAACGCACGCCTCGCCTACCAGGCGTTCGAGGAGGTCTTCAGCACTCCGCGGTGGCAGAGCCTCCAACAGAGCGGTGCCCGACCCCAGCGGCCCCTGTGGGCCTCCACGGGAGTCAAGAACCCGGCATACCCCGACACCCTCTATGTCACCGAGCTGGTGGCGCCCAACATCGTCAACACAATGCCCGAGAAGACACTCCACGCGGTCGCGGACCATGGCGAGATCCGCGGTGACACCGTGACGGGTGCCTATGACGAGGCGACGGACGACCTCGACAGCCTCGAGCGTCTCGGCATCTCCTACGCCGACGTCACGGCGGTGCTCGAGAAGGAGGGCGTCGAAAAGTTCGCGAAGTCCTGGGAGGAGCTGCTCGACGAGGTTCAGGCCGACCTGGAGAAGGCCGCCCGGTGAGCGCCCTGGGGGTGGTTGCAGGGGGCGCCGCCGCTGACGCCATCACCAGCGCGGTTCCCCGGCTGGTCGACTCCGGCTTCGCGAGCGCTCTCTTCGCTCAGGACGCGTCGCTCTGGGGCCCGGCTGCGGAGTCGGAGGCGGCGATCCGCCTCTCGTGGGTCAACCTCCCCCGCGCCTCCCGCCCGCTCGTGGGGGAGGTGGCCGCCCTCCGGGACCACCTGCGGGGGCTCGGCGTCGACCGGGTGGTGCTGTGCGGCATGGGCGGCTCCTCGCTTGCGCCGGAGGTCATCTGCAACACCGAGGGTCTCGACCTGGTGGTCCTGGACTCCTCCCACCCTGACGTCGTGCGGGAGGCCCTCGTCGACCTCGGCCGCACGGTGGTCGTGGTGTCGAGCAAGTCGGGGTCGACCGTCGAGACGGACTCCCAGCGCCGCGCGTTCGAGGGCGCCTTCGCCGCCGCGGGGATCGACGCCACCGAGCGCATCGTCGTCGTGACCGACCCGGGCAGCCCTCTCGACGAGCAGTCGCGGCAGGCGGGATACCGCGTGGTCAACGCCGACCCCAACGTCGGCGGGCGCTACTCGGCGCTCACCGCCTTCGGCCTCGTGCCGTCCGGGCTCGCGGGTGCGGACATCGAGCGGCTGCTCGACGACGCCGAAACCGTGGCCGACCTGCTCAGTGCCGACGACGAGGCAAACCCCGGGCTTCGGCTGGGCGCCGCAATGGCCGGCACATCGCCGCTGCGCGACAAGCTCGTCATCGTGGACGCGGGGTCGGGCATCCCCGGGTTCCCCGACTGGGCTGAGCAGCTGATCGCGGAGAGCACCGGCAAGGAGGGCACCGGGATCCTGCCCGTCGTCGTGGAGGGCGAGGACGCCCCGGAGCTCTCGTGGGGCGCGGCCGACGTCACGGTCGCCCGGCTGGTGGGGCTTGAGGGTGGCCCGGGCGGCGCTGCCGTCAGCGGCGCCGACAGTGGGGCCGTCAGCGGCGCCGAAAGTGGCGCCGAAAGTGGCGCCGTCAGCGGCGCCGAAAGTGGCGCGGTCAGCGGCGCCCTCACCGGCGCCAGCGACTCGGCCGAGGCCGGTCGGTCGGTCATCGAGGTGTCCGGCTCGCTGGGCGCACAGTTCCTCCTCTGGGAGGTGGCCACGGCGGTGGCGGGCCGGCTCCTGGGCATCAACCCGTTCGACCAGCCCGACGTCGAGAGTGCCAAGCAGGCGGCCCGCGGCCTCCTGGAGGGCGGCGGCTCCGCCTCCGTGGCGCCTGCCTTCACCGACGGCGCCGTCGAGGTCCGGGCGCTGGGCGGAGACTGGCTGGGCGGCGCCGGCTCCCTCGCCGAGGCGGTGAGCGCCCTGCTGGGCCAGCTCGACCGCGCGGCGGGGTACGTCGCCGTCATGGCCTACCTCGACCGCCATGCCGACTCCGCCCTCGAAGGCTGCCGAGCCCCGCTCGCGGCTTCCACACGTCGTCCCACGACGTTCGGGTGGGGCCCGCGCTTCCTGCACTCCACGGGACAGTTCCACAAGGGCGGCCCGGCCACCGGGGTCTACATCCAGGTCACGTCTGCTCCCAGCGCCGACCTCAAGATCCCGGGTCGCGACTTCACCTTCGGCGACTTCATCGCCGCGCAGGCCGGTGGCGACGCCCAGGTACTGGCCGACCACGGGAGGCCGGTCCTCCAGCTGCATCTCACCAGCCACGACACCGGCCTCGACCAGGTGCGAGAGGTCCTCTCGGTGATTGGAGCGTGATGAGTCCCTCCCGGATCAGCCAAGGGCACAACCCGCTCCGCGACCCGCGCGACAAGCGGCTGCCGCGGATCGCGGGCCCCTGTGGCCTGGTTCTCTTCGGCGTGACCGGCGACTTGGCTCGCAAGAAGCTCATGCCGGCGGTCTACGACCTGGCCAACCGCGGGCTGCTCCCCCCTGGGTTCTCGCTCGTGGGCTTCGCCCGCCGCGACTGGGCCGACCAGGACTTCGGCAAGATCGTCCACGACTCGGTCAGGCAGCACGCCCGCACGCCGTTCCGCGAGGAGGTGTGGCGGAACCTCTCCGAGGGAATCCGTTTCGTCCCAGGCGTTTTCGACGATCCTTCGGCGTTCGACCTTTTGGCCCACACCGTGAAGGCCCTGGAGGACGAACGGGGCACCGGGGGCAACCAGGCCTTCTACCTCTCCATTCCGCCCGCCTTCTTCTCGGTCGTCTGCGAGCAGCTGGAGCGATCCGGGCTCAGCAAGCCCGAGGCGGGCTCGTGGCGACGGGTCGTCATCGAGAAGCCCTTCGGCCATGACCTGGCCAGCGCCCGGGAGCTCAACGCGATCGTCGAGGGTGTCTTCCCGCCGGACTCGGTGTTCCGCATCGACCACTACCTCGGCAAGGAAACCGTCCAGAACATGCTTGCCCTGCGGTTCGCCAACCAGATGTTCGAGCCGGTCTGGAACGCCAACTACGTCGACCACGTGCAGATCACCATGGCCGAGGACATCGGCATCGGGGGCCGCGCCGGCTACTACGACGGCATCGGCGCCGCCCGCGACGTCATCCAGAACCACCTGCTCCAGCTCCTCGCGCTGACGGCCATGGAGGAGCCGGTCTCGTTCGACGCCGAGCACCTGCGGGCCGAGAAGGAGAAGGTTCTCTCCGCCGTTCGCCTGCCGCGCGAGCTCGGCAAGTACACCGCACGCGGCCAGTACGCCGCCGGCTGGCAGGGGGGTGAGCAGGTCATCGGCTACCTCGACGAGGACGGCGTCAAGAGCACGTCCACGACCGAGACGTATGCCGCGGTGAAGCTCGAGATCGACTCGCGCCGCTGGGCGGGCGTGCCCTTCTACCTCCGCACGGGAAAGCGCCTCGGCAAGCGGGTGACCGAGATCGCCGTGGTCTTCAAGAAGGCCCCCCACCTGCCCTTCGCCGACACCGCCACCGAGGAGCTGGGCCAGAACGCCATCGTGATCCGCGTCCAGCCCGACGAGGGCATCACGATGCGGTTCGGGGCAAAGGTCCCCGGGGCCCAGATGGAGGTCCGGGACGTCACCATGGACTTCGGCTACGGCCGGTCCTTCACCGAGTCCTCGCCGGAGGCGTACGAGCGCCTGATCCTCGACGTCCTGCTCGGCGACCCGCCGCTCTTCCCGCGTCACGAGGAGGTCGAGCTGTCCTGGCGGATCCTGGACCCGGTCGAGAAGTTCTGGTCCAAGAACGGCCAGCCGGAGGCCTACCTCTCCGGCGGGTGGGGGCCTGCGAGCGCTGACGACATGATGCGGCGCGACGGCCGGGTGTGGAGGATGCCGTGATCATCGACCTGCCCAGCACCACCACCGCCGCGGTCACCAAGAAGCTCATCCAGCTTCGAGAGGACGTCGGCTCGATGGCCCTCGGCCGGGTTCTCACCCTGGTCATCGTCGTCGACGAGCTCGACGCCGAGGTCGCGATCGAGGCGGCCAATGACGCCAGCCACCAGCACCCCTGCCGCATCATCACGGTGGTCCTGGCCAACAAGCGCGGATCGGCGCGCCTCGACGCCCAGATCCGGGTCGGAGGCGACGCGGGGGCCAGCGAGGTGGTCGTCATGCGCCTGTACGGCCCCCTGATCGACCACGGCCGCAGCGTGGTCATACCCCTGCTGCTGCCCGACTCACCGGTCGTGGCCTGGTGGCCCAAGGCGGCACCCCCGGACGTCTCGGCCGATCCCATCGGCGCCATGGCCCAGAGGCGCATCACCGACGCCGCGGAGTCTCCCTTACCCCTGACCGAGGTCCGGCGCCGCGCCAAGACCTACGCCGACGGCGACACCGACCTGGCCTGGACGCGGATCACACTCTGGCGGGGCCTGCTCGCTGCGGCCCTCGACCAGCCGCCGTACGAGCCTGTGGTGGCTGCCACGGTCACCGGTGGCACCGACTCGGCCTCGACCGACCTCCTGGCCGCGTGGCTGGCCAACACCCTGCGCTGCCCGGTGACCCGCGCGCGCAGCCGGGTCGGCAGCGGCATGCAGAGCGTGCGGCTGGAGCGCAAGAGCGGCAACGTCGACCTCGTCCGGCCCGAGGGGAGCATCGCCACCCTCACCCAGCCCGGTCAGCCCGACCGCAGGATCTCCCTGGCTCGCCGCCAGACCGCTGAGTGCCTTGCCGATGAGCTCCGCCGCCTCGACCCAGACGACGTCTACCGGGACACGATCGTCAAGGGCCTGCCCAAGATCCTGGGCAAGGCGCGCACCAAGACAGCGAGCGAGGCGGTCGCCGAGGGCGAGGCGCCGTCGGCGAAGGAAGCCGAGCGCCGGGCGCGGGCAATCCAGCGACGCACCTCCCACAAGTCCAGCAGCGCCATGGTCGAGGCCGAGCCGCCGCCGCCACCGCCGAGCACGACCACGGTCAAGAAGGCGGCGGCCAAGAAGCTGGCGGCCACGCGCACCGAACGCGAGAAACCCGGCGAACTCGGTGAACACGCGGAACCGGGTGGACGGGCGGAACCCGGCGAGCGCACCCAGTCCGCAGGCGAAGCCCCCCAATCGGACGCTGGTCGCACGACGCCAGCGGCCGCTGAGGCGAAGCCCCAGGCCAAGGTCGCGAGCTCGTGAACCCGAGCCCGCTTGTCGTCGTGGTCCACCGCGACAAGCAGCTGCTGGCCGACGCGGCGGCCGCACGTCTGGTCACGGCCATCGTCGACACCCAGGCCTCCCGTGGGGAGGCCGACATCGTGCTGACCGGCGGGTCCATGGGCAGCGCGATCCTCGAGTCCCTGGCCGCGAGCCCGGCACGCGACGCCATCGACTGGGCCCGGCTCCAGGTCTGGTGGGGGGACGAGCGCTTCCTCCCCACTGGCGACCCGGAGCGCAACGAGACCCAGGCGCGCGCAGCCCTGCTCGACGCGGTGCCCCTCCCGGCCGACCACGTCCACGCCATGCCCGCCTCTGACGGGCCAGATGGCCATGACGTGGAGGCGGCGGCTCGGCGGTATGCCGGTGAGCTCGCACGGCGGGCGGCCCCAGGCCACGAGGTGCCACGGTTCGACGTGCTGATGCTGGGGGTCGGTCCGGACGCCCATGTCGCGTCGCTGTTCCCCGAGCACCCGGCAGCCCACGAGGTCGAGCACTCCGTCGTCGGCGTGCACGGAGCCCCCAAACCGCCGCCGACACGCATCTCGCTCACGTTTCCCACCCTGTGCTCGGCACGGGATGTCTGGTTCCTCGTCGCCGGCGCCGACAAGGCTCAGGCCGTGGGGCTGGCCCTCTCGGGAGCCGGTCGGCTGCAGGCGCCCGCGGCGGGCGTGAGCGGCACACGGTCGACCACCTGGCTGCTGGACCGGCCGGCCGCAAGCCACGTGCCGCCCGCTCTGGTGCGGATCAGCTCGCCCTGAGCGTGCGCCACCGGGGCTGTCAGCTCTAGCGGGGTTACCGAGACCGAGCGGATGTACTGGGGCCTACCGGGTGTACTGGGGGTCCTCTCGGATCTACTGGATCAGGCCTCGGTCACGCAGCGACTGCAGGGCCTCATCGAGGATGGCCTGGCCATCGGCATCCGAACGGCGCTCCTTCACGTAGGCCAGGTGCGTCTTGTAGGGCTCGACCTTGGGCGGAGCGGGCGGGTCGGTCTGGTCCTGCCCTGCAGGGAAGCCGCAGCGCGGACAGTCCCACTGCTCGGGAATGACCAGGCCAGGCTCCTCCGCGAAGCTCGGTCGGGTTTCGTGCCCGTTGGAGCACCAGTACGACACGAACACCCGCGGGGCCGCGTCGCCTCTCTCGGCTTCACCCATCGGGCCGGCGCCGACCCGGCTGCCGCGAATGGCATTGCCACCAGCCATGGTTCAGGAGTCCTTTCGCAGTCGGCGCTCAGGCCGCGAAGCGGTCGATCAGGCCAAGTCCGACGATGCAGGTGAACCAGATGATGGCCACCGCGATCGTGAAGCGGTCGAGGTTGCGCTCGGCCACCGAGGACGACCCCAGCGAGGTCGACATGCCGCCGCCGAACATGTCCGAGAGACCGCCGCCCTTGCCCTTGTGGAGCAGGATGAGCAGGGTCAGGAACAGGCCACCGATGACCACCAGGACCTGGAGTCCGATCCGAACCGCTTCCACGAGTACCCAATCTGTCTAGACGTCGAGGCTGCACAGAGCAGCACGGGTCAGAATACCTTCCCCGGTGCCGGTGCGGTGCCGGCCCGTGGCCGGGCTCAGCCGGCAGCAGTGATGTGGTCGCGGTAGCGGCAGATCGAGGCGAACTCGTCGACCACGATCGACGCACCCCCGACCAGGGCCCCGTCGACGTCGTCCTGGGCCATGATCGCCGCGACGTTGTTCGCCTTCACCGAGCCGCCGTAGAGGATCCGGATGCCGTCGGCGGTGTCGCCGGTGTAGAGCTCGGCCAGCTTGGTGCGGATGGCAGCGCAGACCTCCTGCGCATCCTCGGGGGTCGCCACCTCGCCGGTGCCGATCGCCCACACGGGCTCGTAGGCGATCACGATCGTGCGCGCCTGCTCCACCGGGATGCCGTCGAGCCCGGCCTCCACCTGTGCGAGCACGTGCTCGACGTGGCGGCCCTCCTGGCGGATGCCGAGCCCCTCTCCGACGCAGAAGATCGGGGTCAGCCCGTGGCGGAACGCCGCCTTGAGCTTGGCGTTGACCAGGGCGTCGTTCTCCGCGTGGTACTCGCGGCGCTCGCTGTGGCCCACCACGGCATACCTGCAGCCGAGCTTGGCCAGGAACGCCCCGCTGACGTCCCCCGTGTAGGCCCCGGCATCGTGCGGGGACAGGTCCTGCGCGCCGAAGGTAAGGTGCAGCTTGTCCCCCTCGATGAGGGTCTGCACGCTGCGCAGGTCGGTGAACGGCGGAAGCACCGCCACCTCCACCGCCGCAAAGTCATGGCGCGCGTCGCGCAGCGTCCAGTCCAGCTTCTGGACCAGGTGGGTGCCCTGCAGGTGGTCCAGGTTCATCTTCCAGTTGCCCGCCATGAGTGGCGTGCGGCCGGTGTTCGGGGGGGCCATCAGACTCCTTCGGTATGCCGGTGGGCCGGGTCGCGCACGACCCGGCCCGACCGGGGTTCAGCCGGTCTCAGTCCTGCTCGTCGAGGACGGTCAGCCCCGGAAGCTCCTTGCCCTCGAGGTACTCGAGGCTTGCGCCGCCGCCGGTCGAGATGTGCCCGAACTGGTCGTCCTCGAAGCCGAGCTGGCGCACGGCTGCGGCCGAGTCGCCGCCGCCCACCACGGTGAGGCCGCCGTTGGCGGTGACCTCGGCCAGGACCTTGGCCACCGCTGCCGTCCCTGCGGCATACGGAGCCATCTCGAACGCGCCCATCGGGCCGTTCCAGAACACGGTTCTGGTGTCGGCCAGCTTCTGGGCGAACTGGGCGCTGGACTCGGGTCCGATGTCGAGGCCCATGCGGTCGGAGGGGATGGCGTCCGCGGCGACGACCTCATGGTCGGCGTCGGCCGAGAACTCGGTGGCGGCCACGATGTCGACCGGGAGGACGATCTCGACACCGCGGTCGGCAGCCTGGTCGAGGTAGCCCTTGACTCTGTCGACCTGGTCGGCCTCAAGCAGGCTCTTGCCCACCTCCAGCCCCTGGGCCTTGAGAAAGGTGAACACCATGCCGCCCCCGATGAGCAGGCGGTCGGCGGTCTTGAGCAGGTTGTCGATCACACCCAGCTTGTCGGACACCTTCGCGCCACCCAGCACCACGGCATACGGCCGCTCGGGGTCCTCGGTGAGCCGCTTGAGCACGCCGACCTCGGTCTCGACCAGCCCGCCGACGGCGGAGGGCAGCAGCCGGGCCACGTCGTAGACGCTCGCCTGCTTGCGGTGGACGACCCCGAAGCCGTCGGAGACGAAGGCGTCGGCAAGGGCGGCGAGCTGTCGGGCGAACTCGGCGCGCTCCTCGTCGGTCTTGGCCGTCTCGCCCGGGTTGAACCGGAGGTTCTCCAGCAGGACGACGTCGCCGTCCGCGGCGGCAGCGACCGCGGCCTGGGCGCTCTTCCCCACCGTGTCAGAAGCGAACGCCACCTGCCTGCCGAGCACTTCGCCGAGTCGCTTGGCCACCGGGGCGAGGGAGTACTTCTCCTCGGGCACACCCTTGGGCCGGCCGAGGTGGGCGCACACGATCACGCGTGCGCCCGCCCCGGAGAGGGCCCTGATGGTCGGGGCCGAGGCGCGGATGCGGCCGTCGTCGGTGATGGTCTGGCCGTCGAGCGGCACGTTGAGGTCAGACCGGACGAGTACCCGCTTGCCGCGCAGGTCGCCCAGGTCGGCGATGGACTTCATGCGCGCGGTCGCCCTCAGAGCTGGTTGCCGACGAGGAGCGTCAGGTCGATGAGGCGGTTGGAGTAGCCCCACTCGTTGTCGTACCAGCCGACGACCTTGACCTGGTTGCCGATGACCTTGGTGAGCCCGGCGTCGAAGATGCATGAGGCGGGGTCGGTCACGATGTCGGTGGAGACGATGGCGTCCTCGGTGTAGACGAGGATGCCCTTGAGCGGTCCCTCGGCGGCGGCCTTCACCGCGGCGTTGACCTCCTCGACGGTCGTCTCGCGACCGGCTTCGAAGGTGAGGTCCGTGGCCGAGCCGGTCGGGGTTGGCACGCGCAGGGCGTAGCCATCGAGCTTGCCCTTGAGCTCGGGGAGCACCAGGCCGAGCGCCTTCGCGGCGCCCGTGGAGGTCGGGACGATGTTCAGGGCCGCCGCCCGCGCCCGGCGGAGGTCCTTGTGCGGGCCGTCCTGGAGGTTCTGGTCCTGCGTGTAGGCGTGGATCGTGGTCATCAGGCCCTTGACGATGCCGAACTCGTCGTTGAGGACCTTGGCCATCGGGGCCAGGCAGTTGGTCGTGCACGAGGCGTTGGAGATGATCGTGTGCTTCGCCGGGTCGTAGTCTCCGTCGTTGACGCCGAGGACGATGGTGACGTCCTCGTTCTTCGCGGGCGCCGAGATGATCACCTTCTTGGCACCGTTGTCGACATGCACCTTGGCCTTGGTGGCGTCGGTGAAGATGCCGGTGGACTCGAGGACGACGTCGGCCCCGAGCTCGCCCCACTTGAGGTTGTTGGGGTCGCGCTCCGCGAACGCCTTGAACGTCCTGTCCCCCGCGGTGATGTCGGTGTCGGTCGAGGTGACGTCGCCGTCGAACCGGCCCAGGATCGAGTCGTACTTGAGCAGGTGGGCCAGGGTGGCGTTGTCAGTGAGGTCGTTCACCGCCACGACCTCGATGTCGGCGCCGGAGGCCGCCACGGCGCGGAAGAAGTTGCGGCCGATGCGGCCAAAGCCATTAATGCCAACGCGAACAGTCACTGTGCCGTGCCTTCCGGGATTGATGCCTGCCGCTGCGCGCGGCAGCTCGGTCTCACCCAGCCTATTGGGTGCCGGTTGGCCACGGCAGCCCAGTCCGACGTACGGGCAGGTAACCGCCCGCGCTGACCGCCCGTCGCCCCGACCCCCCGCACCCCTCACCTCGCCGCCCCCGACCACCCCTCGCATCCGCGGCTCCTCGCCGTCCGACTCGCCACACGCGCCCCACCTTTATCGGGTGGCCCGATAAAGGTCCAGTTCCCCCCAGGTGCGTTGTCGGGTGCAGCGGCCGTATGCCGGGTGCAGCCTGAGCTGGTAGGCCGCAACCCCTCGCCCCGCTTTACCCCACCCCCGGGCGAGCCAGGATTGAGGCCCCGTTCGTTGTTGCGACCGCCATCTCTCGGGGCGCGAGCCCAGCAGGCGTGCGCCGACTATCGGTTGGGTGGCTCAGGCCGCAGCGAGGGCCTGGCGAATCCGGGCGAGGATGCGGGCTGGGTGGTCGAGGTCTGACCACGTGACGCGGACGAACAGGTAACCCCTCCTGCGAAGCCGATCTTCGCGGCGCTTCTCGGCGAAGAGCGCCTCC